>JAUNSH010000041.1 GCA_030539285.1 Eubacteriales bacterium
GCTTCACTCTCCACTCTTCACTCTCTGCGATTTGTGCTCCTTCCCGATCATCTTATGCAGGGTGGTCAGGGCGTCGTTCAGGCCGCCCAGCCTGTCGATCAGGCCCGAGGCCACCGCCTCCTTGCCGTAGAGGATGGTGCCCACGTCTGTGGCCATCTCCCCGGTGGCCATCATATAGTGTTCAAACTTTTCCCGGGTGATTTTGGAGTTTGCGGTGACAAAATCCGCGATCTGCTCCTGAATGCGCTGGAAATACCGGAAAGTCTGGGGTGCTCCCACCACCAGGCCCGTCATCCGCACCGGGTGCACCGTCATGCTGGCAGTTGGAGTGATGAAGGACTTTTTGGTGCACACCGCCAGGGGGATGCCTATGGAGTGCCCGCCCCCCAGCACCAGGGATACCGTGGGCTTCTTCATCCCGGCGATCATTTCGGCGATGGCCAGTCCCGCCTCGATGTCGCCGCCGACCGTGTTCAGAAGCAGCAGCAGGCCGTCAATGTCGTCACTTTCCTCGATGCCTGCCAGCAGCGGCAGCACGTGCTCATATTTGGTGGTCTTCACCGTCTCCGGCGCCACCTGATGGCCCTCCACCTGGCCGATGATGGTGAGGGTATAAATGTTTCCCTTTTTCGATTTGGTGATATCGGAGCCAAGCTCCACGATCTGCTCCCGCTCCTGCTTTTTCATTTCCGCGTTCTCATTCATAGCCGCGCCCCCCACATATTGTGAATTGAAAGTGAAAAGTTGAAAATTGAAAGTTAGCTGTCCCACAATTCCAATCATCCCCGCAGGGGATACCATCACTTTCAACTTTCAACTGTTTTAGCATAACCACTTTTCACGGCATAATTCCCTCTTGCCAGCACAAACTTTTTGTCGTATAATACAGCGTGGTGATGCTATGGCTACGAAAACAAACGCGGTGCGTCTGGTGCAGCAGGCGGGCCTTCCCTGCCGGGAGACTTCTTATGAATTTGACGAATCCGACCTCAGCGGTGTCCATGCCGCCGAAAGCATCGGAATGCCCCCGGAGCAGGTCTTCAAGACGTTGGTTGCCCGGGGCGAGAAAACCGGCATCAATGTGTTCTGCATCCCCGTGTGCTGCGAACTGAACCTGAAAAAGGCCGCGAAAGCCGCCGGGGACAAGAATATGGAGCTGGTAGCGGTGAAGGAGCTGCTGGGCCTGACCGGGTATATCCGGGGTGGATGCAGCCCTGTGGGCATGAAGAAAAAATATCCCACTTTCTTTGACGAAAGCTGCATTTTATGGGACGAGATCGCCGTGTCCGCCGGGGCCAGAGGTCAGCAGATGATCCTCCCGCCGGAGGCTCTGGCAGAGCTTGTTTCAGCAAAGCTCGTAGATTTAACGGAATAAATATACCAAAAAGGAGAATAAGTATGTATCAGTATAAAACAAAAGGCACCTGCTCTCAGATGATCTACTTCGATCTGGAGGATGGCAAGGTCAAGAATGTCCAGTTCCTGGGCGGCTGCAACGGCAACCTCAAGGGCATCGGGCAGCTGGTGGAGGGCATGGATGTGGACGATGTCATCGCCCGGCTGGAAGGGACCACCTGCGGCATGAAGAGCACCTCCTGCCCCGACCAGCTGGCAAAGGCATTGAAAGAAGCCAAGGCCAACGCATAAAGAAGAAAGAGGACAGCCCAACGCTGTCCTCTTTTTTATGAACATACAAATTCCTGCCCGTGGCGTAACTCCCACATCCGCTTCATGCGCTCCAAAAATTCCGGTAAATTTGCGGGGGAGGTCACTTCCGACCCAGGCTCCTGCTGGACCCAGGGCAGCTCCAGCTCCCCCACCCAGAGGAAGAAGGAGCCTTCCTCCCCTGCTTCCAGCACGATGGGGATGCCCCCCACCGCCAGTTCGCTGCGGCCCCAGCGCAGGATCCTGCCCTTGAGCCGATAGCAGGCCAGGTACAGGGTCGGCGTGAAGGGCATCAATTCAGACGGCCCCATGGGATCGATGCCAAGCCTTGACAGGGCCACGCACAGGCCGGGATAGCTGAGCTGCAAAGTCTCATAAAAATTCCGGCAGTAAGCGCATTCACAGTGGTCCGAGGCGTTTTCCCGGGTGTGCCGCCGGGTGGCGTCCAGGTCCACCTGCACCCGCCAGTCCGCCAAATCAAAGGTCACGGCTGCTCCTTTACGGCAGCCAGAATATGGCGCACCAGCTCATCCCGTCCGTCGCCCTTTTCCGCGGAGAAGGGAACGACAGGACAGGTTTCCGGCAGGTTCAGGTCGGCACGGATGGTTTCCAAATTGGGGACAAGCTCGCTTTTTTTGAGCTTGTCCATTTTGTTCGCCACCACCACGAAGGGGCAGCCGCTTTCCAGAAACCAATTGGCCATGGTGATATCGTTGTTGGTGGGCGGATGGCGGTAGTCCACGATCAGCACGCCCAGGTCGATGCGCCCCGCGGCAAAGTAGTCCTCCATGAGCTTTGCCCACCGATCCTTTTCCTTCTGGGATACCTTGGCGAAGCCGTAGCCGGGAAGATCCACCAGATAGCACTGTTTGTCGATGACAAAATAGTTGACATGGACGGTTTTTCCCGGCTTGTCCCCTACCCGGGCGAAGTTTTTGCGCTGAAGCAGCCGGTTGATCACCGAGGATTTTCCCACGTTGGACTTGCCCGCGAAGGCGATCTCCGGCAGGCGGTTTTTGGGGAAGTCCTTGGGGGCGGCGGCGGAAATCAAAAATTCCACATTCTGAAAATTCATCTATGTCTCCTTATTGGCGCAGCTCCGGCTTTCTGGTACGGGGCTTTCGCTCCGGCAGCTCCGTCAGCAGGGCGGGAACGCATTCGCTGGGGCGGTTCAGGGCGGTTTCCAGTACCGTGTCCACCGTGGACGCACTGACGAAGTTCAGCTGACGGCGGACGGTCTGGTCGATCTCCTCCAGATCCCGCTCGTTGTCGGCGGGGATGATCACCGTGCGGATGCCGTGGCGCAGGGCCGCCATGGTCTTTTCCCGCAGTCCGCCGATGCGAAGCACCCGGCCCCGGAGGGAAATTTCGCCGGTCATCGCCACGTCGGAACGGACAGAAACCCCCGTCAGCGCCGACACCATGGCCGTGCACACCGTCACACCGGCAGAGGGGCCGTCCTTGGGCACCGCGCCCTCCGGGAAGTGGACATGGATATCCTTGGTCTTATAGAAGTCGGGAGCGACCCCCAGCTTCGCCGCGTTGGCCCGGATATAGCTCAGAGCCGCGTGGGCGGATTCCTTCATCACATCGCCTAAGTTGCCCGTCAGTTCCAGCTTGCCGGAGCCGTCCATGACGTTCACTTCCACCTCCAGCGTCTCTCCGCCCACGCTGGTCCAGGCCAGGCCCGTGACCAGGCCCACCTGATCGGTGCAGGGCAGACGGTCGGGAAGGTGCTTGCGAACGCCCAGGAATTCTTCCAGATTGGAGGCGGTAACGCTGACTTTTTTCACGTTTTCCCCGTCCAGAAGTTCCATAGCCGCCTTTCGGCAGATGTCGCCGAAGCACCGTTCCAGACTGCGGACGCCGGATTCCCGGGTGTAGCAGGCGATTGTTTCCCGTACGGCTTCCTCGGAAATGCGCAGCTGGCTCTTTTTCAGGCCGTGCTTATTTAGCTGCTTGGGGATCAGGTGATTTTTCGCAATCATCACCTTTTCCTCGTCAGTGTAGGAGCCCAGCTCGATGACCTCCATGCGGTCAAGGAGCGGCCGGGGCACCGTGTCCAGGGTGTTGGTGGTGGTGATGAACAGCACATCGGACAGGTCGTAGGGAATCTCCAAATAGTGGTCCCGGTAGGCCTTGTTCTGCTCGGCGTCCAGCACTTCCAGCAATGCCGCGCTGGGGTCACCCCGATAATCGGAGCCCATTTTATCGATCTCGTCCAGCAGGAGCACCGGGTTATTGCTGCCTGCCTGGATCATGGCGGTCATGATGCGGCCCGGCATGGCACCCACGTAGGTCTTCCGGTGGCCCCGGATGTCCGCTTCATCGTGTACGCCGCCCAAGGACACTCTGGCCATTTTCCGGTTCAGTGCCTTGGCGACGGAGTAAGAAATGGATGTCTTGCCCACGCCGGGAGGGCCGACCAGACACAGGATCTGAGGGGGCATCTCCGGGGCCATCTGCCGCACGGCGATGGTTTCCAGAATGCGGCTCTTCACCTTTTCCATGCCGAAATGGTCCCGCTCCAATATCTTCCGGGCGGCGGAAACATCCACCCGTTCCTTGGTTTTGATGTTCCAGGGCAGGTCCAGGACGGTGTCCAGATAGTTGCGCAGCACGGCCCCCTCAGAGGAGCCAAAGGGCTGCTTTTTGAGCCTGTCCACATCCTTCAGGAGCTTCTTTTCAATGTCCTTATCCAGCTTCAGTCCCTGAATTTCGGCGGCGTAGCTCTCGCACTCGTTCTCGTCCTCCCCTTCTCCCAGCTCCTCACGGATGACCTTCATCTGCTCGCGCAGATAGTAGTCCCGCTGGTTCTGGTCAAGGACGGCCTTGGTCTTCTCCTGGATCTCCGCTTCCAGCCGAAGCATCTCCACCTCCCGGTGCAGGAGGCGCAGTGCCGTTTCCAGACGCCGGGTGGGGTTCAGCATACAGAGCATCTTTGCCTTGTCCGGGAAATCGATGCTGGAATTCTGAGCAATGCTGTCGGCAATGAAACCGGAGCTGCTGCTTGCCATCATTTGCAGGTACACCGTCTGGGCCGGATGCTCGGACATTTGCAGGTACAGCCCATACAGTGCGTTTGCCTCCCGGCGCAGAGCCTGGGCACGGATACCGTCCTCCTCCTGCTGCTGGGGCACGGCCTCGATGGTGCCATGGAGGTAGGGCTCCGACTGGGAAAGCTCCGAAATCTTGCCCCGGCAGATGCCCGTCACCAAAATCCGCAGGTTTTCGGACTGGGGCTTCAAAACCTGCTTGACCTTGGCCACGGTGCCCATGGGATAGAGGTCGGAAAGCTTGGGGTCGTCCACCAGCAGGTCCTTCTGGGGCACCAGAAAAATCGTCTGGTCCGCCTTCATGGCCGCTTCCAGCGCCAGCACGGACTTGGCCCGGCCCACGTCAAAGTGCACCGTCTGGTCTGGGAACACCGTCAGTCCACGCAGAGCCAGAATGGGCAGCTTCCCGGCATAGAGTTTTTCTTCATTCATGAGGGATCACCCTCCTTTCACAAAAAAGGGGGTAGTAAACCTACCCCCTTCCACATTATTTCTTACCAGTGAGCTTCTGCCGGGGATGGGCGGCATCCCGCACGATCACCGGATCTCCGCCTTCCACGGACTCAGGGGTAATAACAATTTTCTGAATGGAGAGATCGGAAGGGATCAGGAACATAATGCTGGTCATGATCTTCTCCATAATGGCCCGCAGGCCCCGGGCGCCGATCTGGCGGTCAATGGCTTTCTGGGCGATCAGCAGCAGGGCCTCGTCGGACACTTCCAGCTCCACGCCGTCCATGGCGAGTAAGGCCTGATACTGCTTGGTCAGGGCGTTCTTCGGCTCCACCAGAATGCGGACCAGATCGTTCTGGGTCAGGCTCTGCAAGGTAGTGATCACCGGCATACGGCCCACCAGCTCCGGGATGATGCCGAATTTCAGCAGGTCGTGAGGCTCCACCTGGGTAAAGAGAGTGCCCACGTCCCGTTTCTTTTTGCTCTGCACCGGGGAGTCAAAGCCGATGGCGCTCTTGTCGGTGCGCCTTTCGATGATCTTGTCCAGACCGTCAAAGGCGCCGCCGCAGATGAACAGGATGTTGGTAGTGTCCACCTGGATCATTTCCTGCTGGGGGTGCTTGCGCCCGCCCTGAGGGGGAACGTTGGCAACCGTGCCCTCCAGGATCTTCAGCAGAGCCTGCTGCACGCCCTCGCCGGACACATCCCGGGTGATGGAGGTATTCTCGCTCTTGCGGGCGATCTTATCCATCTCGTCGATGTAGATGATGCCCCGCTGGGCCAGCTCCACGTCAAAATCCGCGGCCTGCAGCAGGCGCAGCAGGATGTTCTCCACATCGTCGCCCACATAGCCGGCCTCCGTCAGGGTGGTGGCGTCAGCGATGGCAAAGGGAACGTTCAGGATCTTCGCCAGCGTCTGGGCGAAGAGGGTTTTGCCGCTGCCCGTGGGGCCGATGAGCAGAATGTTGCTCTTTTGCAGCTCTACATCGGAATCCGCCCCGAAGTAAATGCGCTTATAGTGATTGTAAACCGCGACGGACAGGGCAACTTTCGCTTCGTCCTGACCGATGATATAGCGATCCATGAAGGTTTTCATCTCCATGGGGGTAGGCAGACGGTCGGGAGCCGCCGGAGTTCCGGCAGGCTCCAGGTCGTATTCGTCGCGCAGAAGCTCACTGCACGCCGCGACGCAGTCGCTGCAAATATACACCCCAGGACCGGCAATCAGCCGTGAAGCCTGATTCTCCCGCTTCCCGCAGAAGCTGCATCGAACCGGCGGCTCAGTATTCTTTGCCATGCACCTGGTACCTCATTTCTACGTTATTTGTTTCAATGCCAAAGCGGCCAGCAACGCAAGTGGAAAGCTTTTGAAATTTTCAATCATCCCCGAAGGGGATATCGCAATTTTCCACTTTCAACTGCCCCGCTTAGTGGTGTTCCAGCACCCGGTCGATGAGGCCGAAGGCCTTGGCTTCCTCTGCCGTCATGAAGTTGTCACGCTCACAGGCGGCGGTGACCGTCTCGATGCTCTGACCGCAGTTCTCGGACAGGATGCGGTTCATCCGCTCCTTGATGGTCTGCAGACGCTTCATGTGGATGGCCATATCTGTGATCTGACCCTGAGTACCGGCAGAGGGCTGGTGGATCATGATCTCGGAGTTGGGCAGGGCCATGCGCTTGCCCTTAGTACCCGCGCTCAGCAGGAAGGCACCCATGGAGGCTGCCATGCCGACACAGATGGTCGCTACATCACACTTGATGTACTGCATGGTGTCGTAGATCGCCATACCGGCCGTGACGCTGCCGCCGGGGCTGTTGATATAGAACTGGATGTCCTTGTCCGGATCCTGGGCTTCCAGGTACAGAAGCTGGGCAACCACCAGGGAAGCGGTGGTGTCGTTGACTTCCTCGGACAGGAAGATGATGCGGTCATTCAGCAGACGGGAGAAAATGTCGTAGCTGCGCTCGCCGCGGCTGGTCTGCTCAACAACATAGGGTACTAAACTCATGGTGATGTCTCCTTTCAAAAGCCTTGAAACATTCTAACCATCGCTGGGGAAGGTTATTCCAAATAGGGAAAATCTGTAAACGCCGAAAATCTCACAAAGGGAAACCGGCAGAACGCCGGTTTCCCGATGTATCAATAACTATTAGCCTTCAGTGGTCTCCTCGGCCTTGGGGGCAACGGCCACGGCGGAGTCGGTGATCAGCTTCACAGCCTTGCGGGTGGTCAGGCTGCCGGTCAGCTCGCCCATGGGGACCATCTCCTTGACCTTGTCCACCTCCAGCTGGTACTGCTCAGCCAGGGACTTGAACTCCTCCTCGATCTCCTCGTCGGTGACAGTGATGCCCTCGACCTCCACGATCTTCTCCAGAGTGACGGAGATCTTGGCCTGCTTCTCAGCGGCGGGACGGAAGGCGTTGCGCATGGTGTTCACGTCGCCGCCCATCATCTTGGCGTACTGCTCCATGGAGTAGCCGCTCATCTGCAGCTGGTAGGCAAAGCGCTCCATCTGGGTGTCCAGCTCATTCTCAACCAGAGCCTTGGGCATATCCACGGTGGTGTTCTCAGCGGCCTTCTCCACAGCGGCGTTCTCGAAAGCGGAGTCGATCTGCTTCTGAGCCTGCTCCAGAGCCTTGGTGCGGATGTCGGCCTTCAGCTCCTCCAGGGTATCGAACTCGGAAACGTCCTTGGCAAACTCGTCGTCCAGAGCGGGCACGTTGGTCACAGTGACCTTGTTCAGCTTCACATGGAACACGACAGGCTTGCCGGCCAGGTTCTCGTGATAGTCCTCGGGGAAGGTGATGTCGATGTCCTTCTCCTCGCCGGCGGTCATGCCGACCACCTGCTCCTCAAAGCCGGGGACGAACTGGCCGGAGCCAAGCTTCAGGTCAAAGTTATCGCCCTTGCCGCCATCGAAGGGAACGCCATTGTCGAAGCCCTCGAAGTCGATGTTGGCAGTGTCGCCCATCTCAGCAGCCCGCTCCACGGTCTCGGTGGAAGCAACGTTCTGGGCCATGCGGTCCAGCTCAGCCTGCACCTGCGCGTCGGTGACCTCAGCCTCGGCCTTTTCCACTTCCAGACCCTTGTACTGGCCCAGAGTGACCTCAGGATAGACCTCAGTGGTCAGAGTCAGCGTGACGGAGCCATCCTCACCGATCTGCATATCGGTCAGGCTGGGACGGCCGATGGCCTTCAGGCCCTCCTGCTTTGCCACGGCGAAGTCATAGACCTCGGGGAAGATCTCTTCCAGGCCGTCTTCATAGAAAACATGGGCACCGTACATGGCCTCAACCATCTTCCGGGGTGCCTTGCCCTTCCGGAAGCCGGGGATCATGATCTGCTTGCGAGCCTTGAGATACGCCTTGTTGACACCGGACTCCATCAGATCCTTGTCGATCTCCACAACGATGGTAGCCTCGTTGCCGTTTCTTTCGATGCTCTTTACGTTCATTGGTTAATGTCCTCCTAAATTGGTTCGCAGGGCGATACCATTCTATATTTATTTCACAGCCGATCTATTCTATCAAAATATGCGGCTTTTGTCCATAGTTTTCTGAAAAATTCTTTGAAAATTTATCTCTATCAGGCCGACAATGCAGTAAAGGAAAACGGTATCAAATACATTCACTTCGCAGGGCGGAGTCATGACTTCGCCGAGCCGGTCTCGATGATAAGCATCTTTCGGTGAATGGTATCCGGTAAACCAGCCTTCGCCCAACACCCGTCAGGCGAACGCAATACAAACACTCAACGTGCTCGGCGGGGTCATGACCCCGCCCTACGATAGTCAATATACTCTTATAAAATGACCGGATAAGGCTGAAACCCAAGATAATCCGCCGAGGTGAGCCGGAATTCCACCCCGTCCCACTGGCCCTCCATGGCAAGCTTGTGGCTTCCGCCGTGAAGGTGACCGTAGAAGCATCGGCGCACTTCATAGGCTTCCAGCAGCTTCAAAATCTCCGTACACTCGTAGCCCTTGTACCGGGGCGGGTAGTGGAGGAATACCAGCTTGGGCCTGTCCCCTGCCGCTTTCAGGGATGCCTCCAAACGAAGAAGCTCCCGCTTGAATACCTTTTCGTCGTGCTGGCCGCTGCGCTCTTCCTCGAAAAACCACCCCCGGGTGCCGCAGATGGCATAGTCACCGTATTCGTAACAGTTATTGTTGAGCAAATACAGATCGTGGAAGTCGTTTTCCTTGCAGAACTTCTCAAATTTTGCGGCGGTGCTCCACCAATAGTCGTGGTTGCCTTTCAGAATGATCTTCCTGCCGGGGATCTCGTTGATCCAGGCAAAATCCTGCCGGGCACCTTCCAGATCCAGCGCCCAGCTCAGATCGCCCAGCAAAACGGTGGTGTCCTCCGACCGGATCACAGACATCCCCTGCCGGAGTTTGTCCATATACCCGATCCACGCACCTCCGAACACGTCCATGGGCTTCGGCGCTCCCAGGCACAGATGCAGGTCGCCGATGGCATACAGCGCCATAGAGCACCTCCCTAAAGTTGAAAATTGAAAATGGAAAGTTGAAAATTTATGATTCGTCAGCTTTCAGTTAAAACAGAAAATCGTTCAGTTCCTGCTCCGATATTTTCAAAGAATCTGCTGTGAACTTCGCGTCCAGTGCGGGACTTTTTTCTGCCAGGATCAGGGCGTTTTTCGACAATCCCGGCCTGGCCCGGGCATCCATCAGGCCCGCGTAGGCCAGCGCCGTTCCCGGAGACAGGACATAGTGGTGAGTCCTGTAGACACTGGAAATGGTCTGACTGATCCTTTGGCTGCTGACCACGCTGACCCGGAGACCCCGGTTCATATTTGTCAGCACCGCATCGCTGGGAGCATAGGTGCCGCCACGGCGGCAGGCTTCCAGATACCGTTCCACCTCGGCTGTGCCGCCGGCTTCAAAGACAAGACGCTCCAAATTCTCCGGCAGGGCCACATCCGCTTCCGGGAGCACTGTCCGAATGCTGGTCAGGTCTGTGCGCAGCTGACCGTGGTGCAGAAGCTCCCACAGGCCGCTGTTTTCGTTGCAGCAGCAAATGATGTTTCCGATGGGAAGGCCCCAGGACCTCGCATAATACGCGCTGATGGGTGCGGTAAAGTCCCCGGAGATCACAGAAATGTCTGCCGGTTCGTCGGTTGGCAGCTGCCCGCAGATCCCAAACAGCACGGCAATGCGCAGGGCGATTTCCAGCCAGCCCCGCTGATAATTGGGTTCGTTCAAAAGCTGCTCCGCCAGCTCCCGGGCCATGTGGTCATAGGACCGGCCCACATTGTGCCACAGCTCCGCCACCAGCGTACGGTGGCCCAGAGGTACAATTTCCACCGGGCTGCGCCCGATGCACACGTCTACATCCCAGCAGGTCAGCCGGGTCCCAAACAGGCGGTTCATGATCTCGGCCACCCGCTGCCCAAAGGGCTGGGCCGCCAGCTCCTTCCAATCCTCCGCGGGATAGGACGGCGCGCGGAAGGGCAGGTACATCCCCCCGTCCGGCCCCCGGTTTTCCCGCAAAGCCCGCTGGGCCGTATAGGCATCCCGGCGGTTGCGTGTTGTGACATACAGCATGGATACTCCCCTCCCGAAAACGGCTGCGTTTGGTTTATTTTACCACAGGCCCATCCTTCTGTCTACAAAGGAAAAATGAATTATTTGTGGCGAAATGGCCGTATTCTGACGGATGAAAGGGAGCAGCTGTCATTGAAGCGTCATCACCCGAATGGCGTTGTTCCAGAAAATGTCCATGACGGTTTCTTCCGTCAGGCCCCGGCGCAGAAGCTGACGGGCCAGGGCGGGATAGCTCTGTACGCCCTCAAAGCCGTCGGGCGTGGCCTCCACACCGTCCAGATCGCCGCCCAGGGCGATGTGCCTGCCGCTGGGATCCAGCTCCATGAAGTGCAGGATGTGGTCACAGATGGCATCCAGATCCGGGTTTTCTCCCGTAAAGTCCCGGCAGGCATTGTAGCCCGCCACGCCGCCGGTTTCGCAGATGGCCCGGAACATATCGTCCGTGAGATTCCGGCTGTGGCTATGTACCGCCCGGCTGTTGGAGTGGGTGGCGATGACAGGGGCCTGGGTGATCTTCATGATGTCCCAGAAGCCCTCGTCGCTGATGTGGCTGACGTCAACGCGCATTCCCAGCCTTTGGGCTTCCTTCACATACTCCCGGCCCAGATCGGTGAGACCGCCGCCGGTGACATTGGAGCCGGTCAGGGGATTTTTTTCGTTCCAGCCCAGGCTGGATACCCGGAAGCCGATGGCCCACAGGTCTTCCAGCAGTTCCGGGTTGAAGCCGATCCCCGCCGTGCCTTCCAGTGTCAGAATGGCGGACATTTTGCCATTTGCCCGGTTTTCCTCCACTTCTTCCATAGAATAGGCAATGGAAATGAGGTCGCGGTTCGCGTCCACCTCCCGCTGGATGGTAGCCAGCTCCCGTTCAAACAGGAGAATGGGCGAAATGCCATGCAGCAGCTCCGGGATATCCGTGGTGAAGCAGGCGAAGCACTGGGCATAGCCCCCCAGCTTCCTTGCCCGCTCCAAATCGATGTGACCGTTATTTTGACGCAGACTGCCCGCCTGATTCAGGTCCTCCCCCAGCAGGGCCAGGGCAGTGTCGCAGTGGAAATCAAATACCGGGAAATTCATTGGAACGCATCCTCCATGTGGTTGATCCGCGGATGGGCCGTATTCAGGCCCTCCGGCGCGTAAATTTCGATAATGTCAAAGCGGGAGAGAAGATTTGTTGGGTGCTGGGCGAGGTACATGGCCGCTGTGGTCCGGAGACGTTCCTGCTTTCTTGCGTCCACATATTCCCTTGCGGCGGCAAAATCCGCGGATTTGCGGAGCTTGACCTCCACAAACACCAGGTATGTACGGTTGGCTGCGATCAGGTCGATCTCCCCAAACCGGCAGCGGTAGCCGGAAGCGAGGATCTTATAGTGTTTCTTTCGCAGGTACTCTGCCGCCAGAGCTTCCCCCCAGGCACCCAGAAGATTATTTCTCCCCATAGAATTTTTTCAGGAAGGTCTTTCTGTGAATGGGACAGGGACCGTAGGTGCGCAGAGCTTCATAGTGCGCTTTGGTACCATAGCCCTTGTGAATTTCAAAGCCGTATTCCGGGTACTGGCTCGCCATTTCAACCATGATGTTGTCCCGGGTGACCTTGGCCAGAATGGACGCCGCCGCGATGTTGGCGCTGAGACTGTCCCCCTTCACCACCGTCTTCACGGGCAGGCCGAAATCTGTCTCCCGGTTGCCGTCAATGAGGGCGATCTCCGGGCGGATAGTCAGCTGATCCAGCGCCCGGCGCATAGCGAGAAATGTGGCCTGCAAAATGTTGATCTCGTCAATTTCCGACTCTGACGCCAGACCGATGCCCCAGGCAATGGCCTGCTCCTGAATGATGGGGAACAATTCCCTGCGCTTTTTGTCGGTGAGCTTTTTGCTGTCATTCAAGCCGGGTATCTGCAAGTGCTCCGGCAGGATCACCGCCGCCGCGCAGACCGGCCCCGCCAAAGGCCCCCGGCCTGCCTCGTCCACGCCGCAAACAAAATGCAGACCAAGGCTGTCTTCAATTTCCCACATGGTTATTTCGCTCATAGCTGCTCCTCCGGCATTTCCAGTGTGAATTTTCCCAGCTTGCCGCCACGGAACTCGTCCAGCAGCACCCGGGCCATCCGCTCCAGATTGACTTCGCCCCCGGAGATCAAATAGCCCCGCTTTCGGCCCGCCAGCTCCAGCAGCTCCCAGCCGGGGGTGCCCTCCGGGGCTTCCACCTTGTAGCGTTCCAGCAGGATCTGGGGATAGTATTTGTGCAGCAGGGTCATGAGATGGCAGGCCAGCTCCTCCAGGTCGATGACGTTTTCCTTGACAGCCCCGGTGTAGGCCAGCATCATGCCTACCTCCGGGTCCTCGAATTTGGGCCAGAGGATGCCCGGGGTATCCAAAAGCTGTAAGCCGCTGTCCACGGTCACCCACTGCTTTCCCCGGGTCACGCCGGGGCGGTTCTCGGCCTTCGCACCCTTTCTGCCGGATATTTGATTGATCAGCGTGGACTTTCCCACGTTGGGGATGCCCACCACCATGACCCGCAGAGGGCGGTTCATGCCACGCTTGGCATCCCGTTCCAGCTTTTCCGCGCAGGCCTTCCGGGCGGCGGGAGTGAAGTCTGCGATGCCCTTCCGGGTCTTGCAGTCGGTGGCAAGCACGGCCATGCCCTTTCTCCGAAAGAACTCTGCCCACTTTTTTGTGGCCTCGGGGTCTGCCAGATCCATCCGGTTCAGCACCAGAATTCTGGGCTTGCTGCCGCAGATGGCGTCGATGTCCGGGTTCCGGCTGGAAATAGGGATACGGGCGTCCACGATCTCACACACCGCGTCCACCAGCTTCAGATCCGCTTCGATCTGCCGGCGGGTCTTGGTCATGTGGCCGGGATACCACTGAATGTTCAAATTGGAATCCATTCTGTAACCTCTCTTAGTTGATCGGGCCAATACGGCTGTAGTCCGGCAGGAACTGGCCGTGATGGGTCCCGGGGATCATCAGGAACACCGCCCTGCCCAGCACCTCCCGCCGGTCGATCTGTCCGATCTGGGGGGAACGGCTGTCAAGGGAAACGGCCCGGTTGTCGCCAAGGACAAAAATACAGTTTTCAGCCACCGTCAACGGGAATGCCGTTCCTTCCTCATTGGTGGTTTTCTGGTCGAGATACGGCTCCTCCAGCGCTTCTCCGTCCACGTACACAATGCCGCTGTCAAAGTCGATATCCACGGTCTGTCCCTCCGTAGCGATGACCCGCTTGACGATGGCCTTGCCATTGTCGAAGGACTGTTTGCTGATGACCACAATATCCCCCGGCTCCGGGTCGCCGCAGAACATCTGGCTCACCAGCAGCAGATAATCCCCATCCCAAAGGGTAGTGAACATGGAATCCTGATTCACCACAATGACCCGGAAAACGATCAGGAACAAAATCATGACCACCATCAGCATACACATCAGGTCATGGATGTAAAGCAGTACACTCTGCTGCCAGCTCCGGGGCTGCTTTTCCTTATCCGACGTCATAACCGCTCCTTTCAAGTTGAAAATGGAAAATGGAAAGTTGAAAGTTAAGAAGTCCCTGCGAAACAATTTGACATATTTTTTCTGATCATCCCCGAAGGGGATATCACAACTTTCAATTCCAAAAGCCTGCCTGCCGTGATCGGCCAACACATACGGCATTATACCACATTCTTCCCCCGTTTTCCACAGGGAAATAAAAAAAGAGGGCAACGCCCTCTTTCTTTATCAAGTTCCGGATCAGACCTTCTCCTTGACCTTGGCAGCCTTACCGGCGCGGTCACGCAGGTAGTACAGCTTGGCGCGGCGAACCTTGCCCTTACGGACAGTCTCGATCATCGCCACGTTGGGGGAATGCAGGGGGAAGACCTTCTCACAGCCGACGCCGTAAGAGATGCGGCGAACGGTGATGGTCTCGCCGATACCGCCATGCTTCCGGGCGATAACGGTGCCTTCGAACACCTGGATACGCTCGCGGGAGCCTTCCTTGATGCGCACGTGCACACGAACGGTGTCGCCAACCTTAGCCTCAGGCAGCTCCTCCTTCATGTACTGGCTGTTCAGAGCCTTAACCAAATCCATTTCTTTGTCCTCCTTAAATATTAGGCGTTCATTAACAGCGATCCGCTGCCAGAGGACGCACCCTGATTTCAGACCAAGGTATTCTAGCACAGTCAATTTCAAAAATCAAGTGTTTTTTGAGAAAATATTCCGTTTTTTGCCGGGCTTTCCCAGAAGGGACCGTTGCTTTTCCAGCCATCGTGTGCTATTCTGAGAAAAACAATTGTGTGAGGTCACTATGAAACGGTTTCAAAAGGTCTATCTGGAAATATCCAATCTGTGCAATCTGCGCTGCGGCTTCTGTCCCGGCACCCGGAGGCCGCCGAAACGGCTGTCAGAAGAGGAATTTTCCCATCTGATGTCCTGTCTGCGCCCTTATACCGATTACCTGTACTTTCATCTCATGGGGGAGCCGCTGTGTCATCCGGAGATCGGGCGGTTTCTGGCTTTGGCACAGGAATACGGGTTTCGGGTCATTCTGACCACCAACGGAACCCTGCTCACCCGGCAAAGGGACACCCTGCTGAATGCTCCAGCTCTGCACAAAATCAATATTTCCCTCCACGCTTTTGAGGCAAACGAGCTGGATATCCCATTTTCGGAATATCTGAACGGTTGCTTTTCCTTTGGCCGGGCCGCGAAAGGCGGGCCGCTGCTGGTTTACCGGCTGTGGAACCGGGGCGGCGCGGATGAAAAAAATGACGAGATCCTGACAGCAATGGAGCATAGCTTTCCGAAGCCATGGACCGTTGAGCGAAGAGGCACCCGCATCGCCCACCGGGTATATCTGGAATACGGAGAAAAGTTTGACTGGCCGGATTTAAACGCGGAGGACGGCGGAAGGGGCCTGTTCTGTTATGGTCTTCGGGACCAGATTGGCGTTCTGTGCGACGGCACCGTGGTCCCCTGCTGTCTCGACCACGAGGGTGACATCGCCCTGGGAAACCTGTTTCAGCAGTCCATGGAGGAGATTTTGTCCTCCCAACGGGCACGGGCACTCTACGAGGGCTTCTCCCGCCGGGAGGCTGTAGAACCCCTTTGCAGGCGCTGCGGGTATGCCAGACGGTTTGAATAAAAGCGGGGCGTGTGCCCCGCTTTCCTTATGCCTGTAATCGCGTTTCCGGATCCCCCTGCCAGAAGGTCTGCGTCACATACGCTCCCACTGCCCAGTGGGTCAGGGCAATGGAGCGGTACTGATACCAGTAGTGGATGGCAATGGGCTGAGCGGTGCAGCAGAACCAGATAAACGGCAATACCGCCGCGAACAGCAGGCACCCGTTGGCAGCAAATGCGGACAGTCTCAATTTCCGCCGCATGGCGCAGATAACGATCGTCAGAACCGTCAGGCCCACCCCCAGCAGGTAGACCACTTTCCCCTCGGCATCGCTGAAAATCACTGACCGCAGGTTCTCAAAGGCCAGGGACAGGCTGTAGTATTCCTCATAGCCCTCGGACTTTTCGATCCCGGTCCGTCTGGCAAAGGCGGAAAGACCGTCCCCCAGACCGTCCACCGAGGTCAGCAGGCTGGTCAGCGTCAGCTTCGCCAGCCACATCAGGGCATAGCCCGCCAGCCAGATCAGCACACACCGCAGCATCCACTTTAGTGTGATCCCCTTCCCCTGCCGGGCCCGCAGCACCGCCAGATACACAAGCGGGAAGCCCACGGTGACCAGCGGCGTGGTGTAGAAATCAAAGAACATGGTCACGATCCCGATCTCCAGAAAGAACACCCCGTCCCACTGGGGCCGGTCTGTCAGCAGCGGCACCATCAGCATGGCCGTAAAGGCGATCAGAAAGCAGGGCAGAAATTGCAGACTGCCCACGATCACCTGGGGGCGCACCAAAATAATACTGACCGCAAAGGCAAAGGCGGTTTTCGTATCCACCCGTTTGGCAATGCTGCACAGCACCAGAGCGAACATAGCAAAAAACAACGCGCCAACGTAGCGTTTGATCTGATAATAGTCAAAGAACACCAGCAGCCACCGCAGCACCGCGCGGAAGCCCATCCAGTAGCGGACGTAGAAAAACGCGCCGCTGGACGCTTCCCCGATGCTGTACAGCTCCAGACATTTGACAGGATAATCCCCCTCATCCTCCACCGAGGTATTGTAGGTATACAGAGGATTCGTCAGCACCGAGCCAAGATAGTGACGGTTCATACCAGCGGTGGCCCGGAGGATGGCAGTATCCGTAGCGTTATCCAGCAGCGAGTTGATCTTCCTGTCCCCGATCACCGGATACTGCCCCTCAAGGTACAGGCCATCGACAGAATCCAGCAGATTGTCATTGATCCTGCTCTGGGGCGCAAAGGCGGCGGCAAGCAGCGAGCCCATGGCCACCACCACAGACAGGCAGAACACCACCGCGCATTTTCCGAATTCCCGCAGGGCAGCGGGACAGCTTCCTTTCAGTCTCATATGCTTTTTCTCCATTGTCCCTGATCGTTTTCTACATTGTATCAAATCTGCTTCAAATGCGCAACACCAAACCGGTATCCTCAGAAAAAACTGTCGGCGCGGCACGCTGCCCGGGCGTTGCAATCCGGGAAAGAATGTGCTAAAATGGCGGGAAAAAGGAGGTAATCCAATGCAGCTAGTCTTATTGACCGCCCTGGGCGTCGGCGGTGCTACGGTGATCGGCGCCATCGCGGGCTTTCTCATCAAGGACATTTCCCACCAGTTCAGCGACCTGGTGCTGGCCTTTGCCGCCGGGGTCATGCTGGCCGCCGCCGTGCTGGGGCTGATCCTTCCCTCTCTGGACTATGGAAATGTATTCATCACGGTAGCGGGCATTTTTGCCGGCGCAGTCTGCCTGAATCTGGCGGACCGGCTGGTGCCCCATCTGCACCATTTGGCGGGGGTGGATTCTGAGGAACATCATGGCAACCAGCGCCTTGACAAGGTATTGCTGTTCGTCTCCGCCATTGCCATCCACAATCTGCCCGAGGGTCTGGCTGCCGGTGTCAGCTTCGGCTCTGAGAATGTGGCAGAGGCCATGCTGATCGCTGGCGGCATCGCCTTGCAGAACATCCCTGAGGGCATGGTCATCATCGGCCCCATGCTGGCGGCAGGCATCAGCCCCAAGCGGACCTTCCTGTGCGCTCTGGCAACGGGTCTCATTGAGGTGCTGGGTACCTTGCTTGGCTACTTTGCCGTCAGCGTGGCTTCTGCTATTCTGCCCTTCGCACTGGCCTTTGCAGGCGGAACCATGCTGTATGTCATCAGCGACGAGATGATCCCCGAGACCCACCACGACCACGAAAGCAGCGCCACCTATGCATTGCTGGTAGGCTTCTGCGTGATGCTTATTTCTGATGTTTTGCTGGGATAAGGAGAAACGTACATGAAAAAGACAGTATTATTCGATCTGGACGGCACCCTCACCGACTCCGGGGAGGGCATCATCAACTGCGCCGCGCTGGCGCTTCAGTATTTCGGTCTGCCCGTTCCATCCCGGGAGGAAATGCGGGTCTTTGTCGGCCCGCCCCTGTATGAAACCTTCCAAAAATTCGGCATCCCGGCAGATAAAACCGACGAGGCCATCCGTGTCTACCGCAGCCGCTACATCCCCACCGGCATGTTTGAAAATACCCCTTATCCCGGTGTGAAGGAGCTGCTGGAAACACTGAAAGACGAGGGATACACTCTCTATGTCGCCACCTCCAAGCCGGAGGAAATGTCCGTGACCATTCTGGAAAAATTCGGCCTTGCTCCCTATTTTGACCGCATCTGCGGCGCGTCCACGGACACCTCCCGCAGCACCAAGGACGCCGTCATCGCCTATCTGCTGGAGCAGAGCGGCGCGAAAGAGGATATGGTCATGGTGGGCGACACCAAGTATGACGTGCTGGGGGCCAAGGCCCACGGAATTCCCGCTGTTGGCGTCAGTTGGGGCTACGGCAGCGTGGCGGAAATGACGGAAGCCGGAGCCGTCGGGATCGCGGATACCATGGAGGAGCTTCTGGATATCCTTCACAACCTGTAAGAAAACGGAACCGGGGAAAAATCCCCGGTTCTCATTTTTTGTTATTTACCGCAGGTGGTTCTTGTTGCGGGACAGGGCGTGCCCGGGCAGAGGCATTCGCTGAACAGATCCAGCTTCAGCTGGATGGCCAGCTCCAGCCGGGTGATGGCAGACAGCATACGCTCCGCGCTGGTGTCGATCTCCACCAGATCGTCCACGTCAACGCCGCTCAGCTGGGTGGCCTTTCTGATCTTGTCATGCTCCGCCTCCAGGATCCGGGCCAGCGCCTCCTGCTGCTCGGCAACCGCGTCGATCAGCCGGGTAATGGCCGCGCAGCGGCTGTCATCGGGTCTTTGCGGTGTGGTTTGAATGGCTTCCATAGAATACTACCCTTTCTGTTTATTTTCGCCTTTCGGCTCAGTGCATTCTATGTGTTCGGGAGGTTTCTTGTCACAATCTGTCGGGTATGGGAGCTGTCCGCGGGATAAACGAAAGAACACCACCCAGGTGGGTGGTGCTCTGTGGCGGAGAGAGTGGGATTCGAACCCACGGTGGGTTGCCCCATCACCAGTTTTCAAGACTGGCTCCTTAAACCGCTCGGACATCTCTCCGTATGCCCTAGACTATACCATTTGCGGCTAAAAAAGTCAAGTGGATGGTTCCGCGATGACATCTTTCCAGGAAATCTGCCTGAAATGGAATTTCCCGCTTGACAAAACCCGCGCACTATGCTAGAATACCTTGGCAATCAGTTGAATACTTTTTGATTCGGAGTGATACCCAAGAGGCCGAAGGGGCTCCCCTGCTAAGGGAGTAGGCCGTCAAAAGCGGCGCGAGGGTTCAAATCCCTCTCACTCCGCCAGAAAAAAGCACGCTTCGGCGTGCTTTTTTCATCGAAATAAATCCGGATTTATTTCATTTCACTTTCCGCAAAAGCGGAAAATTTCACAATCCCCGGAGGGGATCATTTCACATCCGAAGGATATTTCACTGATAGAAAGCCCCTCCCGATTTTCACCGGGAGGGGCTTTGGTTATTCCGCGGGAAGCTCCGGCATGGGAAGTTTTATGCCATTCGATAACAAAACATAGTCCACATCCTCCAACGCAATCGGAACCGATAACATACCGCCTGAATATTTTTCACTCGCCTTTGCAGCCGATAACTTGCCATCCGAATAGTTATCACTTGAGAATCCAATCGCATCGCCGCTAAGGGAATGAATACTGCCGTCCTTCATGTATATTTCACCGCCAATTCCGTTTGGCGTTTCCCCCACAGCCTCAAAGGTACACTGAGAACCAATCGGCGAAAGCTTGATGGACGTAACTTTCGTTTTTTGTACCACGTGTTCGTTTGGCCTGTCAAACTCAATTACATAGTCCACTGGCTCATCAATTAGTTCAACAACAGGCACGTTACTCTTGGTAAAGGTAATGGTAAAGTCCCAGTTTCCCTCCACCAGAGTCTCCATAGGATAGAGCTTTGCGTATTCTTCTTCGGTCAATTCCCCCAGCTTGGGAACATAGCCATACTTTTTCTCCAGCTCTGCGGCGTAAGCATCATTTTCATACTCCGCAATCAGGTTTTCAAAATGGATCTCACAGGTCTTGCCATTTTCAAAGGCGGCGTTGCCACTGGAGATCAGGTATACAATATTTTGCGTATTGGGAATTCCGTCTCCATCATCCTGTACATTCCAGGTAGCACCAGCGCTGCCCCCAATAAACTGTCCAAACGTCCATAGCTGCGGCGGAGCAGGATCGTATCCCTCCTTGACCGTTCTGTCGAGATACACGCCCTCCGGGGCCGTGATTCCAAATACAACATAGGCATTGCTGCCATCCGACAGCACAGATTTCAGTTCAATGGAATAGCCGTTGCAGGTTTGCTTCTGGCTGATATCCTGCGTGTGTTCCTCCACAAATTCCACCTGCCCCTGAGACAAGGGCTTCCCACTCTCCTTGGAAAAATAGGTCACAAACCAATTTTGTGCCGCCGCGCTTGCCGTAACCGTCAGCAGTGACACCAGCACCGCCGCGATCAGCAGCTTCCCTGCCCAGCCGCCAAAGGAACGGTGTTTTTTATTTTCCTTCGTCATGTTCAGTATCCTCCTGTGGGTCTCCCCGGAGGCGGTCACTTTGGAAAAAGTGGCTTTGTAATCGTCCTTAAACATTGGTGTCCACCTCCTTGAGGGATTTTCTGAGCAATTCCCTGCCCCGCCGCAGCTGAGCACAGACCGTATTCTTGGGTAATTTCAGTATCTGCGCAATTTCCTGTGTGGAATATTCCTCATAGTAGTGCAGATAGATAGGCAGGCGGTACTTTTTCGGCAGTTCCATCACCGCGTAAAACAGGTCGGAATGAGCCGGATTGTCAAAGGACAGCGTTGCCGCGTAGTCCTCGTAGTTTTCCTGTCGCCACCAGCGGGCCTTCGTCAGGTTTTTGCATTCGTTGACAGCCACCCGGATCAGCCAGCGTTTGACGTGCTCTTCGCTTTCAAAGAGCTTGTCCTCTTTTAAAAGCTTGAGGAACACATTTTGGGTGATGTCCTCCGCGTCCGCCGCCGATTTTATGTAGTTGAAAGCCACCCGGAATACGGTGTCGATGTAGCGTTCCGCGCAGCACGTGAATTGCTCTGAGTTCAGCATATCGTTTTCTCCTTGAAAAGCTTTTCACCTATTATACAACCGGGAGGGGGCATTTGATTGCATGGCGCAGAAAATTTTTCCTTGATTTTATGCCGAAAACGAATACAATAGAAGAGATATTTCACGGAAAGGTTGAATACACATGAACAAGATCGTGATTCCCGAGGGCTACAGCCCCAAGCTGGATGCCTACGATACCCAGCGTGCCATTGCTTACATCAAGGATACCTTTCAGGAGGAGTTTTCCAAGGCACTGAATTTGAAGCGCGTCTCCGCTCCCCTGTTCGTCACCGAAAGCTCCGGTCTGAATGACAATCTGAACGGCTACGAGCGGCCTGTGTCCTTCGACATTCCCGCCGTGGGGGCCGATGCCCAGGTGGTGCATTCTCTCGCCAAATGGAAGCGTCTGGCTCTGAAACGGTACCACTTTACCGTTGGCAACGGCCTGTATACCGACATGAACGCCATCCGCCGGGACGAGGAGCTGGACAACGTCCACTCGATTTATGTCGACCAATGGGACTGGGAGAAGGTCATTACCCGGGAAAACCGGAATCTGGACTTTTTGAAGCTCATTGTCCGGGCCATCGTCAAGGCCATCTGTGACACCAACGACCGGCTCCACGTCCGCTATCCCCAGCTGCGCACCGAGCTGGGCCGGGAGGTCAGCTTCATCACCACTCAGGAGCTGGAAGACCTGTATCCCGACCTGCCCACCGGCTCCCAGCGGGAGAACGCTTATGTCAAAGAGCATAAGACCGCCTGCATCATGCAGATCGGCCGCGCCCTGCGCTCCGGTAAGCCCCACGATGGGCGGGCGCCGGACTATGACGACTGGGATCTCAACTGCGACATTTTCTTCTGGGACGACACCCTGGGCCGGGCGCTGGAGGTCTCCTCCATGGGCATCCGTGTGGACGCGGAGTCTCTCGACCGTCAGCTGACGGAGGCTGGCTGCAATGACCGCCGTGCCCTCCCCTTCCATCAGATGCTTCTGAAGGGCGAGCTGCCCCTGACCATCGGCGGCGGCATCGGACAGTCCCGGCTTGCCATGCTGATGATGGGCTGTGCCCACATTGGAGAGGTGCAGTCCAGCGTCTGGGATCAGGCCACAGTAGAGGCCTGTGAGAAGGCGGGTATTCCGCTGCTGTAATACAGAAACCGGGCTGGCGCGAACCAGCCCGGTTTTTTAATAGGTAAAGAATTTATAGAAGGTTGGGTAAGCGCTGACAAACTGTCCCAGATCCGTTCGGTTATACGTACCGGGGTCGTGGATGGTGAAGCCCCCTGCCGTAAGCGAACTGCCGCCGGTAAAGCCTGTCACCACCACCCAGTGCTGGGAGCCGTAACTGTTCTTCATGCCCAGCAGCACCGGCTTGCCCTGGGCCAGCTTTTGGTAGACCCGTTCCAGATATCCGGAGGGGTCTGTGCTGGCGGTATAGTGGCTGGGCCAGTACAGGTCGCCGGAGGACGTGTAGCGCAGCTGCTGGGACATGGCGTCCGGGTAGATGGTCTTCCCCTGCCGGGCGGACTCCATCATGGCCACCGCCGTAGTAGCGCAGCCGATCTGGGAGAAGGGCTTGCCGGAGGTGCCCACGGTTTTATCCGCCCAGCGGCTGTCGGTCTGCTTGAAATTGGGCACCGACAGAGAAATGGGGCTATAGTAGCCGGACAGGTACTGAGCGCTGATGTAGCCGGTTTTGGTGCCGTGATACAGGACCCGGCTCCAGCCGTCGCTGGTGCTCAGCAGAAGCACCTGTTCCCCCGCGTACAGCGACGCGGTCTTTCCATACTGGGTGCCCGGGCCGCTGCGGACGTTGAGGCTGCCGGAGCGGATATTCACGCTGACAGCTGTCCCCTGCACCACCGTGATGTAATCGGCGTGGCAGTAGCCGGTCTTGCCCTTGTCGTATTCCACCTTCCACCAATCGCCGCTGCGGGAATGGAGCGTAATATAGCTGCCCTTTTTCAGAGATGCCGCCGCCGGCGAACCGGTTGAGGGCTGGGTGCGTACATTCAGAGAGCCGCCGGAGGTCGTCACCGCACCGGCTTTGACAGCAGTTGCGGCCTCCGCCCGGAGCGGCAGCGCAAGCAATATCAGGGTCAGGAACAAAATGGAGATAAATCTTCGAATAAGTACCACCTCGCGTTGGTTTTCTCGCATATATGCGCCTAGATTGTAACATATTTGTAACTCTTTGTGAACAGGCCAAATTCTGGAATAAAAAATGTCCGAAAAAGGAAAAATAATGCTTGACATTTTGGCGCGGTTCGTGTATTATATGCGAGTCGGCAGTAAGCCTACAGCGCATGGAGAAGTCGCGTAGCTGGCCGAGCGCGCACGATTGGAAATCGTGTATACCCCAAAAGGGTATCGAGGGTTCAAATCCCTCCTTCTCCGCCATCAAAAAGCCCCCTTTTACCACTAAAAACGGTAAAAGGGGAACTTTTTATACCATTGTAGAAAATGACAGCTACCCTAAAATCTAGGCTACCTTTTTCAGAATCTAGGATTCCAAATCGTGTATACCTTGTCTTGAAACTCAAAACTTTTGAAGGAGAAAACGAAAATGGCTGGAAAAACTAGAATCACTTCATCAAGCAAGAAAGCGCAAACTCCAAAAGAGAAAAAGAAAGCCCTCTCTTATAAAGAGAAGTTAGGACAAGGCAATTTTAAGAATCCTGAGAATACCAATGCTCTTTGTTGGGGATGGTTCCTTGTGGAGCAACTTGCTAAGTCCAATTCTAAAGCAACTATTGATTCCTATAATCGCTTCTATCAAAAGTATATCGCCTACCTTATGAATACTTTTAATATGGATAAGGAAGAAGCGGAAAATGCCCCTGTTGAGTGGCTTAGTGGTGATGCAACGCAACTTAGCTTCATTGCCTATCTTAAAGTGAGTGGAGCCAAGAGCCAACAAACGGTAAATCACTATTTGCGCTCTATGCGGACTTGGGGTAACTGGTGCGAGGAAAAAGGCTATATAGAGGGCTTCAAATGCCCTATAAAGGAAGTTGAGCCGCCCATTAAGGAAACATACACGGACAAAGAAAAAGCCGCTTTAACTAAGAAGCCGCCTGTAGAACACTTTGGAGATTTCAGAGCCTATTGTATCATTATGCTTATCCTTGGCACAGGAGCCAGAAGCAACACAATCTTAAATGTAAAGATTAGGGATGTGGACTTGCGGGAAGGCTACATAAGTTATAATACTACTAAGGCGCATAAGGTAATTAGACTTGGATTAGAGGCTAAAGTGCTTGCGGCTTTGCGGGAATGGATTCAGTATTGGCGAATTGATAAAGGTGCTATGCCTGATGATTTCTTATTCTGTAATGAGTATGGGGAGCAGATGGCTAGAAGCACTCTTACCAAAGCTATTAGGGAGTATAATAATAAGTGCGGCGTAGATAAAACGAGTATTCACCTTTTGCGGCATACTTTCGCTAAGGACTGGATTACTAGCGGCGGCGATATTATTACTCTGGCTCAAGTCCTTACCCATAGTGAGTTGGATATGGTAAAGCGTTATGCTAATCTCTATAGCACCGATGTGAAGTCCGCAATTATGGAGCATAGTAGTATAGCGCAGATGAAAACTAGAAGCGGAAAGAGCCTTAAAAACAAATAGGAGCCTTTGCTAAAAATTTGAGAGCAAAATTTTTAATGCCCCTGAGAACTTTTACAGTTCTCAGGGGCTTTTTTTGTTTCTGAGGCTCCTAGTTGAGTTCTGAGCGAAGGAAAGGTAGTTGTGGTATCCCTACCCATCCCGCAATTTTCTTACCTCTTGGAGCCGCTCAGGACTTCTTGAGAGATTCCATCAATTCCTTAGTCCTGGCTACCATCTCTTCCGCATTAGCACACTCATAGAGTTTTGCTTGAGTGTAGTAGTCATAGGCGCTCATAAAGTCTTTGCAAGAGTAGTATAATTCCTCTAACTTTTCCAGATAGGCGGGATTAACTTCCTTATTATCCTCATTATCTTTGGTGCAGTTAAGGTAATACTTCATTTCATCGGTAGCAGAAGTAAGGGAATCGGAAATCTGAATATAGTCTTTCATACCTCTAACTCCTTAATTTTAGTGCGGAAATCTTTCTTCTTACCTTTTCCTTTTAAGTCAGGGAAGAACTCAGCAACGAAGTTAGTCTTGAGAGTGGTATAAGGGATAGGCACAATCTTAGTGCCGATGGGGGCTTGCTTCTTATCTACCTTACCATCCTCCCCTTTTGGATAAATCTTTTGTTCTACTTCCTTGCTTGCTTCTGCCTTGAGCCATTCTACCTGATTGTTTTCCTTGCACCACTCAATAATATCTTCAATAGTGATGCTTTGAAAATCCTTGATTTCTGTTGCCATAGTGATAACTCCTTTCTAAATTGTTCCAGAAGAAGAGGAACTTAAGGCGATTATAGCAACTAAGAGCGGACTTG
>JAUNSH010000087.1 GCA_030539285.1 Eubacteriales bacterium
AAGAAGCGGGAAGATCCTTCGACTCGCTTCGCTCGCTCAGGATGACAAGTGTTTCCACTCCACGCGCATCACTCCCAACTCCAAACTAAAAAATGGGGCTGGAAATCTTGGCAAAAGTGTGCTATCATATGATGTAATGCAATTTATGTCGTTTTGATGGAATCACAAAAGGAGTGAATGATTTGGACCTGAACTGGCTGCAAAGCCTGCTGCTTGGCTTTGTTTCAGGGCTGGCGGATATTTTCCCGGTTTCCGCCCAGGCCCACAGGATGCTGCTGCTGAAATTCTTCGGCGTTGGCAGCGTTACGAGCTTGCTGGCGCTGATGCTCCACCTGAGCGTGTTTGCTGCGCTGTACCTGTCCAATCAGGTGCAGTTTACCAAAATGAACCGTGCCAGGGCCTTGGCCCGGGTGCCGAAGAAAAAGCGGAAACGTCCCCTGGATATCAGGAGCATGATGGACTGGTCGCTGGTGAAAACCATGCTGGTTCCCACCATTATCGGCCTTTTCCTGTATCAATACGCGAAGAATTTACAGACGAATCTACTTACCATCGCCCTGTTCCTGTTTCTCAACGGCGTGATCCTCTACGTCCCCCAGTTCCTGCCCAGCAGCAACAAGGACTCCCGGACTCTGTCCCGGCTGGAGGGCCTTGCCATGGGCTGCGGCTGCGCTGCGTCCATTTTGCCGGGCATCTCCACCATCGGCACCGTGGTCTCCATCGGCTCGGTGTGCGGCGTGGAGCGGGTCTACAGCCTGAATATGGCCCTGATCATCAAGATGTTTATGATGGCGGGCCTGATGGTCTATGACGTGCTGGGCATCATCTCCGGCGGCATGGAGACCCTTTCCTTCGCCATCATCGCCCAGTATCTGGTGACGGCGCTGCTGTCCTTCGGCGCGGCCATGGGGAGCATCCGCGTGATGCGCCGTCTGACGGCGAACCACGGCTGCGCCCTGTTCGGCGTCTACTGCTGGGGACTTGCCCTGTTTATTTTCATTCTGAATCTCGTGGTTTAGGAGGGATCCTGTGGCTAAGAAGAAAACTTCGTCTCAGGCGGAAAAGATCGTGACGGACACCAAGCGCAAAGCACCGGCGACCAAGTCCGTCTCCAAGAAAACGCCTCCCAAAAAGGCGGCGAACAGCAAAAAGACTCCAAAAGTGGGCACGGAATACGAAAATCCCATCTCTTCCAGTGCGGTGACGGCCCTCATCAGCTTCTGCCTGTTTTTGCTGCTGGTCCTCATCTGCGTCAAGCCCGAGGGGGCGCTGCTGATGGTGGTGCGGTCCGTGGTGCTGGGACTGGTGGGCCGGGCAGGATTCTATTTCCTGATCCCCGCCCTGCTGTATGTGGCCGTGGTGAACCTGTTCGGCCGGAAGATCGCTGTGCGGATGCGCAGCGTCTGCGCCGTTTTGTTCGCCCTGCTGTGCGGCGTCATCTATCATCTGGTGGTGGCGTCCCAGGTGGAGTCGGAGCCGATGCAGCTACTGGTTTCCCTGTATACCGGCGGCACCTCCGGTACCTCCGGGGGCGTTGTGTGCGGCCTGTTTGGCTACCTTCTGCGCTGGGCCTGCGGCACGGCGCTGTCTTACATCATTACCATGCTCTGCGCCGTTCTGACCCTGCTGGGGGCCATGCAGATCACCGTTCCCAGCCTGATCCGGGCCATCGCCAACCGTCCCCGGGACGATTATGAAGAAGACGAAGAGGACGATTACATCGAGCCTGCGGCCATTGTGGTGAACAAAATTGCCACCCGGCAGATCGAGCAGAAGCGCCAGCGCCGGGAGCAGGCCAAGGCGCAGCCTGTGCTTCCCCCGGAGCCGGAGGAGCCGGCCCAGGAGCGGATGCCGGAGCCTAAGCCCAGGAAAGAAAAGCGGCAGGAAGCCCCGAAGCAGGCCGCTGCCGTGGAGCCTGCGGATACGGTCAAGCACGTCCCGGGCAAGGGCGCGGCCTTCATGAGCCGCATCGATACGGAGATCAGCGCCCCTCTGGCGGGCACGAGAGCCTATGTCCACGAGGACATCCCCAGCGTCTTTGACGAATCCGCCCCAGAGCCTGAGACGGACCCGGTGGAGCCGGAGATCCCCGAAAAGATGCCGGAGCTGGTCATCGACCACCAGCGAAAGCCCGTGCAGGTGAAGCCCGCGCCCAAGAAAAAAGCCGAGCCTGTCCCGGAACCCGAACCGGAGCCCGAGAAGGTTACGGCAAAGGATACGGCGGCAGCCACCAAACAGGTCACCGCCGAAATTGCCCAGAATCAGGCGAAAGCGGCCCCGGAATACTGCTTCCCGCCCATTGATCTGCTGAAACGCCCCGCCCGGGGGGTTGCGGACGGCACCGAGGAAATGCGGGAAAACTCCCGGCGGCTCAATGAGACCCTGGCAAGCTTTAACATCGACGCCCACATCATCAATGTGACCCGGGGACCCAGCGTCACCCGCTACGAAGTGGAGCTGGACCGGGGCGTGCGGTTAAACAAACTCACGGGCTGCGCCGACGATATTGCATTGAGTCTGGGCGCGTCGGGCGTCCGGATCGCCGCCGTGCCGGGGAAGATCTCCGTTGTCGGCATCGAGGTGCCCAACCGCACTGTCACCACCGTGTCTTTGCGGGAAGTGATCGATTCCAACGAGTTTGCCAGCGCCAAGTCCAAGTCCTCCGTGGCTCTGGGCAAGAGCATTGACGGCAACTGTGTGGTGGGCAACATCGCCAAAATGCCCCACCTGCTGATCGCCGGCACCACAGGCTCCGGTAAGTCCGTGTGCATGAACTCCATCATCATCAGCCTGCTTTACAAGGCCGGCCCCGAGGACATCAAGCTCATTATGGTGGACCCCAAGATGGTGGAGCTGGGCATTTACAACGGCATTCCCCAGCTGCTGATCCCCGTGGTCACCGACCCTAAGAAGGCCGCTGGCAGCCTGCAATGGGCTGTGACGGAAATGCTGCGCCGCTACAAGGCCATGTCCGATCTGGGCGTCCGGGACCTGGAATCCTACAACAGCATCGTAGCAGGGGAGGAGGACGGCCAGAAGCTGCCCTCCATCGTGGTGATCATCGACGAGCTGGCTGACCTCATGATGGTCGCCGCCAAAGAGGTGGAGGACTCCATCTGCCGCATTGCCCAGATGGGCCGTGCGGCGGGAATGCACCTGATCATCGCCACCCAGCGGCCTTCCGCCAACGTTATCACCGGCCTGATGAAGGCCAATATCCCCTCGAGAATTGCGTTTTCTGTGGCCTCCGCCATGGAATCCCGCATCATTTTGGACACCATGGGCGCGGAAAAGCTGGTAGGCAAGGGCGATATGCTCTACGCCCCCATCGGCAGCGGAAAGCCATTGCGTGTTCAGGGCTGCTTCGTCACCGACAGCGAGGTGGAAGCGGTGGCAGAGTACGTCAAGGAACATTACGTCGCCGACTACAATCAGGATGTGCTGGAAGAGATCGAGAAGAAGGCCCAGCAGACTGGTAAAAAGCCCGCCTCTGTGTCCGACCCTGAGCCTACTGACGAGGAGCTGGAGGGCGACGAGATGCTGCCTGCCGCCGTGGACGTGATCCTGGAGACGGGACAGGCTTCCGTGTCCATGCTCCAGCGGCGCTTGAAGCTGGGCTATGCCCGGGCCGCCCGGATCGTGGACGAGATGGAGGAAAAGGGCATCGTCGGTCCCTTCCAGGGCAGCAAGCCCCGGGCCATCCTGATCACCAAGGAGCAGTGGCAGGCCCAGAAGGGCGGCACCCAGATGGACTTTGACGATCTGGCGCTTCAGGACGAATAACAGAACCGTAGGGGACGGCGTCCCCTACGCAGTTCCATTGGAAAGACGGGAATCCGTGCTTGACAAATACTCCGAAAGCCGCTATAATGAACTGGCTAACGGGGTGTGGCGAAGCTTGGTATCGCGCTTGGTTCGGGTCCAAGAGACCTCGGGT
>JAUNSH010000042.1 GCA_030539285.1 Eubacteriales bacterium
GGTTGGGCGAGTACAAATACTACGACATGGACGCGGTCATCGCCGCCGCATTGGCAGCGGCGAAGGCCAACATCACCTGAAACGTACAAAAAAGACGCAGAACAGTCGTTGTGGCTGTTCTGCGTTTGCTGTTTTGGGGGTCGATGCGAAATCCTAATGCTTATGGGAGGACGGGTCCTCACAGCGCGCCTCGATGCTCAGCAGATCCGGCCGCTGTCTGCGCAGGATGCACACAGCCGCTTCCACAGCCGATTCGCTCTGCCCGGATTCCAGCAGGCTTTCCAGCTTCCTGGCTTCCTCACTGCGCGCCGTCCGCGCGTCCTGTTCCTTCCGCGTTAGAGTAGCAGCGGACATACGTTCCATGTCCTCCCAGTTGTCGGGCAGCCGCTTTGTGATGAGGAACTCCTCGTAGGCATTGCAGACGGTTTCGGTCTCGTCTCCGAAATAGATCTGCCTGCCGTGATCCAGCCAGAGGATCTTGTTGCACATCTCCCGAACCTGACTGATGGAATGGGAGACCAAAATTCCAGTGACACCGCCGGACAGGATCTGACGCATTTTGTCACCGCTCTTTTTGCGGAAAGCGCCGTCGCCTACGGACAGAACCTCGTCCAGGATCAGGATGTCCGGGTTGACCAGACAGGCGATGGAGAAGGCCAGCCGGGATTTCATGCCGGAGGACAGCTGCTTAAAGGGCCGGTCCTGAAAATCCTGAAGCTCCGCGAAAGCAATGATCTCCTCATATTTTTCGTCCATGAATTTGCGGGTATAGCCCAGCATGGCACCCCGGAGGTAGGTGTTTTCCCGGACGGTCAGTTCCTTGTCAAAGCCCGAGGCCAGCTCCAGCAGCGCCGCGATGGTCCCGTTGATCTCCATATGGCCTTTGGTTGGGACCATGATGCCGGAAACTGCCTTCAAAAGGGTGGACTTTCCCGCGCCGTTGGTGCCGATGATGCCCAGCATATCGCCCTTTTCCAGGGCAAATGTAACGTCACGGTCAGCCCAGAACTCTTTGACCTGATATTTGCCCTGCAGGCGGCGCACCACATATTCTTTCAGACCGATGTCCTTAAAGTCACCGGTCATATACCGGATGGAGACTCCATCCGCCCGAATAATAGCCATTGCGCGATCCCTCCCTTATACGTAATACAAAAAGGTATGGTTATACTTTTTGTAGATGAACCCGCCAATGGCGGCAACCGCAACGGCATAGAACGCGCACAGCAGATGGAAGGGCAAGGATGGGATATTCCCTTCCAAAACCACCACACGGAAATACTTGATGTAGCAGTATATCGGGTTGCACAGGAAGAGCCGCTGTACGGTCGGGGAGAAGGACTCCACCGTGTAGAAAATGGCGGACATATAGTTCAGCAGCAGGGTAAACACGTCGTACAGGTAGGTGATGTCCCGGAAGAAGACAAACAGCGCCGAAAGGATCAGGCCCACGCCCAGATTGAATACCACCAGACAGGTGATGGGATACAGCAGCGCCAGAAAATGGGGACCGAAGGCGATGCCGTCGAAGAGCACGAACAGGAAGAACACGCACAGGTTCAGCCCAAAATTGATCAGCGACGATACGTTTTTTGACAGCAGGAACAGATACTTCGGCACGTTTACCTTGGTGAAGATCTGCGCGTTTGCCATCAGCGCGTTCATGCCGCCGTTGGTGGACTCCCGGTAGTAGGAGAAGACCAGATTGCCGCAGAACAGGTAAATGGTATAGTGAGGGGTATTCCTGCCGAAAAACTGGGAAAATACCAGACTCATGACCAGAAGCTGAAGCAGCGGTGACAGCAGGCTCCAGCCCATGCCCAGAACGGTGCGCTTATATTTCTGCTTAAAATCCCGGAGGGTCAGCTCTTCAAACAGAAATCGGTATCTGGAAACTTTGTCTCGAACTTTTTTCAAATATTTCATAGCATTCCTCTCAGGGGACGGTGTTCCGCACAAATCAGCTGATGATGCCCAGCATTTGCAGCTTCATGCGGTCGTAACCCTCATACTCGGGGATCGGACTCTTGATGGGCAGCGTGATCATTTCGCCGAAACGGCGATTGACTGCTGCGTCTGACCACGTGCAGGCTCCGCTGGCACTGGTAAAGGTCAATTCGCCGAACTTGATGCTGCCGTCATTGAGCACGTAGAAATCCACACGCACATGGGCAAAGCCGGCAGCCAGCTTTTCTGCCAGCGAAACCATTTCAGACAGCTTATCCGGCTTGGGAATTTCCTCTTCAATTCTCGGGAAGGAATAGGTGAAGTCCAGTTTGTTCCAATCCAGATCATAGAACGCCATTCTAAGACCGGTTTTCCTGTCGCTCAGATACATGATGCAGTCGGCTTTTCCGTTAAAGCAGAAAACCTTGTAATCCTTCAGATCGCCGCCGCCGTTTTCCAGATAGGTTTCCGCAATGATTTTCGGGGGGATATTCATGTATTGCAGCTCAAAGCCGTTTTTGAAGGCGTAATTCGTTTTCAGCCAGTCATCCATTTTTTTCTTGGCGGCGGCTCTGTCCAGAGCGTCCTTATCCGTAACGATGATATTGGTCGCACAGCCATGGTTGGTTTTCAGGACAAACTTCTGGGGCAGTTGGGAGAAATCAATAGCGTCAAAGCTGTCCCAGACGCCCAGCAGAGGTACGAGGTATTCTTCACCGATGGTGTCGGCTACAAACTGCCGTACCAGATATTTGTCGGAGAGCCTTGTCTTCAGCGGCGTGGAATCGTACAGCTTCATCCACTGGATCTTCTCATTATAGGTCTTTGGGTAGTCCAAATTCACATGAGATTTGGTCCTGTCCTCATACCATTTCACCAGTTCTGCCCGGTATTCGTTCCTGTCCAGACTGAGGTAGTAATCGTACTTTGATGGGACAGTGGGCTTGCCGCCGTTCTTTGCGGCTTTTTTATTGACTGTGTTATCCGGCACAAGTCGCAGATGAACGAGCAGTCTGCGGAAGGTATAACGCAAGCCGTGCTCTTCAAGGCATCGTACACCGCCCCGTATTTTTTTAAAGAACCGCGCAAGTATCGAATTGCTTTTGGGAGCAGCAGGATGATCATGCTCCGAGGGGAAGGAGACAGTTTTTTTGCTGTAGCCGCGTGGCGTGTTCTCTTTTACAAGCCCGAGATGAACCAGCGTCCGCTTGAAGGTATACCGCCAGCCATTGTCGGCCAGACACTTGATGCCACCGCGGATTTTTCCTGACAGCTTTGTAAAAATTCTTCCGATTTTGGAGAAACGGGAACTGTGAGAGCTGTTCATGCTCTGACGGATTTTGCTCATCAGGCCGCTGACAGTTTTTGGAAGAGCGGTCTTCTCGCGGTTTTCCACTGCCATCCTGTGATACTTGTACGCCTGCGGCACATCCAGGATCATTCTCAGGCGGAAGCTTTCCTCCATATTAAAATACTCGCCATGGATTTCACCAGCCGTCATGAGCTTTCGGAAATCCTGAGAAAACCGCTCCAGAAACACGTCCTTGAATTCGTCTCCAATGCGTTCATAGTTCCACTCGTAATTCTTGAAGCGGTACAGCGTCAACACCGGGGCGAACTGCTTTTCGATGGCAGGCTCCCTGCTCAACTGGCCGCGGATGTAATCGTATTCATCGCACATACAGAACGCCTTACCCCGGGAATGCACCGAGGAATTGGGGTTATCCCGCCGGAGCATATAGTAGCTCCTGTCCAGAAACACGATTCGGTGGGCGTGGCACATGGTCAGGAACCAGAAGCCATTGTCCTGATAGGAAGCGCCGGGGGATTCATTGAAGCGGATCCGGTTGGCTTTCAGGAAACCGAGGTCGTAGATGCCATTCCAAATGTTGTTTAAGCTTCGGAAGGCATCCATATTGCGGGCCGGATCATAAATGACATTATATTTCAGCAATGCGCGATTGCTGATCACGGGCCGATGCTTGAAGTGCTTTTTATTGTTTTCATCGGTGACAAAAAGCTGAAAGTCAGACTTAATGATGTCCAGATAGTTGTCTTTCGCCAGCTGGTACAGTTCCTCGAACATATTTGGCTTGATGCAGTCGTCCGTTTCCAGGATCGCGAAATATTCGCCCCGGGCGGCATCCAGGCCCATGTTCATCTGATGGCCGTAGCTCTTTACGGGGGATTTGAGCACCCGGATCCGAGGATCCTTCCGGGCGTACTCCTCCAGAATTTCCAGCGTGCCGTCGGTGGAGCCAGCGTCAACGCAGATGATTTCGATTTCCTTCATCGTTTGGTGAATGGCGCTTTCGATACACTCCCGGATATAGGGGGCCACGTTTAAAGAGGGCAAAACAACCGATACTTTATATTCGCTGTCGACATATCGAATGATTTGCTGATACTTATCGTATGCGCGCCTGTTTAAAAAGAATTCTCTGGGGTAGCCGCCAAATCCGAACTCTTCTTCACCATGCTCGCGAATGTAATCGAAAAGAACTTTTTGTACCTCTGGGACCTTGATCGACTCATAATTGTAAATGATGGAATTCAATGCAGCTCTTAAATACGTTTTTTCATAGGTGGAGAATGTACCATCATTTATCATTCTTCTTTTTGTTTCTCTGAAAGCATCCCAGAAAGCCACGGGGGAGTTGTGATTGGTCTGCTGAAGACTTGTTCCGGTTCCGACCCGATAGTTTACAAAACTACGGTTTAAAACAGAAATACGTTCTGCCAGTGTAAGAGCCTGCGCAGTAAATGCCAAATCATTCGTACGGGCAATACTCTGCCACTGAATTCCGTGCTCCATGATGAAAGAACGACGAAACAGCTTGTTCCACGGCCAATTCTGAAACGAATTAAAGAGTGTATCCCGCATCTCAGAGGGATGGAATGGAGAATGATCAGGGCATAACTCCATCCGCAAACTCCATGGCATTTTTCTTCTGGTATTGGTCTGCATATTATACTCATCTGCAGAAAAGACAACGATATCGGATTTTTCCGTCTCCATGACCTTGACACACTCTTCGAGCATTTCGGGGGAAAAAGTATCGTCTGCATCAAGGAAAGAAAGATACTTTCCTTGCGCAATCGCTAAGCCCGCATTACGAGCATCTCCTGCATTACTGTGTTCTTTTCTGATTATATGAATCCTTTGGTCCTCCTTTTGAAACGATGCCAAAATAGCTTGTGTTTCGTCCGTGGATCCATCATCGACTATAATAATCTCAATTGATGTAAGAGTTTGACCAATAATTGAGTTAATGCACTCTTCTAAATACTTTGCGCCATTGTAAACCGGCACAATCACAGATACATCGCATAAATCCTCTCTTATCACTGCGGTTCTATCCTCCTTAAATCAAATTATTTCAGATTTCTTTCAACAAAATTTTCGGTGATATTCTCCACTCTCGGCTGAAAAAAGCATCCTGCCCATATCCCGTGGAAGAGAACATGGAGTCGAGGTAATCTGGGTTTTCCGTATCGGACGATCCGCAGAAAATCCCGGCAGCGCTTGGCAAAGCAATAGGCCCTTCCCCGAATGCCCTCCTGCCGGTAGAGGTATGCTTCGTTGCGGAACGCGTAAAAATACCGCCCGATACGTTCCGGATCGTCCAGCGCTACATTGGAGCCTACATTGCTTTTTGTAGCATGGATCACCTGGCTCTTTCCCGCAATGAAGCAGGGAAGCCCTCCGTTTACCGCGATCCGGCGGGTGAATTCGATGTCGTCTCCCCAAATGAAGAATTCCTTTATTGGAAGACCAAACCGGCGGATGGTGTCTGCGCGAAGGAACAGCGAAACGAAGGTCGCCTGCTCTGCCTGTACCAAACCGTGTTTCAGAAGCGGGTTGTACTCATAAAAGCTCTTTTTCAGCTTCTGCCGGTTCATTTGGCACTCGCTGCCGTCAGTCCACAGGGCAACACTGCTGAGCCAGCCGTAGTTCCCATTTAATATTCCGTCCGCTTCCATCAGTTTTTCCAGTGCGTCGGGCTGGGGCAGCGTATCGTCGTCCATGACCCACACATAGTCGTAGCCTGCCTCCACTGCCCAGCGCATTCCATAGTGGAATCCGCCCGCGCCGCCCAGATTGCTGCCGGTATTCCGGCAGAACAGTCCGGGCTGAGAAGCCAGCCATTGCGCCGTACCGTCGGTGCTGGCGTTATCCACGATCAGAATGTCACAGGAACTTGTTTGCGCCAGCAGAGCTTCCACGCACTGCCGCAGCAGTTCCAGCCGGTTATACGTTACTACTACCGCCGCGACGGCTCTCGTTCTTTCGCTCCGCAGCATCTCATGTAACTCCTTTTTCTTGCTTTTGACGAGCCAGCCCCTGGCCCGGCTTGTACCCAGCTGCCGTACAGTAGACATAGGGGATGCTCGGGCTGCTATTGGCTCGGAAATATTTTTCGTGATAATATATCTGCAATTCCGCACAACGTGACGCTTCATTTTATCATACCAAACAGCTGTATTCAACCTCAAAATGTAACCAAAAATTCCCGGAAAGCGAAATCGATTTGTAATACTAATACCTGATAAAACCATTTGGTTTTATCAGGCAGACACCGCCTTTGGCGTTGTCGTATTCATGATTTTCGAAATAGAAAATCATGAATACCCGTCTCATTATGATCTTCATATAGAAAACTTCAATTTGTTCCAAATTAAAGTTTTCTATTGAATATCAGTATAAAACAGCAACACAATAAGGCAGTCTTTTGCGCCTCTTGTCCTGTTCATGACACAGGTACTCCAGAAGGCATACGCTCTGCTGTAAGAAGGTGATGCCGTGTTTTTGGAATGGATCTCAATTAATAATTCTCTAACCCAATGCAAGCACTGGATTAACAAAACCGATGTATACTCCACCCGTAAATCAAAAATATTTGGAGGTAATCATTATGAGCGAATATCAGTTGAAAACCGGGAAAATCGGTGATGCGATCATCGGGACTTACAAAAAGATCGAGGGCACCGTGGTTGGCGGTTATCAGAAAGTGGAAAACGCCTTCGTGAATACATTTCTGGAGAAGGTTGATGATGAGGAAGCTGACGCACCCGCATCGGAAAAATAAGGAGGATTCAACATATGAAACTGTTTGAAATCATTGACGGCCTGCTGGCAGGCGCCGTTTATCTGTTCTGGGCTATCGCACTAATCGGCATTCCCATGACACTCATTCTTTTCTTTGTGAACTTGGGCATGGGCTTTGCATCCGCAATGGTGTTCGTTGCCGCGTTCCTTCTGTCCATCGCCGTAACGCTGCTGTTGCTTCCCGCAAAGCTGGCAAAGGGGAAGCTGGCCGATCAGAAGAAGCGCGTGACCGCCGGCTGTGTGCTGCTGGTCCTGGCTGCCGCCATCATGGGTATCACCTACTTCGCCTGCGGTGGTTTCCCTGCTATGAACCTGATCTTTGTATGATCCATTTTCCTTTTCATAACAGCTTCCTTCTAAATCTGTTTCTTTTTCCTGAGCCTCCCGGCTTGGATTCCGGCCGCTTGATAACACCGTTTCGGAAATGGATCTCCTCAAACCTCCCGAAGAAAACAAATAATCCGAACCCGTCTCCCACTTAGGAAGAACGGGTTCGGATTATATTGGTCTGGTACGAGTGTTCTTATAGGACTTTTTGAAAACATCAGTGATACCAACGGTTTTTTGAATTTTATACTGATGTTCAATAGAAAACTTTAATTTGGAACAAATTGAAGTTTTCTATATGAAGATCATCATGAATACGACAACGCCAAAGGCGGTGTCTACCGGATAAAAGCAAATGGTTTTATCAGGTATTAGTATCAGATTCCTTTATGAATGTGCAAATGCCCACTGTCCTATTTTCAGATAAGGTAGTGGGCATTTTTCTGTTCAGAGAAAGAACCGTATTATTATAAAACATTCATGTTAATAAAGAAGCGATCATAGATTGCCTGCACACTATCCTCATAACAGTCTTCTGTCACACCGAGGACGATGCTCATTTGGCTGCCGCCCTGATCGATCATGCGCACATTAGCGCCAATATCACCCAAAGCAGAAAACAGTTTTCCGGCAATTCCGGGGCGGTCAATCATGCCGCAGCCAACCACAGCGATCATAGCAAAACCGTCACTGATTGTCAGAGCATCCGGGTCAACTTCCTGCTGTATCTCCCATTCCAGTGTCTCCCGGCAATCTGCCAGAGAAGCGGTGGAAACTACCAGAGAGAAGGAAGACAGACCGGTTGCCATGTGTTCAAAGGCTACATGGTGGCGTTCCAGACAGGACAAGGTCTTACGGACATAACCCACCATCGCATTCATCTTTTCCTTCTCGATGTGGAGGATGGAAAAACCTTTGCGGCCAGCGACGCCGGTAACAGGGTTATCCCGGACGATATTTTCCGAACGGATCCATGTTCCATCGGCTTCCGGGCGGAAGGTATTGCGGATATGGATGGGAATTCCGGCATCCCAGGCCGGCCGAACCGCCTCCTCATGGAGCACGGTAGCCCCCTGGTATGCCATTTCTTCCAGTTCCGCGTAGGTAATGGCGGGGATCGTGGTAGCAGTGGGGACTATGCGGGGGTCGGCCGTGAGCATTCCATCCACATCTGTCCAGTTTTCGTAAGTATCCGCCCCCATAGCCGCCGCCACCAATGCGCCGGAAATGTCACTGCCGCCCCGGCTGAAAGTATGCACCTGACCATCCGGCATGGCTCCATAATATCCGGGGAGAACGGCATGTTCCAGAGATCCCAGTTTTTCCTGAAGGGTATTGTTGGTGCGTCTGCGGTCAAGTCGTCCTTTTTCGTCAAAGAACACGCAGAACTCCGTATCCACAAAGGGCCATCCCAGATAGGCAGCCATGATTCGCGCGGACAGGTATTCGCCGCAGGAAGCCATATAGTCGGCGTTGTGGGGCTCGTTTTTCATCTCGTCATAATCCGCGGAAAGGTCAAGGGAAATGTCCAGTTCCCGGATAATCTCCTCAAAACGTTCCTCGACCGGCTGGAAGTCTCTGGGATCGCCGGATGCCTGAAAGCGAATGAGATGGTCCGTGATCTTAGTGTCCTCCGGGAAGCGTTTCCCGGGAGCGGAAACCACAACAAAACGTCGATCCGGGTTTGCGCGAATAATATCTGCGGCATGGCGGATGCGCTGGGCATCTGCCAGAGAAGTGCCGCCAAACTTTACAGTAATCATGGATATCGTCCTCTTTTTTGAAGGCTGGGGCGTCACCGCCCCAGCCTTGTTTTGAAATCGGAATATCCGAAGGTGCGGATATTCTCTAAACTGTCATCGGTATGCCTGACCCAGATATCAGGCAGGGGCACCCCGTTGAAGGTGTTATTCTTGCAGGTGGTGTAGATCGCCATATCACCGAACACCAGCTGGTCCCCTTCTGTCAGGGGCAAGTCAAAGCTGTAGTCTCCGATCACATCTCCCGACAAACAAGTGGGGCCGCCCAGACGATACGTATACAGCCTCTCCCCGGCCTCGCCCGCTCCAAACAGCGGGGGCCTATAAGGCATTTCCAGCACATCCGGGGTATGACAGGCAGCACTCATGTCGAGGATCGCCAGATTGGTTTCTCCATTGACCGGCAGGTCAAGAACAGACGTAACCAGATATCCAGCGTTCAGGGCGCAGGCCTCTCCCGGTTCCAGATATACCGTCACATTCCAGTTGTTCCGCGCCCTGCGGATGCAGCGTTCCAGTCTGGGAATATCGTAGCCCGGTCTTGTAATATGATGCCCGCCGCCAAAATTCAGCCACTGCATCCGGGGCAGGATATCCCCAAACTTCTCTTCCACAGCGTCCAGTGTCGTTTCCAGCGCGTCCGAATCCTGCTCACACAGCGTGTGAAAGTGCAGACCGTCCAGCAGGGAAATCAGCCTATCCGTCATCTGGGCATCCCACTGCTTCCGGGTTGTCCCCAGACGGCTGCCGGGGGCGCAAGGGTCATAGATCTCATGACCCTCCTGGGTGGAGCATTCCGGATTGATCCGTAGACCCACGCTTTTCCCCGCTGCTTTCGCGGAAGGGCCGAATGTTTCCAGCTGACGGGGAGAGTTGAACACAATGTGGTCTGCATAATGAAGAAGCTCCCCAAAGTCCCGTTCCCGGTAGGCTGCGCAGAACACATGAACTTCCTTCCCCGGCATTTCCTCCGCTCCCAGCCGGGCCTCGAACAAGCCGCTGGCTTCCGTTCCGGCAAGATAAGGCGCCAGCACGGGATAGAGGTTAAAGTTGGAAAAGGCCTTTTGCGCCAGCAATATCCGTGCCCCGGTGTGTTCCGCTACAGAGGCTAAAATCTCACCGTTTCGTTTCAGCTGCGCTTCGTCCAGAATATAGGCCGGCGTAGGAATTGCGGCAAACAGCTCTGTCGGATCCCTCCCTTCCAAGGATAAGAAGGGAGGGCGGTTATCCATCACAGCCATCAATCAACCAGCGCGGGGTCGTGGGACTCGCTGCGGGGCAGGCCGTACTGATCCAAGGCATCCAGGAAGGGATCGGGATCGAATTCCTCCACCGTGTGAACGCCCACAGTTGTCCACTTGCCGGTGAGCAGCATCAGCGCGCCGCACATGGCGGGGACACCGGTGGTGTAGCTGATGGCCTGGGAACCCACCTCCCGGTAGCATTCCTGATGGTCACATACATTATAAATGTAGTAACGCTTCTCAAGGCCGTCTTTTTTGCCGGTGAAGATGCAGCCGATGTTGGTCTTACCGTGGGTTCTGGGGCCAAGGCTGGCGGGGTCAGGCAGCAGGGCCTTCAGGAACTGGATGGGGACGATCTCATGGCCCTCGAACTGGATGGGGGTGGTGGACAGCATACCCACGTTTTCCAGACACTTCATGTGGGTCAGATAGCTCTGCCCAAAGGTCATGAAGAAACGGATCCGCTGAACCTCGGGAATGTTCTGGGCAATGGACTCGATCTCCTCGTGGTGGAGCAGGTACATATCCTTCTGGCCCACCTGATCGAAGTTGTATTCCCGCTTGATGGACATGGCGGGGATCTCCACCCAATGACCATCCTCCCAGTAGGAGCCGGGGGCGGAAACTTCCCTGAGGTTGATCTCAGGGTTAAAGTTGGTGGCGAAGGCGTAGCCGTGGTCGCCGCCGTTGCAGTCCAGAATGTCGATCGTATCGATGGTGTCGAATTCGTGCTTCTTGGCATAGGCGCAGTAAGCCTGGGTCACACCGGGGTCGAAGCCGCAGCCCAGCAGAGCAATCAGGCCGGCATCGGCAAACTTCTTGCGGTAAGCCCACTGCCAGCTGTAATCAAAGTAGGCAGAGAATCCGGCTTCCTTGCAGCGCTTTTCGTAGATGGCCCGCCACGCGGGATCGTCGGTGTTTTCCGGCTCATAGTTGGCGGTGTCCATGTAGTTGACATGGCAGGCAAGACAGGCATCCATGATGGTCAGATCCTGATAAGGCAGGGCGATGTTCATGACCAGATCGGGCTTGTAGCTGTTGATCAGCGCGATCAGCTCATCCACATTGTCCGCATTTACCTGCGCGGTCGTGACCTTGGTCGCAGTCTTAGGGGCCAGCTTGGCGGCCAGCTCGTCGCACTTGGACTTGGTGCGGCTGGCAATGCAAAGCTCCGTGAAGACCTCGCTGACCTGGCAGCACTTGGAAATAGCAACGGAGGCCACGCCGCCGCAGCCGATGACCAATACTCTACTCATGTTTTCTTCCTCCAAAATATGTTTATTTTTTCAATATTGCAATCAGCAGTTCCCGCAGCACTTTGCAGGCGGTGGCTGTAGATACACCTGTGGGATCCAGCATAGGTGCCAGCTCATTCACATCCGCACCGACGATCCGGCACCGGGAAACGTTCTGAATGGCATCCAAAAGCTGCAAAAACGAAATACCGCCAGCCTCCGGCGTTCCCGTTCCCGGGAAAACCGATGGGTCGAGACAGTCCAGATCGATGGTAACGTAAACCGGGGTGTTGGACGCTTTCAGGGCAGCAGCGCATTCGCTCAGACCATCCAGCGACAGCGGGTGCATATCCGTATGGGCTTTGGCGAAACGGAACTCCTCCCGCTCCCCGCTGCGGATGCAGAATTGGTGGATCCGTCCATCTCCAACGAGATCGTGGCACCGCCGCAGCACACAGGCATGGCTCAGCCCGGCCCCCAGATAATCCTCCCGCAGATCCGCGTGGGCGTCAAAATGAATGATATGGACATCGGGATAGTTCCTCAGAACCGCCCGGAAAGCCCCCAGCGTCACCAGATGCTCACCGCCCAGAAGGATAGGGAGCTTCCCATCCGCAAGGATGGTTTCCGCCCGTTCCTCGATGTCGGAGAGCGCCGCCTCCGCGCTTCCGAAGCACAGTTCCAGATCACCGCTGTCAAAGACTGCGTAGTCCGTCAGGTCGGCATCCTGATAGGGGCTGTAGGTTTCCAGTCCGAAGCTCTCATGGCGCATGGCGGAAGGGCCAAACCGGGCGCCGGGCCGGAAGGATGTGGTGGAATCAAAGGGTGCGCCGAACAGAACGATCTTCGCTTCTTCATAGGAAGCATCGCAGCCGATAAAGGTTTCTACATTTGGTTTCAGCGCCATTATTTCTCCACCTCCATCAGCATTTCTTCCAGAAAAGCGGGCAACGCAAAGGCACCGATGTGCAGCCGGGGGGTATAGTACCGGGTGCGCAGGTTCAGCCGGTTCCAGCTTTCCACATCCACATCGTTGGTTGGGTGATATTTCTTACTGGCAAATCCGAAAAGCCAGTAGCCCGCCGCGTAGGTGGGGATGTGAGCCTGATAGACCTTGCTGATGGGGAAGGTGTCCACGATCCGCTTGTGGCTGCGCTTCATGGCCTCGGCATCATGGGCATAGAAGGGGCTGCCCTGCTGGTTGACCATGATGCCGTCCTCTTTCAGAGCATTGAAGCAGCATCCATAGAATTCCTTGGTGAACAGTCCCTCCGAGGGGCCGAAGGGATCGGTGGAGTCCACGATGATCAGGTCATACGCCCCTTCACACCGGCGGATGAACCTCAGGGCATTCTCAAAGTAGATATGCACCCTTCGGTCATCCATCCGGCAGGCGTTTCCGGGCAGGAACTCCCGGCAGGCTTCCACCACCTGAGGGTCCATCTCCACCAGGTCGATGCGCCTGACCCGGTCATACCGGGTCAGCTCCCGCACCACACCACCGTCACCGGCACCGATCACCAGAATATCGGTAATGCCGGGATGGACAGCCATGGGCACATGGGTGATCATCTCGTCATAGATGAACTCGTCCCGTTCCGTAAGCTGCACATTTCCATCCAGCGTCAGCACCCGGCCATACTCGGGTGTCTCAAAAATATCGATCTGCTGGTAGCTGCTCTTTTTCGCGTACAGGTGCCGGGTCACCCGGATGGAGTGCTTCACATCCGGGGTATGAAATTCACTGAACCACATTTCCATGCTGATCGCCTCCTATTTCAGAACATTCAGCCGCAGAATGTCCGGGTCCTCCGGGCCGGTCATGCTGCAGCCCTTGGCCTTGGCGTACTCGATATAGTCGAGAATTTCCGCGGTGATCCGTTCACCGGGAGCCAGAATGGGAATTCCGGGCGGATAACACATGACGAACTCGCTGCACACATGCCCCTCGCTCTCCCGCAGGGGCAGGCTGATCTTCTCGGAATAGAACGCCGCCTGAGGAGAAGCCACCACGATGGGATCGATGTATTCCTGCTTCAGCAGGTTCGCCCCATCCCGGTGATTTCTGCGCTTGATCTCCGCCAGAGCGCTGACCAGCCGTTCCAGCTCCTGAGAGCGATCACCGATGGACAGGTAGGCCAGAATATTGCCCATATCGCCAAATTCGATCTGAATGTCATATTCATCCCGCAGGATATCGTAGACCTCAATGCCCGCCAGACCAATGTCCCTTGTGTTGACGCTGAGCTTGGTCGTGTCAAAATCAAAGATGGAATTGCCGTTGCGCAGCTCCTTGCCGAAGGCATAATAGCCGCCGATGGCGTTGATCTCCTCCCGGGCATACTCTGCCATGTCCTCCACCTTGTGGAACACCTGCCGCCCCCGAAGCGCCAGATTGCGGCGGGAAATATCCAGACTGCTCATGAGCAGATAACTGCCGGAGGTGGTCTGGGTCAGGTTGATGATCTGGCGCACATAGCCGGGGTGCACCTTGGGGCCGACCAGCAGCAGGCTGGACTGGGTGAGACTGCCGCCGCTTTTGTGCATGGAGACCGCCGCCATATCTGCCCCGGCTTCCATAGCGGAAACCGGAAGGCCATTGCCAAAGTAGAAGTGCGTACCGTGGGCTTCATCCGCAAGACACAGCATCCCGGCCTCATGCGCCATGCGGACGATGGCCCGCAGGTCGGAGCAGATGCCATAATAGGTTGGATTGTTCACCAACACAGCCACCGCGTTGGGATGCTCGGCAATGGCCTTCCGGACAGATTCCCGGGTCATGCCCAGGGAGATGCCCAGCCGCTGATCCACCTCCGGGTTGACGTATACCGGGATCGCGCCGCAGAGCACCAGCGCGTTGATGACGCTGCGGTGGACGTTTCTCGGCAGGATAATTTCGTCCCCCCGTTTGCAGGCGGTGAGCACCATGCTCTGTACGCTGCTGGTGGTGCCGCCTACCATCAGGAAAGCGTGGGCCGCTCCAAAGGCGTCCGCCGCCAGTTCCTCCGCTTCCCGGATGACGGAAACCGGGTGGCACAGATTGTCCAGGGGCTTCATGCTGTTCACATCCACATCCATGCACTGCTGCCCCAGAAAAGCCGTCAGCTCCGGGTTACCCCTGCCATGCTTGTGACCGGGTACGTCAAAGGGGACCACGCGCATTTTTCGAAAGCGCTCCAGTGCTTCGTAAATCGGCGCGCGGCTCTGATCCAGACACATCTTCTTCACAGGTATCTCCTTCTCTCTGTCAAAATAAAAAACGCAGGTATGCGCCCTAAGCACATACCTGCGTAGTCCAAATCACAGAAAAAAGGTATCTATTTCCCCACACAGACCCATTTCCCCTACAAAAAGGGGCATGAAGCCCATAAAAGGGTACAGAAAACCTCTGACAGACTGAACGGATTGAGAGAGTCTATATAGCAATCATACTTTTACTACTCTTATTGACCGTTTCACAAGTGTGTGCTCTTAACACGGATCCTCTTTAGAATCCACTTGGGAAATTGCGCTCTGAACGCAATCAATGAGATACAGCGAAAGCTGCGTGTGAGTTTATACCCCACATCGGCTATTGACCCGGCTGTCCGTTCGGCCTTACTTCCCCAAAAAGGAAGGGTCTTTTTCTTTGCGAAATAACTTGTTTCATTTCGCATCCGTTATGGGCAGCATTATAGCGAGTGTTTATTCGTTTGTCAAGAAAAATTTTTACAAATTTTCCCACGAAATCTGCACAGCCAATCATGCTGCATCCGTTTGCTATTTCTGCCGGTGTACTGCCGCATACTGTCCCGTCTGGCAGAGCAGACTAACGTCAGGCCATACTCCTGCGCCAGCAGGCTCGCCTGCTCGGTGGGCGCTGCTTTGCTTGCCAGGACTGGGATCCCCGCGCGAAGGGCTTTCATGACCATGTCTGTGGGGATCCGTCCGCTGGAATAGACGATGCACTCCCCCAAAGGAATGGCGTTTCTGAGAGCGAAGCCAATTGCCTTATAACCCTTCGTCATCTGCTTCTTTGCCAGTTCATGACAAGGACTACTTTCCATTCCCGGATAGGAGACAAAGATGACGGATTGGCGCTTTTCCAGCCACTGAGCGATTTTCAGCGTGGACTCATTGATGCGCTGCATCCGCAGGGGGAAGGTCACGCAGCCCCGGAAAATCTGCCATGCATTGAAAGGGCTGATTTCTTTCTTTGGACTGCTCAGATTCAATAGACAGTACACCCACTTTCCTGGCTTGTAAATATGTATTCGGGCGATTTATTTTATACTGATATTCAATAGAAAACTTTAATTTGGAACAAATTGAAGTTTTCTATATGAAGATCATAATGAGACGGGTATTCATGATTTTCTATTTCGAAAATCATGAATACGACAACGCCAAAGGCGGTGTCTACCTGATAAAACCAGATGGTTTTATCAGGTATTAGTATTACAATACTCCCCGTATAGTCAATAGCATTACGCAACAGGTATTAGCAAATTTTATATCATTCAATAAATTTCGCGTATTAGACAACATCGGGTAAATGGCTTATAATACCTACTAACCCGTAGGGAAACAGGTATCTTTGCGTAGAGAAATTGTAAATAGTGACGCAGGCGAGCTTTTGGCGCTGTGTTTTCCCAATTTCCCTGTTGACAATGCATATCCGTATTGGTATTATTCCTATTAACTTAATATGATAATAGGAATAATAGATGCGATCCTACGGAAGATTGTAAAGGAAGGAGACGCTGCTATGACAAGAAATTGTTTCTGGTGCACAGAAAGCAGCTTCTGCCGCTGCACTCGGAATTATGCACGATGTTTGTTTGAACGAATGTGACCGTAATCTGTTCCAAGGTAATCAAATAAATTATTAGGAAAAGAGTGTGTTTCAAATGAGCAAAAAAGCAACTTCCGCAGTACCTGCGGAAGCTTCCGATATTGTAACTACAGACCGCTTTCAGTGGAGCGATCTACTGAAGAAAGACGATTGGCAGGCTATTTGGATCGGCTTCATTATCATTGCCATAGCTGCCGTCAGTGTGATTTCCGGGGCCTTTAATTTCTCTGCCGCAAAATTCTCCACGTGGGGCAATGGCGTCTCGCTGCTGGAGCAGCTTTCCGGTGGGTTGGCTGTTAAATTGATACGAACACTGCTGGTGCTGGGAATTCTGTTCGGCGTCGGCAACAAGCTGAAGGGCACATCGCCCAAAACATATCTGCCTGCTTTTCTGGGATTATTCGTGCTGGCTACACTCGTTCGCGTCATCAGTGCGGAGTACACGCTGAATCGTTATTTGGAATGGGCGTTCTGGGCACTGATCGTGGGTCTTGTGATCTCCAACACGGTAGGCGTTCCCCAGTGGCTGAAGCCGGCGGTTCAGACTGAGTATTATATCAAGGCCGGACTGGTTATCATGGGCTTCTCTGTTCTGTTTTCCAACATTGTGAACTTCGGTCTTTATGGTCTGGGTATCGCCTGGTTTGTTACGCCGATCGTTATTATCTTCATGTGGTTTTTTGGCACCCGGGTGCTGAAGATAGACAACAAGCCTCTGGTCATTACCTTGTCCACTGCCACCAGCGTCTGCGGCACCAGCGCCGCCATCGCCGTAGGTGCAGCCAGCAAGGCAAAGAAGACGGATCTGTCTCTGGCTGTGTCCATCTCTATCATTTTCACGGTCATCATGATGGTTGCCGAACCAATCATCATCCGTGCTGTCGGCCTCGGTGAACTGATGGGCGGCGCGTTGATCGGCGGTACTGTGGATTCTACCGGCGCTGTTACCGTTGCCGGTACTGCTCTGGGTCCTACCGCGCAGACTGTAGCCGTGTTGGTCAAATCCATTCAGAACATTCTGATTGGTTTCATCGCTTTTGCTGTCGCTGTATTCTTCGCCACCCGGGTCGAGCGGGAAGGCAGCGCTGACCCCGCCCGGAAGATCGGTGCCAGCGAGATTTGGTATCGGCTCCCCAAGTTCATTCTGGGCTTCTTCGCGGCCTCTCTGCTGGCCTCCTTCGTATTCCTTCCGTTGGTGGGAAAGGAGACCGTCTCCTCCATCAACTCCGTGCTGGATCAGTATAAGAACTGGGCGTTTATTCTGGCATTCACCAGCATTGGTCTGGATACCAATTTCCGTGAGCTGAAGGATCAGTTCCAGGGCGGCAAGCCGCTGGTACTCTATGTAGTGGGTCAGCTGTTCAATATCATTCTGACATTCCTGGTCGTTTACCTGCTGCTGTCCGGTAAATTTGTACCCCTGCCTACATTGGTAGGATGATCGAGAGGGTTGTGTTCAATGGCAATGGATCAGAAAAGCAAAAAGCACGGTTGGGCGCAGGTTTTCCTGTACATATTTATCGCCCTTGTATTGGCCTGCACAGGATACATCATGGTCAGAGGGCTTGGACTAGTGGATAGTCTGGATTTTGGCGCCGGGGCGTACTACTATGCGGATATACCGGAGTTCCAGCGTTTTGTGAACGCTGACGCATATGTTTCCCCAGTACCGATGTGGGCGATCATTCTGATTTTCCTTGCCTGGGGCGCAGCCATGTACCGCTTCTGGATCTGGGCGGATAAAAAGTGGAGATAAACAAAATAGATAGCGGAGGGCAAGCTCTCCGCTATCTGCGCTGTGAAGAAAATACGAAAAACAAGGAGAAATTCATATGGCAGTAGATTATGCGGCATTGAAAGCGGGCGGCTTTATGCGCCAGAAACAGAAAGATACATTCTCCATGCGGCTTCGGGTCGTGGGCGGCACCGTCACGGTCAAGCAGCTGGAAACGATCGCGGCTGTCGCGAAAAAATATGGCGAAGATTATGTGCATCTGACATCCCGGCAGGGGGTAGAGATCCCCTTTATCAAGCTGGAAGATATTGACTCGGTGAAGGCAGAGCTGGCTGAGGGCGGCGTGCAGTCCGGCGTCTGCGGCCCGCGTGTGCGGACTGTTACCGCCTGTCAGGGCGGACGCTGCTGTCCCAGCGGTTGTATCGATGCGCTGGAAATTGCGGTCGCGCTGGATGAGCGCTACTTTGGCCGCCAGCTGCCCCATAAGTTCAAATTTGGAGTCACCGGCTGTCAGAATAACTGCCTGAAGGCCGAGGAGAACGATGTGGGCGTGAAAGGCGGACTGACTGTGGCATGGAATCCCGATTCCTGTATTTTCTGTGGTGTGTGCGAAAAAGTCTGCCGCGGCAATGCTATTACGATCACGGGTGATCGTATCGAGCTGGATACGGACAAGTGTAACCACTGTGGACGGTGCGTCAAATCCTGTCCCTCCGGCGCGTGGGAAGGAAAGAGCGGCTATATTCTCTCCTTTGGCGGAACCTTTGGCAACTGCATTCAGAAGGGTGCGGAGCTGCTGCCCATCATCGAGGACGAGGAAACACTGTTCCGGGTCACCGACGCTGCTGTCGAATTTTTCGCCGAGTTTGCTGATCGCGGAGAACGATTTGCGAAAACCATCGAGCGTATTGGGTGGGATAAGCTTCAGGAGAGACTGGAGGTAGCCTACCGTGGCTGAGTATACCATTACGGAACGTGTGGACATCACGGATGTGGTTTGCCCCGTGACATTTGTCAAGGCGAAGGTCGCATTGGAGGAATTGGAAGACGGGGATATCCTCAGTGTACATATGAATGACGGGGAGCCAATACAGAATGTTCCCAGAAGCATCAAGGAAGAAGGACACCAAATATTGAAGCTGCTTGACAATCACGACGGCACTTATGACCTGATCGTCCGAAAGGTGGGAGATTGAATATGGCACAGTTTATGACCGATTCAACGCTTCCCGCCTTTGTGGCCGCCAGCCAGCTTCCGGTACTGGTTGATTTTTACAAAGACGGGTGTGTCCCCTGCCGCCGGGTCGCACCTCTGCTGAGTAAGGCAGAGGAAAAATACGCTGAGCAGCTTGTCATTGTGCGGGTCAACATCTCCCAAAATCCTGCTCTGGTGGAGCGGTATGGCATTCAGGCCGCGCCCACAATTGTGGCATTCCGAGGCGGAGAAGAAGCTGCCCGTCATCGCGGCGTGATAGATATGCCCGGTCTGGAAGCGTTGATCCAAACAATCATCAAAACACAAGGAGTATGATCCATATGAAACTGACCGTTGCGGGTAAACTGAAGGAATACGAAGAAGGACTCACTGTTGAGAAGTTAATTGAAATTGAGAATGTCGAGTCTCCGCTGTATGTCACTGTGACAGTTAACGATGAATTTGTGAAAACAGAAGAACGCGTAAGCCGGCAGCTAAAGGATGGAGACCAGGTGGAATTTCTGTACTTTATGGGAGGCGGATGCTGATGGCCTTTACCAATGAACAGATCGAGCGGTATTCCCGTCACATTATTTTGAAGGAAGTAGGTGTAAAGGGGCAGAAAAAGCTCCTCAACGCGAAAGTGCTGATTATCGGGGCCGGAGGTCTCGGTGCGCCCGCGGCGCTGTATTTGGCTGCCGCGGGTGTGGGAACCATAGGAATCGCCGATGCGGATGTGGTGGAGCTTTCCAACCTGCAGCGCCAAATCATTCACGCCACAGCAGACATTGGAAAGCCAAAGGTAGCGTCCGCAAGGGAGTCCATGCTGGCAGTCAACCCGGATATCCAGGTGAACACCTATCACACCTTCATTGCTTCTGACAACATTCTGGACATCATCCGGGATTATGATTTCATTTTGGACGGAACAGATAATTTCCCCGCAAAGTTCCTGATCAATGATGCCTGTGTTATGGCAGGGAAGCCTTTCTGCCATGCCGGGATCATCCGTTTTCAGGGACAGCTCATGACCTATGTTCCCGGGCAAGGCCCCTGCTATCGCTGTGTATTCAAAAATCCGCCTTCCAAGGATGCGGTGCCGACCTGTAAACAGGCTGGCGTGATCGGTGCCATGGCAGGCGTCATTGGATGTCTACAGGCGATGGAAGCGATCAAGTATATCACCGGCGCGGGACAGCTCCTGACCGGTCATTTACTGACCTATGACGCGCTGAAAATGGAGTTCCGTAAAATTCGTGTACCAAAGGATGAAAACTGCGCTGTTTGCGGCAGCCATCCCACCATTACCAGGCTAATTGACTACGAACAGGCGGAATGCACTGGAGTGTAATAAAGCATGATTGAAATAAAGCAAGCGGAATATGAAGCGATGCTGGCATATGCCAAAGGATGTTTTCCAGAGGAAGCCTGCGGATTGATTGCAGGAACAGTGGATGGATCCGGGAAAAAGACGATAGAAAAAGTATATCTGCTGGAAAACACAGATCATTCCGCGGAGCACTTTTCCTTATCACCCGCAGACCAGCTCCGGGCAGTAAAGGATATGCGCGCCAACGGCTGGAAACCGCTTGGGAACTGGCATAGCCACCCGCAGACACCATCACGTCCCAGTCAGGAGGACAAACGGCTGGCATACGACCGCACAGCCAGCTATTTGATCCTTTCCCTGATGCGCTTGGAGCAGCCGATTCTGAATGCCTTCCATATCGAAGATGACACGGTAGAACAGGAGCCTTTGGAATATGTATGACGCGATCATTCTGGGGGCTGGAACGGCGGGGCTGACTGCCGCGATCTACGCTGCCCGAGCCGGACTGCGTTTTCTCGTTTTGGAGCAGGATGGCTGGGGCGGAGGACAGATTTCTGCGGCCAGTCAGGTTCAGAACTACCCCGGTCTTCCGGGCATCAGCGGAGCACAGCTGGCAGAAAACCTGCGGCAGCACGCCATTGATATGGGCGCCCGTATCCAATATGGAGAAATCAACGCTGTAACACAAAACAGAAATGGCTTTACAGTTTCCACCATCGACGGGGACACCTTCGACGCAAAAACAGTCATTGCGGCAACCGGCGCATCTCCCAAATTACTGGGGGTGCCTGGTGAAGACATTGCGGGCGTATCCTTTTGTGCCATCTGCGATGGTGCGTTTTATGCGGGAAAGGATGTATTGGTGGTGGGCGGCGGCGATGCTGCTGTCGAAAACGCTCTGTATCTGTCATCCATCTGCCGTCAGGTCACTGTTGTGATCCGCCGGGATTCCTTCCGGGCCGCGATGTCACGGGTGGAAAAACTGAAGAAACTGTCAAATGTTCAGATAATTACCAATTCCATTGTAACGGAACTGCGGGGCAATGAAAAGGTGTCATCTGCTATACTGCGGACAGACGGAAGCACCTTTGAGATAGCTGTAGATGCCGTATTCCTGTCTGTAGGCACCAGCCCCAATACTTCTTATCTGGCTTCCCTGCCGGTTTTAACATCAGACGGCTATGTTCTGGCGGACGAGACGGGAAAAACGCGGGTTTCCGGCCTGTTTGCGGCCGGCGATATTCGGAGCAAAGCTCTGTATCAGGCAATAACAGCAGCGGCTGATGGTGCCAATGCCGCAACCAGCGCAGCCGCGTACGTTTTGGAACAGTCAGGTTACGATTGCTATGTTGCTGGGTTTCAGGGTAGTAAGTTGTTCGTTGATTTCCGCTGTGCATATCATAATTACTTTACTCAGACTTGGAAAGCCTGTGTGCGATGCGATATTCCGATGGCGTGCAGCCCATCGCAGCGCGAAATTCTTTCCCAAAGTAGCTTGGAGAACTGAACCCGCAGTCATATGCGATTTGCGACACAGGAGCCGTCGTATCGGTCAGCTGTACCGTTGCCATGCGAAGACGGTACTCCATTAGAAAGGCAAATGGTGTAAGGTTCAGGTGATTCCGAAATGTACGAAGTGCTTCCCGCTGGCTGATGTTGGCGGCATATGCAATATCCTTCAGAAGAAGTTTATCCATGTAGTGCGTCTGAATATAGCGCATCATGCGCTTTAATCGTTCTTCACCTTCGGATTTGGTTATTTTTTTCGCCGTCAGTCTATCTCCCGCTTCCTGGTTGAGAAGCAGCCACATGGAGGAAAGGTAATTACGAACAAGCATTTCATAGCCGTATGCCTGCTCATCCGATACATCCTGCGCCAGCTTGATCAAATCGATAATCTTTCTCTGCCGCACATCGGATTGTCGGAACAGCATGACATCCATTTCCCGGCAGTTAAGCAGCGGCTCCACATATTTCTGCTCAAAGATGCTGTTGTGTCTGCCGGAAATCAGCGAAACATCGAACACCTGATTCAGTGTAATTGCCTTGATGCCGGCGCAGGGTTTCTGAAAGTGCAGAACGTTGGAATTGATATACACAGCATCTCCGGCTGATAGGGAATATTCTCCCATATTTGTCCGCAGTTCCATTCGTCCCTGCACCACATACATGACCTCAACATCCGAATGCCAATGCCACGGAATGAATCCCCCAGGGTACATTTCCGGCTCAACGTAGAAGGATGTGTGTGGAAACGGATGGTCCTTATGCGCCAATATCTCTTCGCCAGTTTCTTTTACTTCCAGTTTGTCGATGAGCATAGCGCGCCTCCTGAATATAAGAATTCCGCCACGAGAGTTTTTATTTGGCTGTATAATTATAATATTTGTCCATACCTTGCTTTTCTAATATGACTATTTGTATTATATTTATAGTACACCAGAACCAAAGAAAAAGCAATCGTATGATACAATAATTTTCAGAAAGGGTGCAGTATTATGAAAGAATATCCTATCAGAATCATGAACATGAAAGACCTGATTCAATTTCAGAAAAATGTCTTTTCCTGGCATCTGCGGGGAGAGATTCGGCAAATGGATTATGTCTGCAACATCCGTTTCGGTCTGGCTCTTGCCCTGGCGCTTCCTCTGGATGCCGCAACGCTTTGCCTGAAGGATTGCCCCCAGGCACACGAGACTGATATTCTTCGCGTTTGTCACACGACTATGTGATTCCCGCTGTGCGCAAGTATGTGGAACGACATCTGTGGGATGATTGATACAATATGATGACAGCCGGTTCTGGGAGTCGCCTCAGAACCGGCTGTCATTCGTTATACGGTCAGAAATCAAAGTCGGGAATCAAATCCAACGCATCAAACTCGGCATCCGTAATGGTATTGAGCTTGGCAATGGCGCTGTCCGTCAGGTCTTTCAGCTCCTGTTCACCTTTATCCAGGTAGGTACGCATTTCCACAAGGGCGTGAATCAGCCCCAGACGGGT
>JAUNSH010000043.1 GCA_030539285.1 Eubacteriales bacterium
TTTTTTTTTTTGCTTATTTGGTTAACGCTGTTGTTCCGAAATTTGTTATATATTATTTGTAGGGCGGGGTCATGACCCCGCCGATCCGGTTTCGATTATATGCAACTTTTGGTGAATGGTATTGGTAGGTTGACCTCCATGCGTTCTGCGTTGGACGAAAGCACTACAAATATCCAACGTGGTCGGCGGGGTCATGACCCCGCCCTACGCATCGATAAATTCCAATTTGCCGATTTGCTGTGTTAATGTCAATAAACGTTATCTATTATACCACGAAAAAGGAAGGAAAGGCAATATCTATTTGAAACAAAAAACCCTATGGAAAGCGGCCCGTTTCTGTCGCTAAAACGAAATTTTGTTTGAAAAACATCTTGAGTGTTTGTGAAAAATGTGGTATACTAGCAGGAAAGAATTCTTCACAAGGAGAACACTATGAACGATACGATTCGGATACAGGGTGCCAGAGAAAACAACCTGAAAAATGTGGATCTCACCATCCCACGGGACAAGCTGGTGGTGTTCACCGGCCTGTCCGGTTCCGGCAAGTCCAGCCTTGCCTTTGATACCATCTACGCCGAGGGCCAGCGGCGGTATGTGGAGAGCCTCAGCTCCTACGCCCGCCAGTTTTTGGGCCAGATGGACAAGCCCGACGTGGATGCCATCGACGGCCTGTCCCCGGCCATCTCCATCGACCAGAAGACCACCTCCAAAAACCCCCGTTCCACCGTGGGCACGGTGACGGAAATTTATGACTATCTCCGCCTGCTGTGGGCGCGGGTGGGCGTGCCCCACTGCCCCAAGTGCGGCAAGGAGATCCGCCGCCAGACTATCGACCAGATCGTTGACCGGGTGGAAGCGTTGGGGGAGGGTACCCGGTTTCTGGTGCTGTCGCCCATTATCCGGGGGAAAAAGGGCGAACATAAGAAGGTTTTCGAGGACGCGAAAAAGTCCGGCTTCGCCCGGGTCCGGGTGGATGGCATTCAGTACGACCTGACGGAGGAAATTTCCTGCGAGAAGAACAAAAAGCACACCATCGAGCTGGTGGTGGACCGCTTGGTACTCAAAGAGGGCCTACGCCGCCGGCTGACGGACTCCATCGAGACGGCCTGCTCCCATTCCGGGGGTCTCGTTACCATCGAGCTGCCCAAAACCGGGGAGGAGCTGAGCTTTTCCCAGAACTACGCCTGCGAGGACTGCGGCGTCAGCCTGACGGAACTGGAACCGCGAATGTTCTCCTTCAATAACCCCAGCGGCGCCTGTCCCAGCTGTATGGGTCTTGGCTTCCAGCTGGTGGCGGATGAAGATTTGGTGATCCCCGACAAGGAGAAATCCATTCTGGACGGGGCCATTCAGGCCTCCGGCTGGCAGAATGCCCGGACAGACTCCATTTTCCGGATGTACTTTGAGGCCCTGGCACAAAAGTACCATTTCTCTCTGACCGTCCCCGTGAAGGAGCTGCCGAGGGATGTCATGGACATCATCCTCTACGGCACCAAAGGCGAAAAGCTGCGGATGACCTACAACCGGGGAAACGGCATGGGCGTGCTGGAGCAGCCCTTTGAGGGCATCCTCAACAACATCTCCCGCCGCTACCGGGAGACCCAGTCCGACGCGGCCCGGAAGGAGCTGGAGGAGTGTATGTCCAGCGCCCCCTGTCCCCAGTGCGGCGGCGACCGGCTGTCGGACATCGCCCGGGCCGTCACCGTAGGCGGCATCGGCATCATGGACTTCTGCCGCATGAGCATCCGGGATGAGCTGAAATTTATGGATGACCTCCACCTGGACGGCAATATGGCGGTGATCGCGGAACAAATCGTAAAGGAAATCCGCTCCCGTCTGCAATTTCTGTCGGACGTGGGCCTGAGCTATCTGACCCTGTCCCGGGCCTCCGGCACCCTGTCCGGCGGCGAGAGCCAGCGCATCCGGCTGGCTACCCAGATCGGCTCCTCCCTCATGGGGGTGCTGTACATTCTGGACGAACCCTCCATCGGCCTGCACCAGCGGGACAATGACAAACTTCTTGCCACCCTCAAGCATCTGCGGGACATCGGCAATACCCTCATCGTGGTGGAGCACGACGAGGACACCATGCGCTCGGCGGACTTCATCGTAGACGTCGGCCCCGGCGCGGGCAGCCACGGCGGCGAGATCGTGGCCGCGGGAACCGTGGAGGAAATCATCGCCTGCCCCCGCTCCATCACGGGCCAGTACCTGTCCGGGGCGAAGAAGATCCCCGTGCCCACCGCCCGCAGGGAGGGGAACGGAAAATCCCTCAAAATCTGCGGGGCCACCGAGAACAACCTGAAAAATGTGGATGTAGAAATTCCGCTGGGGACGCTGACTTGCGTCACCGGCGTGTCCGGCTCCGGAAAGTCCAGCCTTGTGAATGAAGTTCTGAACAAGACCCTGCTGGGGAAGCTGAACCACGCCCGCACCCGTCCCGGCGCCTGCCGCTGTGTGGAGGGCATCGGGAATCTGGATAAGGTTATCGACATCGACCAAAGCCCCATCGGCAGGACTCCCCGCTCCAACCCGGCTACCTACACGGGCCTGTTTAACGACATCCGGGACCTGTTCGCCTCCACCAACGACGCCAAAATCCGCGGCTACGGCCCCGGACGGTTCAGCTTCAATGTCAAAGGCGGCCGCTGTGAAGCCTGTTCCGGCGACGGCCTGGTGAAGATCGAAATGCACTTCCTTGCGGACGTGTACGTCCCCTGCGAGGTCTGCCACGGCGCGCGGTACAACCGGGAGACGCTGGAAGTCCAGTACAAGGGCAAAAATATCGCGCAGGTTCTGGACATGACCGCCGAGGAAGCGGTGGATTTCTTCGAAAATCTGCCGAAAATCCGCAGAAAAGCCCAGACGCTGGTGGAAGTGGGCCTTGGCTATGTGAAGCTGGGCCAGTCCAGCACCACCCTGTCCGGCGGCGAGGCCCAGCGGGTGAAGCTGGCGACAGAGCTGGCGAGGATCGCCACGGGCAAGACCATCTATATTCTGGACGAGCCGACCACGGGCCTGCACTCGGCGGATGTCCACAAGCTCATCGAGGTGCTGCAAAAGCTGGTGGACGCGGGCAACACCGTGCTGGTCATCGAGCACAATCTGGACGTGATCAAGACCGCCGACTACCTCATTGACCTCGGCCCCGAGGGCGGCGACGGCGGCGGCTATATTGTAGCCACCGGCACCCCGGAGGAAGTGGCAAAAGTGCCGGAGAGCTATACGGGGCAGTATCTGCAAAAATATCTGTAAATTCGTCAATCGGTGATGAGAATAGTTGACAATTGACAGTTGACAGTTGACAATTATGGTGTCCCTCCGGGACAATTCAAAATGAATCCCGACCCAATCTGGGTCGGGAGTGGAGATTATTCCGCTGGTTTATACAGGCTGGGGGGCAGGCAGTCTGCCAGCTCCACCAGCGCGTGATCCTGCTCCCCGGCGTAGTCCACCCTCAGAACAGGGGAGCGCAGAATGCCGGAGGAGTTCTGCCGGATCGCCATGGTCATGCTGACCCGTGCCCCGCCGCCCTCCGGTTGGTCAATGAGCACGGCCCCGCCGTGGCTGGCGGCAGCGGAGCGCACCAGCACCATGCCCAGCCCCAGTCCGTTGCGCCCCTCTTCGATGCAGGGCTGCCGCAGATAGCGGTTATACACGCTGCCCAGCAGATTCTGGGCGAAGCCGGGGCCGTTGTCCCGGATGCTGAAGCGGAGAATTTTACCGCATTTTGTCAGACTGGCATCGATTTTGCCCCCGGCGGGGGCGAATTTCAGGGCGTTGGAAATGAGATTCAGCGCAGCCCGTTCCAGCTGCTCCCGGTCGGCAAGGCACAGAACCGGCTTTTCCAGCCCCTGATAACGGATGGTCACATTTGCTGTTTCCGCCAGCGCGGCGGCTTTCTCAAAAACCTCGCAGAACAGGGCGTCAATGTCCATGGTCTCCTGCCGGGATGCCGGGGGGACCCGCCCGGCGTCGGACATATTGCCGATGACGCGCAGCATCTGATGGATTCCCCGGTTCAGCAGAGCCAGCTGGGCTTCATTTCCCTCCAAGGCCCCGGCGCTGACCATAATGGCTGCCAGCGGGTCCCGCAGCTCCCGGGCGGCAAGGCTCAGGGCCTGCAGGGCACTGTCGCACTCCCGGGTATCCAGCACGAAAGCATCCATACCGCCCTGCCGGGTCACGCTTGCGCCCACGCCATTTCCGGACAGCCGCAGCCGCAGGTACAGGCAGCCGCCTTCGAATGTCTGGTATTCTTCCAGCCCAGCGTCGATGAGAGGACGGATGTCCATACCGGGGGCCAGCAGAAGCCCCTCAGCGGCGGCATTGAGCCGCTGAATCGTGAAATTTTCAACATAGAAGCCGGGTTGGACCATCAGGTCCAGCAGATCCGGCGCGCCTTTCGTTTCTTCCATGATGCCCTCCCAACCCGCCTTTTATCTTGTGCAGAATGGCGGAAAACTTACCCGGCGGGTTTCGACGTTATTGTATTATGCCTATCATACCGGGAATCGACAAAAATAGCAAGGGGAATTTTTATTATGGCAAATCCATCGGTACACGCAGGACACCGGGAGCGGCTGAAACGGCGGTTTCTGGAAACGGGACTGGACTCCTTTACGGACGTGCAGGCGCTGGAGCTGCTGCTGTTCTACGCCATCCCGCAGAAGGACACCAACCCCATTGCCCATGCCCTCCTGGACCGGTTCGGAAGCCTGTCACAGGTGCTGGACGCGGAAGTGGAAGAATTGAAAAAGGTGCCGGGCATCAGCGGCCACGCGGCGACGCTGCTGCGGCTGGTCACGGAGCTGGGCCGGTTCTATCAGGTGGACAGCGCTCAGCGCACAGAGGTGCTCACTTCATTAGATGCCTGCGGGGCCTATTTGGTGCCCCGGTTTTTCGGGCGAAAGGTGGAGACGGTGTTCCTGTTGTGTCTCGACGCCAAGTGCAAGGTGCTCTGCTGCCGGGAGATCGGGGAGGGCAGCGTGAATGCCGCCAGCATTTCCGTTCGGAAGGTGGTGGAAGCGGCCCTCAGCGCCGGCGCGACTACCGTAGTGCTGGCCCACAACCATCCCAGCGGCGTGGTCCTGCCGTCAGCGGACGACGTGCAGACCACCCGCCGCATTGCCGCAGCCCTCAGCGCGGTGGAAGTCAAACTCATCGACCACATCGTGGTAGCGGAGGGGGACTTCATTTCCATGGCCCAGTCCGGGTACCGCTTTGACGATTATCTGCTGCCGTAAAGGAGAGGAATATGGATCATTTCAAACTGGTATCGGAATATAAGCCCTCCGGTGATCAGCCGGAGGCCATTGAAGCACTGGTGAACGGCGTGAATTGGGGCCTGCACGAGCAGACCCTGCTGGGCGTCACCGGCTCCGGTAAGACCTTTACCATGGCGTCGGTCATCGAGAAGCTGAACCGGCCCACCCTGGTGCTGGCCCACAACAAGACGCTGGCGGCCCAGCTTTGCAGCGAATTCCGGGAATTTTTCCCGGAAAACGCCGTAGAATACTTCATTTCCTACTACGATTACTACCAGCCCGAGGCCTATATCGCCCACACGGACACCTATATTGAAAAGGACTCCTCCGTCAATGAGGAGATCGACCGCCTGCGCCACAGTGCCACCTCGGCCCTGTTCGAGCGGCGGGACGTGATCGTGGTCAGCTCGGTGAGCTGTCTGTACGGTCTGGGCGATCCCATCGACTATAAGAGCATGGTCATCTCCCTGCGGGTGGGGCAGGAGTACCCCTTAGACGAGGTGCTCAAAAAGTTGACGGAAATTCGCTACGAGCGCAACGATCTGGACTTTTCCCGAAACAAATTCCGGCTCCGGGGGGATACGCTGGAAATTTACCCTGCCTACTGGTCCGGCCGGGCCATCCGGGTGGAATTTTTCGGAGACGAAGTTGACCGCATCAGCGAGATCAACGCCGTTTCCGGTATCGCCGAGCGGTTCGTGGAGCACGTTGCCATCTACCCCGCCAGCCACTATGTGGCGTCGAAGGAGAAGCTGCACCGGGCCATGCTGGAAATTCAGCGGGAATGCGACGAGCAGGTGGCGTATTTCCGTGCCCACGACAAGCTCATCGAGGCCCAGCGCATCGCCCAGCGGACAGCTTACGATCTGGAAATGTTGACAGAAATTGGATTTTGCAGCGGTATCGAGAACTATTCCAGAGTCATTCAGGGCCGCGCCCCCGGCACGCCGCCCACCACGCTGCTGGACTATTTCCCCAAGGATTTTCTCATGTTCATCGACGAGAGCCATGTGACCCTGCCCCAGTGCCGGGCCATGTACGCAGGCGACCGCAGCCGCAAGGACGCGCTGGTGAACTACGGCTTCCGCCTGCCCTCGGCCTACGACAACCGCCCTTTGAATTTCACGGAATTTGAGCAGAAGATCAATCAGGTGATCTACGTCTCCGCGACACCCGCCGAGTACGAGCGCACCCGTTCCGGCCAGACCGTGGAGCAGGTCATCCGTCCCACGGGCCTGCTTGACCCGGTGGTGGAGGTGCGGCCCATCGACGGGCAGATCGACGACCTGATCGGCGAGATCAACGCCCGTTCCGCCAGAAACGAGCGTGTGCTGGTGACCACCCTGACGAAAAAAATGGCAGAGGATTTGACGGTTTACCTGCAAAAAGCGGGCATCAAGGTCCGCTATATGCACTCGGACATCGGGGCCATGGAGCGGATGGAGATCATCCGGGATCTGCGGATGGCGAAATTTGACGTGCTTATCGGCATCAACCTGCTGCGCGAGGGCCTTGACCTGCCGGAGGTCAGTCTGGTTGCCATTCTGGACGCGGACAAGGAGGGCTTCCTGAGAAGCGAGACCAGTCTCATCCAGACCATCGGCCGTGCCGCCCGGAACGCCGAGGGCAAGGTCATTCTCTACGCCGACACAGTGACCCCCTCCATGCGAACGGCCATGGACGAGACCGTCCGCCGCCGGGAAATTCAGGATGCCTACAACAAGGCCCACGGTATCGTGCCCAAGACGGTCATCAAGTCCGTCCGGGACCTGATCGAGATTTCCTCCCCCACCGCCGAGCGCAAAGGCCGCAACGGCGTGAAGATGACGAAAGCCGAAAAGGAAAAAGAGATCGCCCGTCTGGAAAAGCAGATGAAGGAAGCGGCAAAGATGATGGAATACGAGTACGCCGCCGTCCTGCGGGACCAGATCATCGAGCTGCGGGGCAATGGAATTTGAACCTCTATTTTCGTAGGGCTTATGTCATGACCCCGCCCTACGAAGAAAGCTGCCGTTTTTCGGCAGCTTTTTGCTATTCTCCCACATATTGAAACCGCGGCCCGTGGTAACCATCCCGGTCCACAAGTTCTGTCCACATGACGGCGGGCCGCACCCACAGGCCACCCTCGCCATACAGCGCCCGGTAGACCACCATTTCCTCCATGGTCTCGGAATGATGGGCGATCCCAATCACTTCATAGTAATTACCCTTAAAATGCCGGTATTTTCCGGGCTTGATTTCCATAAGATAACCTCCAAAAGAAAACGCCGGGAATTTTCCCTGACACGAGCCTGCCGAAAAAACAATCCGTAGGGGGCGATGCCCACATCGCCCCTTTTGCAGATGTTCCGTATTCGCCGAAAATTTGAAATCATCATCCACTTTCACCGCGGGCCGATGTAGGCATCGGCCCCTACGGCAGGGAAAAAAGACGTTTTGACAGTCAAAACGCCGGGGAAAATTCCCCGGCGTATTGTTCTGTTAGCCGGTGGGCACGCTGCCGCGGGTGGACAGCTCCAGCACCGCGTTGGTGTCAAACAGCCCGGAGAACATACTGGACTTGTGCTGCATGTTCTCGCCGGTGACCATCAGACGGTTCTGCCGGACGTAGGTGTCGTTGACCTCCGTGTAGGGGGTGGTGTCGTTGGAGATGTAGTAACGGAAGCCGCTGGTGTACATCACCTGGAAGGCGTTGCTGCTGGCGCCGTACTCCGTCAGACGGCTGGTCCGGGCAAACACGAAGGTATCCACCTGACCGATGACGTTGACCACCTGACTGGTCCAGCTCTGCAGGTCCGCCTGGATCTGGGCCACGCTGAGTTTGGCGTAGGCTTCGTTGTTATAGGTGAAGCAGGCGATGGTGTAGCCCTTGTCCCGCAGGGCATTGGCAATCTCCTTGGCGCCAGCCACCTGCTCATCGTAATACTGCTGGCTGATGGAGCTGATGTAGGAGGTGTTGCAGCGGTAGCCGAAGACACCCTGCGTGCCGGTGACAGCCAGAATGGCCCGGGCGCCCTGATAGCAGAAGTCGGGGTGCTCGGCGATGAAGTCCTCCAGAATGGGCACAAAGTCGTAGTTGCCCACCAATGTCTGTCCGGAGGCATCGATGTACTCGGCCTTGATGTCGCCGTTGCCGTCAATGACCAGCTTGCTGGCGAAGCCATCGCCCTTGGCATCGGCATAGTGGTCGCCGTCGCCATCCACCATGTACTCAAAGTAGTTGACCATGGTCTCGGTGAGCATGACGGGCTTCTTGCCCTCGGGCAGCAGGATGGACTTGACCATGAACTTCTGGTTGCCGTCCAGATCGGTGTTGGCGGCGATGAAGCTGTTAAAGTCCACCAGCACATAGCCGTTGGTGTAGAGCTGGTTCAGGATCTTGGAGAATTCGCCGGTGGTGACGAAGTTTTTGTTGTAGCTGCCGCCCAGCTCTGCGTCCTGCTTGGCCCGGGTCATGTCTTCGATCAGGACGTGGAAGCTCAGGTTGGGGATCAGGGTGGGGTCCTTGTATTCCACCAACGAATTCTTGGCGGTCTCGTATTCGGCCCGCTTGGCGGCGACCTCCGGGTGCTGGGTCAGGTCGCCGATGGATTCCAGCTTTTCGATGGCCTTGTCGTAGTCATAGCCGGCAGCCAGCTCTTCGGCTTCTGTCAGGATCTGCTCCCCCTGGGCGGCGATCTGCTCCGCCTGAGAAATGGAAGCGTCCAGCTGGCTCTGCTGGTTCTGCTTGTCGATCTGGCGGCGCTCGATCGCATTGGACAGGGAACCCATGACGAAGGTCAGGACCATGATCAGGCACACGCACACCAGGATCGGCGGCAGGTAGACCTCCTTAAAAATCTGGGAACGGCTCTTTCTTCTTCTGCGGCGGGGATTGTCCGGGTCCACCGGCTCCTCCCGCTGCTCCTTGTGGAGCACGGGGCCAAAATAGAGATCAAAGAATTTGGTAAAAATATTGGGGGTCTTCAGTTTGGGCAGCTTGGGCAGTTTCGGCAGCTTCATAGGCCTGCGGGGCTTTTTCTCCTTGCGGGGAGCCTCTTCCTCGCCCTCCTCTTCATAGGATTCGTCGTATTCACCCTCGTAGTCGGCAGGCTCCTCTTCGTCATATTCCGGCTGCTCGTCATAGACCTCTTCACCGTCGTACTGTTCGGTGTATTCCTCCTCTGGCTCCTGGGGAACTTCCTCGCTCTGCCAGTCGTCATCCTCCGGCTCCTGCCACGTCTGTTCCGGCTGGGGTTCTTCTTCCCCCATGTTCAGAAATTCGTCCAGATCTCCGTCCAGATCAAAGTCATCGCTGCCGGCAGCCTGATCCTTGGGGGACAGGCCCAGCTCCTCGTCGGTAAATTCGTCGGTATTCACGCTATCGTCAAACGCCTCATCGCCCGCAAAGGACTTGGCGTCAAAGCCGTAAGCTTCATCGAAATCAAAATCGATGTCAAAATCTTTCTTAGCCATTGGTGCATCCCTACCTTTATGGTATAGTCAATGATATTCTACCATCGACAACTGAAAAAAGCAAGAACATTTGGCATAAATGCAAAAAAAACCAGCCCCAGCCGGTGGTCAGCGGCGGCCGGCCTTGCAAAGAGCGGAAAACTGTGCTATGATTTCGGAAACGGGCGAAAGGCCCCGAAAAGGAAGGAATCCTATGGAGAAAATCACCAGCTTTACCATCGATCATATAAAGCTTCAGCCGGGCCTGTACGTGTCCCGGAAGGACCGGGTAGGGGAGGAAACCGTCACCACCTTCGACCTGCGGCTGACAAATCCCAACGAAGAGCCTGTGATGAACACCGCGGAGGTTCACACCATTGAGCATCTTGGAGCCACCTATCTGCGAAACGACCATCAGTGGAAAGACAAGGTGCTGTATTTTGGCCCCATGGGCTGCCGGACGGGCTTTTACCTGCTGCTTTCCGGGGACTACGAATCGAAGGACATCGTTCCGCTGGTGCTGGGCTGCTTCCGCTTCATCCGGGACTACCGGGGGGAGGTTCCCGGGGCCTGCGCCAGAGACTGCGGCAATTACCTGGACATGAACCTGCCCATGGCAAACTACTGGGGCGGAAAATATGCCGCTCTGCTGAAAAATATTGACGAAACACGATTGGTTTACCCGGATTAACGCTTCGTAGGGGCCGATGCCCACATCGGCCCGCAGTAAAACTGCGCGATTATTTCAAATCTTAGGCGAATTCGGTACATCTACGAAAGGGGCGATGTGGGCATCGCCCCCTACGGGGTGTCTTTAACACGCTGGGGTGGTTTGTGGCCAAGCCGCCCTACAAAAAGGAGCAATATTTTTATGACAAAACTCGGCATTATCGGCGCCATGCAGGTGGAAGTGGAGATCCTGCTGGGCCAGATGGAAAACAAAACCGCCCGCACGGTGGCGGGCAGCGAATTTCATGAGGGCAGACTGGCGGGACTGGACGTTGTGGTGGTCCAGTGCGGCGTGGGCAAGGTCAACGCGGCCCTGTGCGCCCAGATTTTGTGCAGCTGCTTCGGCGTGACCCACATCGTGAACACGGGCATCGCCGGCTCCCTCTGCACCCAGCTTGACATCGGCGATCTGATAATAAGCCAGGATGCCATGTACCACGACTTTGACTGCGTCCATTTCGGCTACCCCTTCGGCCGGGTGCCGGGGATGGACGTGACCGCCTTCCCGGCGGATGAGACCCTGATGGGCTATGCCTTCCAGGCGGCGGAGACCGTGAATCCCGGCCACACCCGGGTGGGCCGCATTGCCAGCGGCGACAAATTCGTGGCGGAAAAGAGCGTCAAAGACGCCATCATCGCTTCGACCCAGGGCCTGTGCACCGAGATGGAGGGCGCGGCCATCGCCCAGACGGCCTACCGCAACGGTGTGCCTTTCGTGATCCTCCGGGCCATCTCCGACAAAGCCGACGACAGCGCCCAGATGGACTATCCCACCTTCGAGCGCATCGCCGCCCACCGCTGCGCCGAGGTCACAAAACTGCTTGCGAAGCATCTGGCGGAAAGTGAGGCGTGAGGCGTTTTTCACGCCTCCCTCAGTTCTTCTCCTGTCCCTCCCAGAAGGGCTCGGGCTTACTGCAGTTTTTGCAGTTGCCCTCGCAGTTCCGGGGCTTATACTGCAGCTCCTGGCTCTTGACGCTGACGGTGGTGCAGGGGGGAATGGAGTGGGTGATGAACACGTTGGAGCCGATGACGCTGTCCCGTCCGATGACCGTGCCGCCGCCCAGGATGGACGCGCCGGCGTAGATGGTCACGTTGTCCTCAATGGTGGGGTGGCGTTTTTTGCCCCGGAGGTTCTGTCCGCCCCGGGTGGTCAGCGCGCCCAGAGTCACGCCCTGATAGACTTTCACATGGTCGCCGATGACGGTGGTCTCGCCCACCACGATGCCGGTGCCGTGGTCGATGAAGAAGTAGCTGCCGATGGTGGCGCCGGGGTTGATGTCGATGCCGGTGACGCTGTGGGCGTGCTCCGTCATGATCCGGGGCAGCAGGGGCACCCCCAGGGTGTAGAGCACGTGGGCCAGCCGGTAGACGGTGACGGCAAACAGGCCGGGGTAGCAGAAGATGATCTCATCCACGCTGGATGCGGCGGGGTCGCCGTCAAAGAAGGCCTCCACATCGGTCTGAGCCACGGCCCGAACGGCGGGGATGGCCCGGAAAAATTCCACGCTCAGCTGCTGGGCCTTTTCGGCGGCAGCCTGCTCGCCCAGCTGGCTCTTGAATACCAGCGTCAGCTGCTTATTCAGGTTGTACATCACGTCCTCAATGAGCATGGACAGATTGTGGCGGATGTTGTAGATGCGGTAGTTCCGGTCCCGGGAGGAGCCGGGGTAGACGATGCGGATGAGTTTGTTGATCATGTCGATGACGATTTCTTTTTCCGGGTGGCAGAAGTGGTCCATTCTGTCCACGGCCCGTCCGTGGCGGTAGTCCTCCAGAATGCTGTCAACGATCCCTTCCACCTGTTCTTCAATGGGGGTCATAGGCTATCCCTCCTAATCATTTCTTTCCAGTTTAGCACATTCCTCTGCTAAAGTCAATTCGGCTGACGTAAACGCGGCTGTGGGATTTTCCACAGCCGCGCTTTCTCACCGTAGGGGGCGGCGTCCTCGACGCCCCGGCCGCAACGGTTTTGTTTTGCCGCAGGACAGAACGTATGACGGCACTGCCACAAGGGGCGTCGGGGACGCCGCCCCCTACGGCGCTTAAAGTCAATCTTCGAATGTGAGAACGTCCTTGAATTTCTCCTTGAAGATGCCGTAAACCGCGTCCAGCACGGCCTCGTCCTCCACTGCCAGATAGTTCTCGTTTTCCTCGTCCACCGGCTCGATCTCCATGATGACGATCTCGTCCTCGCCCTCGGGCATCAGCACCAGATATTCGGTGCCCTCATACTCGATGCAGTCCAGGTATTCAAAGTTTACGTCCTGCCCATTCTCATCGGTCAGGGTCAGAATGCTGGTCTCTTCCTCGGGAAGATTGGTTTCCATTTCCATAAGGATCCCTCCTGAAAGCTTACTTCACGGATATTATACCTGATAAGTTTTGGAAATGCAATACAGCGCGCGAAAATTGCGTGCAGATCGTAGGGCGGGGTTATGACCCCGCCGACCACTTACCGGATTTAGGATGTTTTCGTTCTGCGGGAATTGTCTGATGCTTACCCAACCGATTCCATTTAACGGAGGGGCTGTGCAAGTACGAAACCGGGTCGGCGGAGTCATGACTCCGCCCTACGTTCCTCACTCCTTGCTGAATTACAGTAGCTTTTTCGGGAAAGCTGTGCTATACTGGGCGCAGAGCATCTGCCGCGCCGGAAGCGCGGGATAGGAGTTTTTGCCATGAATTACGCGACCATAAAAAATTGTGATATTGCCAACGGCCCTGGGGTCCGGGTCAGCCTGTTCGTCTCCGGCTGCACCCACCACTGCCCCGGCTGCTTTAATGAGGTGGCCTGGGATTTTGCCTATGGGGAACCATTCACTGAGGAGACCGAGAACACCATTGTCGATATGCTGCGGCCCTCCTACATCCGTGGCCTGACCCTGCTGGGCGGCGAACCCTTTGAACCCCAGAATCAGGGAGCCATTGTGCATCTGCTGCGTAGAATTCGTAAAGAGCTGCCGCAGAAAACCATCTGGGCCTTCTCCGGCTACCTGTTTGAGAAGGACATTCTGTCCGGGCGGCTTGGGGACTGCTCGGAGTATTTAAGCTATCTGGACGTACTGGTGGACGGGCCGTTTGTGGAAGCAAAAAAAGACCTGAACCTCCGCTTCCGGGGCTCCTCCAACCAGCGGCTCATTGACGTGCCCAAGTCTCTGGCGGCAGGGGAGACCATCCTCTGGGAGGACTGGCAGGGCGACAGAAAGGGAATGATTTAATGGAACCGATTCGTGTAAAAAAACTTCGTCCGGGGGCAGTGCTCCCGGCCTATGGCAGCGCCGGGGCGGCGGGGGCAGATCTCACCGCCTGTCTGGAAGCTCCCGTCACCATTGAACCGGGCCAGACCGCCTTTATCCCCACGGGCCTTGCCCTGGAGGTGCCCGCGGGCTGCGCGGGATTGGTCTATGCCCGCAGCGGCATGGCCTGCAAGCAGGGCCTGGCCCCGGCCAACAAGGTGGGGGTCATCGACAGCGACTACCGGGGAGAGGTCATGGTGGCCCTGCACAACCACGGAAGCCGCAGCCGCGTCATCGAGCCGGGCCAGCGCATCGCCCAGCTGCTCATTACACCCGTCCTGACCCCGCCCTATGAGGCGGCGGCAGAGCTGTCCGGTACCATCCGGGATGCCGGGGGATTCGGTTCCACCGGCAAATAATTGGTGAATTTCATAAAATCCTCGTAAAGTTTTCGTAAAATTTAAACATAAATTGTCACTGTACAATTCCCCCAAAATCTCCTATAATGATATCATGCCCTCTGTGGGCAATGAAACGGAACCAAATCAAACAGAGATTATAGGAGTATGATATGGAGATTCTAACTGCCATTATCCAGCTTCTCGGCGGCCTGGCCATGTTCCTCTACGGCATTGAGGTCATGGGCGATGGTCTGAAGAACAGCTCCGGCGCCGCGCTGAAGCGGGTATTGGAAAAGGTCACTGGAAATGTACTCATGGGTGTGCTCACCGGCGCGCTGGTCACCGCGGTGATCCAAAGCTCCACGGCTACCATTGTGCTGACGGTGGCCCTGATCGGTGCCGGCGTGCTGAACCTGAAGCAGGCCGTGTCCATCGTCATGGGCGCCAACATCGGCACCACCGTCACGGCCCAGATCATCCGTCTGGGCGCCATCGAGTCCGACGGCAGCTTCCTGCTGTGGCTGTTCGACACGGATACCCTGGCGCCCATCGCATTGGTCGCGGGCATTATCCTGCTCATGTTCATCAAGAGCAAGAAGAGTAAGACCATCGGCGATATCTGCATCGGCTTCGGCGTGCTGTTCGTGGGCCTGGAGCTGATGACCGACGGTGTCAAGCCCCTGATCGGCACCAGCGCCTTCACCGCCTTCGTGGGCTTCCTGGAAAACCCCCTGTTCGGTATCCTCTTCGGCCTGATCCTGACGGTCATTGTCCAAAGCTCCTCCGCTACGGTGGGTATGCTCCAGACCGTGGCCTCCGTCCCCGGCTCCGGCATTACCTTCGCCATGGCCTATCCCGTGATTATGGGCATCAACCTTGGCACCTGCGTCACCACGGCCATGGTCTGCTCCATCGGCTCGTCCAAGGACGCCAAGCGCACCGGCGTGGTCCACATCGCCTTTAATACCATCGGCACGGTGCTGTTCTTGCTGGTCATGACCCTGCTGCAAAAGTTTTCGGTCTTTGGGGCGGGCTTCTGGGTCCGCAGTGTGGACAGTGGCGGCATCGCCAACTTCCAGACGGTGTTCAATCTTGCCACCGCCGCGGTGCTGATCCCCTTTGCCGACTGGATGGTGAAGCTGTCCCTGAAGATCGTCAAGGACGACGCCCCCGAGGAGGACCGCCATCCCGAGCTGCATACCCTGGACGAAAAGCTGTACAATTCTCCCGCCATGGCCCTGGCCGTCACCATGAAAGCCGTGGCAGACGGGGGCCGTCTGGCCCAGCTGAACTTCCGGAGGGGCTGCAAGGTGCTGGCGAAATATGACCCGGTGCTGGTGGCGGAGATCAACAAGGACGAGGACTGCATCGACCAGTTCACCGACGACACTGACCGCTTCCTCATCGGCCTGTCCAAGACCGTGGAGACGGAGTTTGACGACCGTCAGCTGGATATGCTGATGCAGACTGTGCCCAATTTCGAGCGTATCGGCGACTACGCCACCAATTTGGTGGAGCTGGCGGAGCGGCTGCAAAGTGAGAACACCACCTTCTCCGACACTGCCAAAAAGGAGCTGGCCCTGATCACCGCCGCCGTCAACGAGATCCTGGATATCACCGTCAACGCCTTCGCCAATGACGACAACGAGGCCGCCAAGGCCATCGAGCCGTTGGAGGAGACCATCGACGATATGATCATGATGCTGAAGGACCGCCATACCAAGCGGCTGAAAAACGGGCAGTGCTCCATCGGCAGCGGCCTGGTGTTCATGGAGGCTCTGACCTATTTCGAGCGTGCTTCTGACCAGTGCTCCTCCATCGCGGTCATGATGCTGGCCCGGAACAACGAGCAGATTTTGCAGAACCACTACGACTACCTGCGGGAGATCCACGCGGGCAACGACGTGGCCTACCTTGCCGAGCGGGAACGCCGCCGGGAACAGTATATTAAGCCCCTGAAGGAAATTATGTAACAAAAAGGTGCGCTGCGGTATCTTCGCAGCGCACCCATTTTATTCTGATCTTTCCGTAGGGGAGGGTCATTGACCCTCCCGTCCGCGAAGCGGCAGCGTCATGTTACGGCTCACGCGGTCGGGCGGGTCAGTGACCCGCCTCTACAGCTTTTTACAAATCTATGCTTCCATTTCCTTTGCGACAGAAGCCTCGCAATCCCGCATGGCGAGAATGGTCTTTTCCATCAGCTCGTCCAGCGTCCAGCCAAGCCGTTCCGCGCCGGTTTTGATCACGTCCCGGGAGCACCCGGCGGCGAACTTCTTATCCTTGAACTTTTTCTTGAGAGAGGACAGCTCCATGTCCATGACGGACTTGCTGGGACGCATCCTGGCGGCGGCGCCGATCAGGCCCGTCAGCTCGTCGGCGGCAAAGAGGATCTTCTCCATCAGGGCCGTAGGCTCCACGTCGCAGCAGATCCCGTAGCCGTGGGAGCAGATGGCGTGGACCATTTCGGGGCTGGCGTCCACCTCGGCCAGCAGCTCCGGGGCCTTCAGGCAGTGCTGTTCCGGCCAGTTCTCAAAGTCCACGTCGTGCAGCAGGCCGCACAGGCCCCAGAAGTCCGCGTCCTCACCGTTTTCCTTGGCGAACCAGCGCATAACGCCCTCCACCGTCAGGGCGTGTTGAATGTGGAAAGGCTCCTTATTGTATTTTTTCAGCAGGGCCAGTGCCTGCTCACGGGTCAGTTCCATAATAAAACCTCCTAAGTGACCGTTTTCCCCATTTTACGCCTGTACAGGTGGTTTGTCAACCCTGTCATCCTGAGCGAGCGAAAGCGAGTCGAAGGATCTTTTTGGTTCCACTGATGGAATGTGCGTAGATCCTTCGACTCGCTGCGCTGGCTCAGGATGACAAAGACTTTACGGTTTCCGAAAAAGGGTAGAAAATTTCACAATTCTCTGCTAAGATAGAAAAAAGGGGTTGAGAATATGGGGAATATTTTTGATTACTTAACATGGCGGGGGGACCTGACCTTCACCCAGGACCCGCCCAACGCGGTGGACGCGCTGATCTTTTCCACGCTGACCTACGTGGAGTACGGGGAAATGGCGGAACGTCCCCAGGAGGAGGCGGTGACCCTGCGGGCCTGCGCCGAGGAATTCTTTGCGCTGGAAAACCCGCAGAGCCGGGCCAGGTCCAAAAAGGACACGGAGCTGCTGCGCCGGGCTGCGGACACGGTGCGCTTCGGGCAGACCCGGCTGTGCCTGTATCAAAGCCGGTTTCTTCCCGAGCAGGAGACCCAGTTCGCAGCCATGACCTTCCTGCCTGACGACGGCAGTATGTTCATTGCCTACCGGGGAACGGACAATTCCCTTGTGGGCTGGAAGGAGGACTTCAACATGACCTTCCAGCAGACCATCCCCGCCCAGCGGCTGGCTCAGGAATACATCCGCATGGCGGCGCTGGCCTACGCCGCTCCCATACGAATCGCGGGCCACTCCAAGGGCGGCAATCTGGCGGTGTTTGCCGCCGCCCGGTGTTCGCCCACAGTGCGAAAGCGAATTTTGACGGTCTACAACAACGACGGCCCCGGCTTTACCAAGTACATGATCGGCGACCCGGGCTACAGCGCCATCGTGCCCCGGATCCGCACCTACATCCCCCAGTCCTCGGTGATCGGGATGCTGCTGGAGCACGAGGAACCGTTTTTGGTCATCCGCAGCCGGAACGTTGGCATTATGCAGCACGACCCCTACTCCTGGGAGGTAGAGGGGCCGAATTTCCTGCCGGTAGCCGAGGTGACAGAATCCTCCCAATTTCTGGACGCCACCATCAAGAACTGGTTCGCCGGGATGACCAACGGGGAGCGGAACCAGCTGGTGGAGGTGCTGTATGGCCTGCTCACCACCGGGGAGGTGGAAAACGCATCGGATATTTTCCAGCCCAAAAACATCCGGGCCTACGTCAAGGCCCTTTCTTCCGACGCGGATATGCGCCACATCCTGTCCTCGGAATTTCAGGGCCTGCTGGAAGCGGCAAAAAAGGCCCGGGCCAGCATTGGCGAAGCCAAAGAGCTGCCGCCAGCGGAGTGAGGAGTAAATAGCGCTTGTCATCCTGAGCGGAGCAGCCTGTGGCTGCGGAGTCGAAGGATCTGCCGCATACAATACAGCATACAGGAAAGATCCTTCGACGCGCTGCGCTTGCTCAGGATGACATGTGTCTCCAACTCCTCACTCCAAACTCCTCACTAAAAACACTGCCGTCTCCCATCTGGGAAACGGCAGTGTTTTTATCACTGGTTCATGACCTTTTCCAAGGCGGCCAGCTTCATGCTGGTGGTCAGCACCTCCATGGCCTGTTCCAGTTCCTCCACCGGGGGCAGGCTGGGGGCGATGCGCAGGTTGGAGTCCGCCGGGTCGTTGCCGTAGGGGTAGGTGGCGCCTACGTTGGTCAGCACTACGCCGGCCTCCTTGCACAGCTGCCACACCCGCTTGGCGGTGCCGGGCATGGTGTACAGGCTCACGAAATAGCCGCCGTCGGGATCCACCCAGTGGGCAAAGCCCAGGGGCTTGATCTCCCGGTTCAGCCACTTGCTCACCACGTCGAACTTGGGGCGCATGACCTCGGCGTGGAGCTTCATGATCTCCAGGGTGTGGGCCTTATCCTTGAGGAAGCGCACATGGCGCAGCTGGTTGACCTTGTCCTGAGAGATCATCTGGATGCCGAACAGCTTGGTAAAGTATTTGATATTGTCCTCGCTGGAAGCCATGCAGGAGATGCCGCCGCCGGCGAAGGTGATCTTGGAGGTGGAGGCAAACTCGATCACCATGTCGGGATTCCCCGCTTCCGCGCACAGGCCGATAAGATCAGGGAAGGGGACGTAGTCGCCCCGGAACTGATGGACGCCGTAGGCGTTGTCCCACATGATGGTGAAATCCGGTGCAGCGGGCTTCAGGCTGGCAAACCGGCGCACGGTTTCGTCACTGTAAATGACGCCGTCTGGGTTAGAGTATTTGGGCACCGTCCAGATGAGCTTTACGGCAGGATCCTTTACCAGCTCCTCTACCACGTCCATATCCGGGCCGGTAGGGGTCATGGGCACGGGGACCAGCTCCGCGCCGAAGCTCTCGCCGATGGCGAAATGCCGGTCATAGCCGGGGCAGGGGCACAGGAACTTGACCTTCTCCTCTTTGCACCAGGGCCGGGGGCTGTGGAGCAGGCCGTGGGTGTAGGCCCGGGCCACCACATCGTACATGAGGTTCAGGCTGGCAACGCCGCCCACAAAGGTCTGTTCCGGCTTACAGTCCAGAATGTCCGCCCAGTATTTCCGCGCGCTGGGCAGGCCCGCCAACTCGCCGTAATTGCGGGCATCAATGCCGCCGTCCATGCAGTCTTCCACAGTCTGCACGGTGGTCAGAATATCGCTGACCAGATCCAGCTGCTTCTGGGCGGGCTTGCCCCGGGCCATGTTCAGCTTCAGTCCCTGGGCCTTCAGTTGGTCATATTCATCCAGCACGGTGGCGTATTCCCGGGCCAGCTCTGCGGTGCTCATGCAAGAATAGGGGATCACAAAAATCATCCTTTCGGCCTAATCACGGTTTGAATGGGCATATTATATGCGATTGTGACAAAAAATGCAAGATGTATTTGTTCATAATTTCATTTTGCGATGCAAAAACGAAGGAATTGTAGAAATGCACAAAGCTTGGTGGAAAAGACAAATGTTTTTACTGCACAATCACGCCTTGCTTTTTGTCTGGAATTTGAATAGAATCAGGAGGTATGATGGTTATATTCTGAGAAAATTGGCAGCATTTTCGGAAAGGACATGACTTTTTATGAGTGAAATCAGGAATTTGCCGGATATTTTCGGCAGCGACGTCTTCAACGCGTACACCATGAAGCAGCGGCTCCCCAAAGATGTGTACAACGCCTGGAAGCGGTGCATCGACGAGGGCACCCATCTGCCCCTGGACGTGGCCAACGCCATTGCGGAAGCCATGAAGCAGTGGGCGCTGGAAAAGGGGGCCACCCACTACACCCACTGGTTCCAGCCCATGACCGGCATCACCGCAGAAAAGCACGACTCCTTCATCAGCCCTACCGGGGACGGGCGGGTCATCATGGAGTTTTCCGGCAAGGAGCTGGTCCGGGGCGAACCGGACGCGTCCAGCTTCCCCTCCGGCGGCCTGCGGGCCACCTTTGAGGCCCGGGGCTACACCGCCTGGGACCCCACCTCCTATGCCTTTGTCAAGGACGCAAGTCTCTACATCCCTACCTGCTTCTTCTCCTACACTGGCGATTCTCTGGACAAAAAGACGCCCCTTCTGCGCTCCATGGACGAGGTGTCCCGGGAAGCGGTGCGGATTTTGCGGCTGTTTGGCGACAACGAGACGAAGCGGGTCATCCCCTGTGTGGGCGCGGAGCAGGAGTATTTCCTCTTGCCCAAAGACCTGTACGCCCAGCGGGAGGACCTGCGGCTGACGGGCCGGACCCTCTTCGGTGCCCAGCCGCCCAAGGGTCAGGAGCTGGACGACCACTATTTCGGCACCATCCGCACCCGGGTGTCCGCCTTCATGCAGGACTTAGACGAGCAGCTGTGGCGGCTGGGCATCCTGAGCAAGACCAAGCACAACGAGGGTGCCCCCTGCCAGCACGAGCTGGCCCCCATCTACACCGACGCCAACACCGCCTGTGACGACAACCAGAAGATGATGGCGATCATGAAAAAGTGCGCCGCCAAGCACAATCTGGTGTGCCTGCTCCACGAAAAGCCCTTCGCCGGGGTCAACGGCTCCGGTAAGCACAACAACTGGTCGCTCTCCACCGACACGGGCCGCAACCTGTTCAGCCCCGGCAAGACCCCCCGGCAGAACGCCCGATTCCTGGTGTTTCTCGCGGCTTTCATCGCCGGTGTGGACGAATATCAGGACTTCCTGCGCTGCACGGTGGCCACGGCGGGCAACGACCACCGCTTGGGTGCCAGCGAGGCCCCTCCCGCCATCGTGTCCATTTTCCTGGGGGACGAGCTGAACGCGGTGGTGCAGTCCATTATTGACGGCACCAACTATCATGACCCGGAAAAGGGGACTCTGCGCATCGGCGTGGATGTTCTGCCCTCCATCCCCAAGGACACCACCGACCGCAACCGCACCAGCCCTCTGGCCTTCACCGGCAACAAGTTTGAGTTCCGGATGCTGGGCTCCTCCCAGTCCGTGTCCGGTCCCAACATCGCCCTGAACACCATTATGGCGGAGGAGCTGGGCCGGTTTGCCGACGTGCTGGAACAGGCGGAGGACTTTGACGCGGCTCTCCAGAAGCTGGTGTGTCAGGCCCTGACAGAGCACAGCCGCATTATTTTCAGCGGCAACGGCTACAGCCAGGAGTGGAAGGAAGAAGCGGCCCGCCGGGGCCTGCACAACCTGCCCTCCACGGCGGAAGCCCTGCCTACCTATGTCAGTGAAAAAAATATCGACCTGGTGACCCGCCACGGGGTCTTCACCGAGACGGAGTTCCGGGCGAGATACCGCATCCATCTGGACGCCTACAACAAGGTGGTCGCCATTGAAGCGAAAACCATGATCGACATGGCCCTGCACCAGATCCTGCCCGCCGCCATGGGCTATGCCCGCGAGCTGTGCGACGGCATTGCCGCCAAGAAGGCAGTGAAGCTGTCCTGCTGGGCGGAGACCGGCATCGCCGGGGAGCTGAGCACCGCCTGTGACCGGCTGTACGACCACGTTCAGTCGCTGAAGGAGGCCCTGTGTCAGGTGCCGGTGGAGCCGGAGGAAGCGGCGCTGTACTACCGCCAGGTGGTCTGCGGCTACATGGAGGAGGTGCGCCGTCAGGCGGACATTCTGGAGACGCTGACCGACAAGGCCCACTGGCCCTTCCCGACCTACTCGGATCTGCTGTTCTATTGAGGGCGGCGAGTCGCCGCTGACAATGCGTTACGGACGCTGGCGGTCATTGTTACGCCATTGGGCCCCTCGACCGGAAGTGCTTCGTTAGATAAAGGGGAATAGGGCGCGGCGTCCCCGATGCCCCGTTTCCCCGGTGCCCGGGGACGAGCCGGTACGTATGTACACGCCGAAAACCGCAAGTTACCCTTTTACACGCGCAGCCCACGAAAAGAATCCGGCCCCCAAACGGGAGCCGGATTGTTGTTTATTTGACCAGGTCCTTCTGGAACTCGAACACGGGGTGGTTGCCGGGCTTGCCGAAGATGGTGAGGACATCCTCGCTGTCCAGAAGCTGACCCATGTTCTTAACCAGCTTCTGCTGCTCGGGGGTGAAGAGCTTGGCGTACAGGGCGTTCAAATCCGCCACATCCTCGTCGGGCAGGGCGTCAAAGGTGACCACCACATAGGCGTCGTCCTTGATTTCCACCACCTTGTAGCCCTTCTCGTTGATAAAGATCACGCTGCCCAGGCCGATGTAATTGGGGTTGTAGGAGGTGGGCACAGCCTCATCGCCAGCCGGGGAAGCGACGGGCTTGATTACGGCTTTCCCCCAGATCAGGTTCAGCCAGATATCGGGATATTGCACCTTGTACATCGTCTGATACACCACCGGCTTGTCGGCACTGCTTTCTGCTCCATCTGAGGCGCGGTTATACTCCTGATAGCCAACGACCTCGTAGTCAGCCTTCTGGAACAGCTTGCCAAGCTCCTTCAGGTTCAGCACCGTGCCCTGAATCGCCTGCTTCACGATATTACAGATGCCGTCGTCCTCGAAACCCCGGTAGGTTTTCTCCCCGGTTTCCTCATTGGTGGTCTCAATCCAGCCCACTTCCAGTTCGGTTCCTACGTATGTGGCTGCTTCTCCCGTGAACTGCTCAAATTGTTTTATGTAATAATCATCGTATCCTGTGCTTTCGGGATTTTTCGTGAGAAACACATCGTTCAGCAGGCCGCCTGCCTTGTTGTTGACAATGCCAGTATTTTCTTCAACCTTGCCGTCTGCTTCGTTATTGACCGTGCCAGGACCAGCGTTACCTATAACCACGCCGCCTGCGGCATTGTTGACAAGTCCAAAGTTCGAAGTAACCACGCCGCCGTTTATGTTATCAACGATATCGTTGTTAGACAAGACTGTACCACTGTTATTGTGTACAACAGCCTGTTCGCCGTTCCCTTCCTCGCTGCCGTCCACGGAAGGACTGCCATTGCTGGTAACGTCACCGCGGTTCTCGCCAATCGTACCATCGTTTAGAACAACCTTAGCGCCCGCTTCGTTGGTGTCTACTTTGCCGTAGTTTGCCCCAATAGAACCACCCTCCGCGTTGGTTTCCACGGTGCCATAGTTGTTCTTAATCTCGCCGTTATTCGTATCGACGGTGCCGGACTCGGGGCCACAGTTTTCTGTGCCGTTGTTCGTAATGGTGCTATCGTTGGTTTTGACGGTG
>JAUNSH010000005.1 GCA_030539285.1 Eubacteriales bacterium
ACCAGAAGGTCATCAAGGCTATGGCAATCCTGAAGGAAAAGCACCTGCCCTTCGGTCTGTCCTGCTGCTACACCAGCCAGAATCTGGACTCCATCAGCTCCTACGAGTTCATTGACCAGATGGTGGAGTGGGGCGCGCGGTTCGTGTGGTACTTCCACTATATGCCCGTGGGCAACGATGCCGCGCCGGAGCTGCTGCCCAATCCCGAACAGCGGGAATTCATGTATCACCGCATCCGGGACATCCGTGCTACCAAGCCCATCTTCGCCATGGACTTCCAGAATGACGGCGAATATGTCGGCGGCTGCATTGCCGGTGGACGGCGGTATCTACATATCAATGCCAACGGCGACTGCGACCCCTGCGTGTTTATCCACTATTCCAACGCCAACATCCGGGACATGAGCTTGCTGGATGTGATGCGCAGTCCCATCTTCATGGCCTATCACGACGGTCAGCCCTTCAATGACAATCATCTGCGTCCCTGCCCCATGTTGGAGAACCCGGAAAAGCTCCGGGAAATCGTGAAGGCCACCGGTGCCCATTCTACTGACCTTCAGTCTCCCGAGACGGTTGACCACCTGTGCGATAAGTGCGAATCCTACGCCAAAAACTGGAAACCCACCGCCGATACCCTGTGGCAGTGCAGCTGCTGTAAAAAGCAGGAGGCAGCAACAAAATGACTACCTTCTTTACTTCTGAAAGCGTAACGGAAGGGCATCCGGACAAGGTCTGCGACCAGATTGCCGATGCAATTCTGGATGCCCTGCTGGAAAAGGATCCTCATTCCCATGTGGCCTGTGAGGTCACAGCCATCACCGATGAAGTCCATATTTTCGGTGAGATCACCTCTGCCGCCCGGGTGGATTATGAAGCCATTGCCCGGCAGATGATTCGGGAGATCGGCTATACCAAGCCGGGACACGGCTTCGATGCGGATTCCTGTCGGATCACTGTGGATGTTCACCAGCAGTCTCCCGACATCAACATGGGTGTGGAACGGTCAGACACCATGGAAAACGGTGCGGGCGATCAGGGCATGATGTTCGGCTATGCCTGCCGGGAAACAGACAGCCTGATGCCCCTGCCCATCGAGCTTGCCCATAAGCTGACAAAGCGTCTGGCCTATGTGCGCCGGGAAGGGATCCTGCCCTATCTCCTGCCGGACGGAAAAGCTCAGGTCACAGTAGAATACCGGGATGGTATCCCTGCACGGGTGGACACAGTGGTGGTTTCCTCCCAGCACGGAGCGGATGTATCCATGGATACGCTCCGGGAAGATGTCCTTCTTCATGTCATCCGCCCGGTGATTCCGGAAGCCATGCTGGATGCCGACACCAAATACTTTATCAATCCCACAGGCCGTTTCTGCATCGGCGGCCCCGCCGGAGACAGCGGCCTCACCGGCAGAAAGCTGATTGTGGACACCTACGGCGGCTATGCCCGTCACGGCGGCGGGGCGTTCTCCGGCAAGGACCCCTCCAAGGTGGACCGGAGCGGCGCGTACATGGCCCGGTATCTGGCGAAAAATGTGGTGGCGGCGGGTCTGGCGGATCGGTGCGAAATTCAGATCAGCTACGCCATTGGTGTCGCCCGGCCGGTATCTCTGCTGGTGGATACCTTTGGCACAGGTGTGACTTCGGATGAAAGCATTCAGAAGTTGATTCGAGATACTGTTGACCTGCGTCCCTCCGCAATTATCGATAAGCTTAACCTGCGGACGCCGTTTTACCGGCACACCGCAAGCTACGGACACTTTGGCTCCAACACGGTGGATTTGCCCTGGGAGCAAACAGATTTATTAGCCCTACGGCAAGCATAACAAGGCTATGTCATAGAGACACGAATCAGCCGGATTGCTTCTTTACAGGAAGGTAGGCAATCCGGCTGATCAGACTATAAGAATTGGAGGGAGTGCGGACATTGGAGACGATACTACAGATTGTATTTTGGTTTCTCGCAGTAGTTGCTGTGGCAGTCTTGGCAATCCTACCCTCATTTCGTGAGAGCGCAATTCTCTCTGAACCAACCTTCGACATTACGGATGCCGACTATACTTGCGTATAGAATCGCATCTTCGATATATTCCAAAAATTGGGAGGCATATGCTATGTATTGGAACAAACGGATTCAAACCGCAAAAATTGGATACTTAATCATCTCAACATTGCTATGCGCGCTGGGGATACTCTTGGTTGCTCTCCCGGATTTTTCAGCCGAATTGTTTTGCAGGATTTCGGGAATCATCATGCTTCTGTTTGGGCTCATCAAAATGATCGGCTATTTCTCAAAGGACTTGTATCGGCTGGCATTTCAGTTCGATCTGGCATCCGGTATTTTACTGATGGCCCTCGGCATCATCATGATGCTTCGTGCAAATGTGATGATCAGCATTATTTGTATTATTCTGGGGATCTATGTTCTGGCAGACGCCCTGCTGAAAGTACAAATTGCCATTGATGCAAAAACCTTTGGAATTGCAAAATGGTGGCTGATTCTCGCAGCAGCAATTCTGACGGGGATTTTTGGCTTCCTTCTGGTGCTGCGCCCCTCAGAAAGCGCCCGGATAATGATGGTATTGCTTGGGCTGACGCTCATCACCGAGGGAGTATTGAACTTTGTCACCATTCTTACTGCGGTAAAAATCATGCGCCACCAGCTGCCGGAAATCATCGACGCAGGATAATCATGGTTCATTGCTGATTGAGATACCTTGAAACGATGCGGCTTCAATGATACACGGACAGGTTAGCTTCTCTTTCATCAACTTTATATAGAAAAGGTCAGGGGACATATTATGGAGAATAAACGGTTCAGCAAGAACGCGATTCTGACAATTCCGAATCTGATTAGCCTGTTTCGTATCCTGCTAATCCCGCTAATCATCTGGCTATATTGTGGGAAGAAACAATACGCAGCTACGATTGCGGTAGTCGCAATTTCAGGAGTCTCAGACATAATCGATGGCAAGATTGCCAGAAGATTTAACATGGTTTCCGATGTGGGAAAGGTGCTGGATCCGATTGCCGACAAGCTGACGCAGGCGGCGCTGGTGATCTGTCTGACTGCCCGGTATCCGTGGATGTGGGTGCTTCTGGCATTATTCGCCGTAAAAGAATGTTTGATGCTGCTGTGGGGATATCTGATACTGAAGAGCACAGATACGATCAACAGCGCAAAATGGTACGGCAAACTCAGTACAGTCGTGCTTTATGTCGTCATGATGATCTTAATCCTTTTTGTGGATATTCCGGAAGCAAAAGCCAAGGCACTCATGCTGTTGTGCGGCGGGGTGATGCTTCTGTCTCTCGTCATGTATGGCCGGTTTTACCACGCAATTCTGGATCAGGCACCTCCCGGAAGTGTGCCACAACAGGCGTTACGCACTGCGCGAAATATCGTTCTGGGCCTGATTTGGGCGGGAATTATTGCAATTTGCTTTCTTCATCGGAAAGAGCTGTCTGCGGAAGGAATTGCGCGCTACACACCCGGGAACCCTTGGCTTGCATCCATCGTAATGTTGGCGCTGTTTGCGCTGAAAAGTCTGAGCATCGTCATCTATTCTGGACTTCTTTATGCCGCAAATGGGATCCTCTTTCCCCTTCCTGTGGCAATACTTTTGAATCTGATTGGAACTGTGATCATGGTGTCCTTGCCATACCAGATTGGGAGAAGAACCGGGGCTTCTGCGGTGGAAGATATCCGGGCAAAGCACCCCAAAACAGAAGCAATCTATGACTTAAGAGTAAAGAACGATTTCCTCTTTTCCTTCCTTGTTCGCATGGTTCGCTTACCCAGTGATGTAGCCAGCTTATATATGGGAGCGGTTCATGTCGAGTATAAAAAATACCTTTTGGGAAGTCTGTTGGGGCTGTTTCCCCATACGATTACTTTTCCCATTATGGGTATGAGCATTCGAGATATTCGTTCTCCAAGATTTATTATTTCGCTTTGCGCGGAAATTGCCTATATCCTGATTACTTACGCAGTGTACACGCAATATCGCAAAAAGAATATGGAAGGCCAATAAACGGATGGGATGGGCATGATACATCGTTTTCGGGGTGAACTCTGACATAAAAAGGAGACAAATATGGACGAAAAGATTGCAGTCTTGACAGACACAAACAGTGGAATTACCCCTGACCAAGCGGCCCGGTATGGGATCTATCTGGTGGCAATGCCGGTGATCATTGACGATGAAACCTATTTCGAGAATGAATCCATTTGCCAGGAGGAATTCTTTCAGCGCCTGCGCGAGGGCGCGTCTGTCAGTACCTCTCAACCTGCCCCAGGTATCCTGATGGACTGCTGGGACAGCCTTCTGGAGCATTATGACCAGGTCATTTACCTCCCTATGTCCAGCGGCCTTTCCGGCAGTTGCCATACGGCTGCCATGCTGGCAGAGGAATACGATGGACGAATCCATGTGGTAGATAATCACAGAATATCGATTACGCTGAGACAATCGGTTTTGGAAGCAAAGTATCTGGCTTGCCGTGGAAAAAGCCCTCAGGAAATCGCAACCTATCTGGAACAGGATGGATTCGATTCCAGCATTTATGTTGCGGTCAACACGCTGGAGTATCTGAAGAAAAGCGGTCGGGTTACGGCTGCGGGGGCTGCTGTCGGAACAATTCTGAACATCAAGCCGGTGCTTCAAATCCAAGGCGGCAAGTTGGATGCCTATAAAAGGGCGCGTGGTATGCATCAAGCAATGCAGATGATGATTGATGGGCTGAAACAGGATCAAACCCATCGCTTTGCCGGAAAGAAAATGGTCATTCGCGCGGCCTATTCCGGAGATGCGGAAGCTGGTGCGATCTGGCAGGCGGAATTGCAGGCGGCATTTCCGGGAATGTCCATCGGGCTGGATCCCCTGCCAATCAGCATATCCTGCCACACAGGTGATGGCGCTCTTGGCGTTGGTATGATGAAAGAAATCATTTAAGCTCGGCGTACATTTGCACGCTTCTGACTGCATTGCTTTCCAAATACAGGAGTTTGATTCATCGTGAAAGGAAACAAAAAAACGAACGAGGCCCGTGTTTTGGGCAAAACAGAGAGGGACTCTTCCGGAGAATGGAAGCTTCGTACACAGACAGGCGCAATCGTGGCGATAGTGGGTGCTGTAGTAATCCTGCTTTCACACTATCCCTATGTTCTGAATGCCGTTGCTGCGGTTCTGGGTATTTTGGGAATATACGAACTGCTTCATGCGCTGAATCAATGCACGACTCCTAAAATGTTCATTCTCTCTTTGACCGCCTTATTGATCTGCTTTGGGACAATACCCTATTATCCAATTAGCCTGACAGTTGTCTGGTTGATTGCTCTGATTCTGTTTCTCAGCGCAATGCGGCATACTGGACAAGTCTGCTTTTCTAAGCCTATGTGCGTTATTTTCTGCTCCCTGATGATGCCCTTTTTTTACCGCAGCATCGTGGAAATCAGGCAGATAGAACAAGGGTTCCTATACCTGATTTTTGTCGTGCTCGGATGTGCTGTTAATGATGTCGCTGCGTTTATGATTGGAAAAACATTTGGAGCACGCAAACTGGCACCACAGATTAGTCCAGGAAAAACGGTAGAGGGTGGACTCGGCGGATTGATTCTCTCCACAATGATCCTTGAAATTTTTGCAGCTATTCTCACACAACATACGGGCGTACAGGTGAAGTACGGATTGCTGACGCTATTTTTGATTTTCTCCTCCATAATCGGACAATTCGGAGATCTGGCAATGTCCGTAATCAAACGGTCAGCAGGAATCAAGGATTTCGGGAATCTCCTGCCGGGGCACGGCGGTATACTGGATCGCTTTGACAGCCTTCTGTTTGCCGCTCCATTTGCTATGATATTCTTCTTGATTACCAAAGGCTTTTTATCATAAAAAGGAAAGGAACACTCCCTATGAAAAACGAAACAAGAAAAGCAATGCAATTGTCGGGAATTGCGATTGCTGCAACAGCCGCAGCATCTGCCACCGCCTATCTGACAACACGGCTTCTGACAAGAGAGGCTTTGGATCGGGAAGAACCCAGAGTGTTCCAAAAAGCGGGCAATCTGATTTCCGGCACCCAATCCGGGAATGCCTTTCAGGAGGAATTGCGAAAAACGGCTGAAGAGCTGGCGCAGAAAGAAAATGAAACAGTGGAGATCACCGGTCATGATGGGGTGCCTTTGGTAGGGCACTGGATTCCCTGTGAGAATGCGAAGCGGGTCATCATTGCCATGCACGGCTGGCGCTCTGCGTGGTACAAAGACTTTGGAATGGTTTCCGATTGTTGGGAGCGGAATAGATGCAGCGTCCTGTATGCAGAACAGCGGGGACAGGGAAACAGCGGTGGTGATTTCATTGGCTTCGGCCCGATCGAACGCTATGACTGTCTGGACTGGATCCACTGGGTTAGTGAACGATGCGGCACGGAACTCCCCATTTACCTCTGCGGCGTATCCATGGGTGCAACCACGGTTTTGATGGCGGCAGGGCTGGATCTGCCCGAAAATGTCCATGGAATTATGGCGGACTGTGGCTTTACTTCGCCCCACGCCATTTGGAAGCATGTTGCCAATCACAATCTGCACATTCCCTTCCGACTTCGCGGTATTCTGGCGGATACGCTGTATGAGCGGAAAACCCAGTCGGATGCTGCATACGAGTCTACCGTTGACGCGCTGCGTCACTGCCGCGTTCCCGTCATGCTGATTCACGGGGCCGATGACCATTTCGTTCCATTGGAAATGACTTATGAGAATTACACTGCCTGCGCATCCCCCAAGAAGCTGTTTATTGTACCTGGCGCGGATCATGGTATGAGCTACTTTGTGGACAGGGAAGGCTATGAAGCTGCCGGACTGGATTTCTGGCGGCAGTATGACTGATATTGCCCTATGAAGAAAGAGAAAGCTGCTGTGCAGCAAATGAATCGGGAAGCCGCTCAGCGCTATCTGGCGGATATTTCCAGAGGACTGTCTCAGGAACAGGTACAGGAGCGGATAGACGGCGGTTGGACAAACAAAATAGTAACGGCAGAGTCGAAAACAGTGGGACAGATTGTAAAAGGTAACCTTCTAACCTACTTCAACTTGATTTTTGCCATACTCGCAATTCTGGTTATTGCGGCAGGCTCTTTTCGCAGTCTGACCTTCCTGCCGGTAGTCGTCGCCAACCTGTTTATCGGAATCCTTCAGGAAATCCGTGCGAAGAAAACTTTGGATCAGCTTACCATGCTGAACGCACCCAAAGCAGAAGTCGTTCGGAATGGTCAAATCTCAGAAATCCCGGCAGAGGAACTGGTGCTGGACGATATTGTGATTTTCCGGGGAGGCGACCAGATTTGTGCCGATGCGATTGTATTGGAAGGGAGTGTTTTGGTCAACGAGGCTCTGCTGACCGGTGAATCGGACGAGCTGCGAAAGGAACTGGGGGATTTTCTGATGTCTGGCAGCTTTGTTGTCTCCGGCGAGTGCTATGCCCGACTGGAGCGGGTAGGCGCGGATTCCTATATCTCCGAATTAACGCTGGAAGCCAAGGCACAGGATCAGAAGAAGCACTCCGAGATGCTCCGGGTGCTGGACAGACTGGTGGGCATTGTGGGTATTCTAATTATCCCCATAGGTGTTTTCCTGTTTGTGCAGCAGTATGTGTTCTCCGGCGCATCCTTCCAGAGCAGCATTCTTTCCATGGTAGCTGCCGTGGTTGGAATGATCCCAGAGGGATTGTATCTGCTGGCAAGCGTTGCGCTGGTGGTCAGCGTGATCCGCCTGGCATCCCAAAAGGTACTGGTTCACGATATGAAGTGTATCGAAGCCCTTGCCAGAGTTGATGTGCTGTGCGTGGACAAAACCGGAACTATCACGGAAAATGAGATGCAGGTCAGCAGCGTCATTCCCATGGAGGGCTTTGATCCAACCCAGGGTGTTGGCCTGAAAGCGCAGATCAGTACGCTGATTGCTGCCATGCCCGAGGGGAATCTGACCATGCAGGCGATGAAGCGTTACTTCAAAACACCGCTCAAAAAGGATGCCGAAGCGGTGTTTCCCTTCTCCTCTACATACAAGTATTGCGCTATTGTTTTTTCGGATGATGCCTATGTCCTTGGCGCGCCGGAGTTTGTCCTGCGTAGTGATTATGAGAAGTACCGTCCGCTGATTGAAAGTTATAGTGCGGACGGTTTTCGGACGGTTCTGTTCGGCAGATACGAAGGAGTACCGGACGGACAGGCATTGACGGAACCCGTGATTCCCATGGGACTGATTCTGTTGACCAATCCCATCCGCCGGGATGCGCCGGAGACTTTCCGTTACTTTGCCCAGCAGGGCGTTGCCATCAAGGTCATCTCCGGGGATAACCCCCTGACCGTTTCGCAGATTGCCGCGGAAGCGGGCATCCCTGGCGCGGAGAACTATGTGGACGCTTCCACACTGGAAACGGAGGAGGCACTGCGGACTGGGGCAGAGCAGTATACCGTATTTGGGCGTGTCACGCCTGAGCAGAAGCGGCTGCTTGTCCGGGCATTGCGGAGCGCGGGACACACTGTGGGCATGACGGGAGACGGTGTCAATGATGTACTGGCCCTGAAGGAAGCGGACTGTTCCGTTGCCATGGCATCGGGCTGTGACGCGGCGGCACAGGTCTCCCAGTTGGTTTTGCTGGAATCAGATTTCACCGCTATGCCATCGGTGGTGGCGGAAGGACGGCGGGTGGTCAACAACATCCAGCGGTCTGCCAGTCTGTTTCTGGTGAAGAACATTTTTTCTTTCCTGATGGCGGTCTTCTCTGCTTGCTTTATGCTGAACTATCCTCTGGAACCTGCGCAAATTTCTCTCATTAGTATGTTCACCATCGGAATCCCCGGCTTTTTCCTTGCCCTGCAGCCAAATACAGAAGCCATTCACGGACGGTTCCTGTCCAATGTTCTGATCAAAGCTCTGCCTGCGGGATTGACAGATTTCCTTGTGGTAGGTGCACTGGTAATCTTCGGCAGAGTCTTTGGTGTCAATGAGACGGATATTTCCACTGCCTGTACCATGCTCCTTGCCATTGTGGGATTTATGATTCTGTATCATATCAGCAAGCCGCTGAATCTGCTTCGCTGGATTGTCTGGATAGGCAGTGGTGTGGGACTGCTGGTTTGCAGCATCTATCAGGGTGATATTTTTGGTATCACGCATATGTCCATGGAGTGTGTCATGCTGTTCGTGGTATTTGCCATTGTCACAGAACCCGTTCTGCGCTACAGCACAATATTCATAGAGCGAATGGGCGCAATGGTCGCAAGCCGGAGGCGCAAAAGAGCTGCGAGATAGTTTTTTGCTCAGCGGTCTGTGATTTTTCAGTACAAAAAATCCCCAGAACATCATCTTCTTATCGGATGATGTTCTGGGGATGTTTGCGTTTTGAAATGAATGTCCACAAACCATTTTTCCTTTGTGGGCATTCCTTTCAAAACGGGCTGGGATTCCAAAGGGACAGCAGTTCCTTTGGCTCTGGGTCATCCAATAGGGGCGAGGAGAGCCCTGTTGGCAGGGGAATCCAAAGGGGACAGAGTACCCTTGGCGGTGGTTTCCAAAGGCGGCGGCGCTGCCTTGGCAGGTGGAATCCAAAGGAGGGCAGAGCCTTCCTGGCGGGAAGAATCCAATGAAACCGGCGGTTTCGTGGCACACGACTTTGCGCGCAAAGTCTAGTGTGTTATACCTTTGGCGACCGTGGGTGGCTGAAAGGGGTTGTTCGGGGCGGGAACAAGCACTTTCAGTCAGCCACAGAACAGGCGGATTTTGGCGCGCCACGCGCTAAAATTCAGGATTTGCCCCGGGGCAAAATCCGCCTGTTCGGGTGTAGGTGATGTGGCGGAGTGGAGAGAATTTCCGCAGAAATTCTTGGAGCACAGCTGCATCACCGGGGGGCCAAAGGGATATCAAACCCGCCGCAGCGACGCATTCCCCGTCACCCCGTCACTTTGGAAATGCAATCGTCTTCTGTTTCGGGAGATCATTCAGATCGGAGTTGAGGATTTCTTCAATGGCCTTGTTTGCAAACTTATGAGAACGGGTGGTGTCCAACTCCGCAATGTAAGAAATCTTCCCTGTGCCGTTTTCAAAATCAATTTCAATCTCGCCCCACTCGCCGTCGTAGTCTGCCTGGTATTCGTAGACTGCGGCGGCGATTTTCTTTTTTCTGCGGATGACCTTTTTCCTTTTTATAGTCACGGTGCCGATGGCGTTATCCTCCACCATCAGCTGTGTTAAGTGATCAACAGCCTTCCGGTACGCTTTCTCCGCGCCGTTCGCTGTGGTGAGTTCAAAGTGGGCACCGAGATCATCGAAACTTTCTGCGGTGGACATGTGCCGGACACAGCCGCACTTCATGCAGGCGGCATTTCTGCGCTGCAAGTATTCTTGCTCATTCGGAGTCAGCCGATCAAAAGCTGTTCGAACGGCGTTTGCGTGAATTCCATTCCAGAAGATTTCGAGCATGTCGGAGTCTTCCTCATTGGCGACTTCTTCCATAACATCCCCACCGTCATCACCTTCTTCGCCGGTAATATAAAGGGACTTGCGGCTGTGCAGGCACTTTGCTTCCCGGAAATACCGATCCGCTGTTTCCTCGCTGCATTGATATTTCTTCATGAAGGCTTCCAGAGCATTCTCCAGATTGTTCTGCATCCATGCGGCTGTGCGGATTTTTTTGTAAGTGGATACGGATGGCAGTGACCAGCTCTCCCTGTGCATCTGATAATCCCGGATGGTGTTGTAAACAAAGTTGTGGGCATAGGTTGTGAATGCTGCTTTCTTCTCCAGTTCGTATCGTGGCAGAAGATGAAGCATAGTCATCATGCAGCACAGTTTGATTTCCAGAAAGCCCTCTGGGTCATACTGAAAATTTGCTTCCGATGCCAAAGTGCGACGGATATATCGATTCAGGCTCGGTTCAAACCGGTGGAGGAAAAAGGAAAAGTATTTCAGATCGTGGGTTTCCAGAACCATGCGGATGTAATCATTGGCGGCACAGTTTTCGGACATCTCCGGCGGCGGTGGGTCAAGCTGAAAGACGTTCTCTGCGATGTACTGGGTAATTTGCATACCATCGACGGCAAACCCCACCTTCTGGATGAATCCGTCCATGTCCCATGTGTAATTCTCGGTCACTTGCTCATCACCCTATCTCTATTCAAGCGTTCTTCTGCCTCTGCCACGATGGCCTCCTGCTGCATTTCCTTTTCATAGTCATTTTGAAAATAGGCGTTATTCAGGAATGCATTGGTTCGTTTTTCCTCCGCAATTTTCATAACCATGTCCGCCAGCTCCCGTGACATGGTGCCCCTGTGAACGCATTTGCTGATGGTATTTCGCCGGGTCTCATAAATTCGTTTGATGGGGTGTCCCTCCGGATTCTCTTTGTTGCCGCCGCCCAGTTTTGCGCCCACGCTGCGGCAGGTTCTGCCCTGGGGGTCATTGGGAGCGAGACCATTGCAGTATTTGACTAGATACCCGTTGGTTGTGAGAAACCAGTGCCCACAGTTCAGGCAGCGTTTCGGGGCGTTGCCAGACCGCAGCCCTTCAAAGAAATCACTTCGCAGCATTCCAACAAAGCTGACATAGTGCATCCGCTTCACCAGCAGCGGCTGCTGCTTCTCCGGGTGGGAGATAGTCAGATACTGCTGAGTCACATTGGTCATGGACATCCAGCCGCCTGCATCCTCAAAGGTTGGCTCTTTCGGAAAATACTGGTCGAAGATTTCTGCATAGGTAATGTCCAGCCGTTGCTCAGCTTCGTGGAGCTTTTCAGCGAAAGGCAGCACAGTTTCATGAAAGGCTTTCAGAGAAAATCCCAGATGGGCCAGTACCGGGAGAAGCCGGCTCAGTAATACACCATCTGTATATTTGTCTGCCAGCTGGTCGGTCAGCTTGCCGGTGCGCTGTACTTGAATCAGAGCGTTGGCGACCTTCACACTGTTGGGGGCAAAGGCTTTGGTAATCATGGTGCAAAAATGCTCTTTGTTGATATAGGAGAAGGGCTTGTACTGAGTCATAAGCTCCAACAAATTCAAAGCACACATACGAGCCTCCGGCAGCAGGGCAGCGTCTCCCTTTCCGGAGTTGAATGTCCCCATGAACTGATTGAGCTTTTTGCACAGGGTTTCCATCTGTGTTATGACTTTTCCCGGGATATTCAATGCGTCACAGGCCAGTGACCCGGCTGGGAATGGCTTACCGCAGTAGATTACTTCCTCTTCCCAGAAGTCCAGCGTCAGTACGGCGCTTTCTTCTACAATCTTTACAGCCATATAATCAGCCTCCTTTTTCTGCTGACCTATAGTATAGCATCTTAACGGTACGAAATATTGGACTTATTGTCAAAACGGCGCAAAAAATGCGAAAATGTGATTTGCCCGGAATCATTTTTTGGGCTTGGATAAATCATGTTTGTATCACAAAGCCCTCGACAGTCAGAGCGGTTGTCGAGGGCTTTGCGATCTTACTCACAGGTTGCGATGGTGTTTTCCTTTATGGAGGCTTTATATTCTTCTCCCCAGTGCCATAAGGAATCCAAAACAGGCTTCAAACTATATCCCAGTTCGGTGAGTGTATATTCCACCCGGGGAGGGACTTCGGCGTAAACCGTTCGTGTCAGAAGACCCTTTTCCTCCATGTCCCGGAGTTGGGCGGTGAGTACTTTCTGGGAAACATGGCCGATGGATTTTTTCAATTCCCCAAAGCGCTTGGTTCCGGGTATCAAATCCCGCAGGATCAGTACCTTCCATTTATCACCGATCAGCATGAGGGTGGTTTCTACAGGGCAGGCCGGAAGTTCTTTCTTTTCTTCGCTCATACAGGATTCCTCCAATAGTTTCCTTTTGGTAACTACAGCACAATATTGTGCTTACTTTACAGAATTACGCTACGGTGATATTGTAATACCAATGAAAGGAGAAAGCAACCTTTCTAAAAGAAAAATCATTTTGGAGGTAATCACCATGAAAAAAGTCGTTGAATTCTTGACCGCAAACCCTGTCCAGTACCTCGCTACTGTAGGCCGTGACGGCAAGGCCAAGTGTCGGCCCTTCATGTTCTGCTTCGAGCAAGACGGTAAGCTCTGGTTCTGCACCAACAACACCAAGGATGTCTACAAGGATATGCAGGAAAACCCCTATGTGGAGGTTTCCGTGTCCAGCCCCAGTTATGCATGGATTCGGCTCAGCGGCAAGGCAGTGTTCGAGAACAATATGTCCGTCAAGGAAGGCTGCATGAACAACCCCATCGTCAAGGGTCAGTACAAGACCGCAGATAATCCCATCTTTGAGGTGTTCTGTCTGGAAGAGCCCCACGGCGTGATTGCTGACTTCTCCGGCAATCCTCCCTACGAGTTCTGAGAAAACTTGTCAAGCGTCCGGTGCCGGAGGGTTTGGCATAAAAGGAGAACACCAAATGGAAAGCAAAGAGTATTTATCCTATCTCGTCCGGGAAATACACACCACGGTAGTGGCTACGGTGGATGATGCTGGGCTGCCGGTGACGGCTGCCATTGATATGATGGATGCCGATGAAGGCGGCATTTACTTTCTGACCGCCAGAGGGAAAGGCTTCTATAATCGTCTGAAAAAGCGTGGAACGCTTGCATTAACTGGAATGAAGGGCACGGATACCATGCACTGCGCTGCGCTTTCCCTTCGGGGAAAGGTGCAGGAGCTGGGCAGTGACCTGCTGTCCCGGTTGTTTGAGAAGAATCCCTACATGAACGAGATTTACCCAGACGCAGAATCCAGAAGCGCCCTGACCGTCTTTGTCATTTATGAAGGCAGCGGAGAGTGGTTCGACCTGTCCAAGAAGCCAATCGAACGTGCCAGCTTTACCTTTGGCGGTGCAGAGGAAGTGCAGGAGGGTTATTTTGTCACGGATGGCTGTATTGGTTGCAAGCTCTGCTACTCCAAATGTCCGCAAAAGTGCATCGACATTTCTTCCAAGCCCGTGGTCATTCGTCAGCAGAACTGCCTGCATTGCGGCAATTGCTTTGAAATCTGCCCGGCTAAAGCCATTGTAAAACGGGGGTAACGTCATGAACCAGGATCAGCGGAGAAGATATCTAATCGAAGAATTGCTGTGGGAGCGTCCTTCCTGCCGCCGCCAGGAGATTCCGACAGATGCTGACCGTCAGAAGGTTTTGCTGCGCTCGCTTATGAATGTTCGCCATCCGGCAGCCATAGGTAAGCGATATCTGGAAGTGCAGGATGATTACCTCCAAGAAGAATTGGCAGCAAAGAAAATTACTCGGCTGTCTGACCTGCATCCAATTCAAGAGGCTATCTACCTCTGGCGAGGAGATATTACCACCCTGGAATGCGGAGCCATTGTCAATGCAGCCAACAGCGGTATGACCGGCTGCTACCAGCCCTGCCACAACTGCATCGACAACTGCATCCATACCTACGCAGGGGTGCAGCTTCGTTTGAAATGCGCGGAGATGATGGCGGAGCAGGGCTATGAAGAGCCAACCGGTCAGGCGAAAATCACCCCCGCCTACAACCTTCCCTGTGATTATGTCATTCACACAGTCGGTCCCATCGTCCGGGGAGAACTGACCCGGGAACATTGCGCTCTGCTGAAATCTTGCTACCGTTCCTGTCTGAAACTGGCGGATGAAAACGGGGTGGGAAGCATCGCCTTCTGCTGTATTTCCACCGGCGTATTTATGTTTCCCAACGAGAAAGCGGCAGAAATTGCCGTGGACACGGTACAGAAATACAAGGCTGAAACCGGGAGTAAGATCGAGGTTGTATTCAATGTATTCAAGGAACGAGACGAAGAAATCTACAGAAAGCTCCTCCATTGAGGGGCTGAAATCTGCACTGGAAACGGCGGATGCTATTCTCATCGGCGCAGGGGCAGGGCTGTCTGCTTCTGCCGGACTGACCTACAGCGGGGAACGGTTTGAACGGTATTTCTCTGACTTCTACCAGAAATACGGCATTTCCGATATGTATTCCGGCGGTTTCTATCCCTTCGGAACGCTGGAAGAATACTGGGCATGGTGGAGCCGTCACGTTTTCTATAACCGCTATGTGGACGCTCCAATTCCCGTATATCGGGAATTACTGGCGCTGGTGAAGGACAAGGACTATTTTGTGCTGACCACCAATGTGGATCACCAGTTCCAGCGGGCAGGCTTCGAGAAAAGACGCCTGTTCTATACCCAGGGAGATTACGGCCTGTGGCAATGCTCCAAGGCCTGCCACAACAAGACCTATGACAATGAGACGGAAGTCCGGCAAATGCTTGCACGGCAGCGGGATATGAAAATCCCTTCGGAGCTGATTCCCCGGTGTCCGGTTTGCGGCGAACCCATGACCATGAATCTGCGGTGCGACGATACCTTCGTGCAGGACCGGGGTTGGTATGCCGCCCAAAACCGGTATGTGGATTTTCTACAGCGGCACAAACAGGGCAAGGTCCTGTTTCTGGAACTTGGGGTGGGCAGTAACACGCCGGTCATTATTAAGTATCCTTTCTGGAGAATGACAGCACAGAACCCCGAGGCACGATATGCCTGCATCAACCTGGGAGAGCCCCAGTGCCCAGCAGCAATCCAGCCTCAGTCGATTTGCATGGATGCGGATATTCACAAAGTTCTTTGTGCCGTATCCGAAATGCAGCGCTGTGGAGCGTGAAATTTCAAATTCTAGCCGAATACGAAACCGTCGCATTTCCATCTACTGCATGGATGGAAGTGCGGCGGTTTTTCTGTTTGTCCCGGAGGGATTTTTGCCTTGTCCCGGGATCGGAGTGGTTTTCACGATTTCTGACATAACTCCAATAGAAGGGTAAACTGCTTTTCTAATGGGCAGTGATCCTTACTATTTTATAAAGGAGAATGAATTATGTCAACCTACGCAAGAATCAAGCAAACCGTAACCACCCGACAGGCAGCCGAACGGTATGGGCTGTCTGTCAACCGAAGCGGCATGGTGAAATGTCCCTTCCATGAGGATCACAATCCCAGCATGAAAGTGGATGACCGCTTTTACTGCTTCGGCTGCCACGCCAGCGGGGATGTCATTGACTTCACCGCCCGCCTCTTTGGGCTTTCGCCCTACGCAGCCGCGAAGAAACTGGAAATCGATTTTGGAATCGGTGCGGAACATGAACCGTTGCCGTTTCCCAACCATGCAGAGCCATCCCACGATAGGGAGCGGCTCTGCATTTGTGTTCTCCGGGAGTATCTCCGGTATCTTCGTATCTGGCAGCTGCGGTATCGTCCCGAGGAACCGGGCAACCCCATTCATCCACGCTTTGCCGAGGCGATGAAGGAACTGCCCACAGTCAATCACCTTCTGGACTGCCTGCTGGGAAATGATCTGCTGCTGGCAGAAGAGACAGCGGAGGTACTCTGCCAGGAGGAGTATATCCAGCGGCTGTCCGAGTATCTCGGGACACTGTCTGAGAAAGAGGGGGACTGCGCATGAGCGGTACGCCGGAATGGCTGGATGACAAGGGGAAGATCATCGAGCACAAATACTGCCGCTGTTTTTTGGAGAAACAGCCCATGCTCAGCAAGGGAGAAGACTTCTTTACCACGGAGGGTATCGTCACTGACAAAGACCGGCTTCTGCGGGATGTGTTCGATGATATCAAGGAACACCTGACCGGCGGGCTGGTGACAAAAGCTAAAAACCTGCTGGAAGCAATCCGTATGGAATGCTACGACCGGGGCGAGTTGGAAAAGTATCAGGATCGTATCTTCCTCGCCAACGGAACCCTGTTTCTGGATGGCAGGTTTGCGGAGGAAAAGGACTTCTGCCTGAACCGCCTGCCTATCTCCTACAATCCCGACGCACCCCGGCCGGAGGTCTGGCTGCGGTTTTTGTCTGAACTTTTGGAGCCGGAGGACATTCTGACCCTGCAGGAATTCATGGGTTACTGTCTGATTCCCTGCACCCGGGGTCAGGTCATGCTGCTCATCAAGGGCAACGGCGGCGAGGGAAAGTCCCGGATCGGTGTGGTGATGCACACGCTGTTTGGCGCCAATGCAAAAAACGGCAGCATCGACAAGGTGGAAAACAGTGCCTTCGCCCGGGCGGATTTGCAGCATGTGCTGGTGATGGTGGATGACGATACCAAGATGGAGGCTCTCTCCTCCACCCACTATGTCAAGTCCATCATCACCGCGGAGACCCCTATGGATTTGGAGCGGAAGAAGGAGCAGAGCTTTCAGGGAGATATGTATGTGCGCTTTCTGGCCTTCTCCAATGGCGATCTGGAAGCGCTGTACGATAAGTCCGAGGGCTTTTTCCGGCGGCAGCTGATTTTGCAGACCAGACGGAAACCGCCGGGCAGGGTGGATGACCCGTATCTGTCTGACAAGCTGAAACAGGAAGCGGAAGGCATCTTCCTCTGGTGTCTGGAAGGGCTGAAACGGCTCCAGGCCAACAACTACCGATTCACGGTGAGCCAGAGGGCGGCGGAAAACAAGGAGCACGCCAAGCGAAACGCCAACAATCTGGTGGAGTTTCTACAGTCCGAGGGGTACATCCAGCTGAAAGCCGACAGCACCATCACCTCCCGGGATCTGTATGCCATCTACCAGATGTGGTGCGAGGACAACGGCTACCGCCCCATCGCCAAGCGGTCTGTGAGCAGCTATCTGAAAAGCCATCTGGAGGACTACAATCTGGAAGCCAGCAACAAGATCATCAACAAATCCGGCAGGCAGGTCAACGGTTTCTGGGGCATTCAGGCGCTGACCGCTCCAATTATTCTCTGATGTGAAAAACATCCATCCCGATCCATCCCAAGCATCCCCGGGGATAGATGGGATGGATGGGGATAGAGGATTCGGGATTCAACAGAAAAATGAAGGAGAAAGAATATGAAAAAGTACACAGGGCAGGAGTGGGCGTTCTTCCGCAACCGGGCGGGGCGCGTCCAGTTCAATTCCGTATGCCGCAGCTGCCGAAACCGCTGCAAGCAGAGCTTCCGGGCAGAGGTGCTCTCTTGTCGGCGGTATGAAAGCAGAAAACAGCCACCGGAAACACAGGAAAAGGGAACCGATTTCCCAAGGCTTGTGCAAACGGAAAAAGAATACACGAAATCGCAGCAGAATTTCACCCAATCGCGCTGGTGAGAAGGGTGAAGCCACTGCACGGTTTCGTGTTTTTCTATGCTGTTTCAAAGAATCCATTCCGAAACAGGAAAAGCAAACAAGGCATCATCGATGCAGACATCATGGGAGCCATTTCCATTGGCTCCAAATCCAAATTTACAATGAAAGAGGTATTTTTATGAATGTGAAAAATGAAATTAAAAGCATCATCGTCCGTTCGGGCATGACCATGCAGCAGGTGGTTGACCTGCTGTCCGAGGAATATGGCTGGAGCGACAGCATTTCCAACTTCTCCAACAAGCTGAGCCGGGGTTCCCTGCGTTACCGGGAAGCAATTCAGCTTGCGGATGTGATGGGGTATGACCTCATCTGGCAGAAACGGAGGGATGGATAATGGACAAGCCCCAGTATGCCATCCTGCGCTTCGCCAAATATAAGGGGTCGGAGATTGGGCGCATTGAAGCCCATGACGAGCGCACCAAGGAGAAATACGCCAGCAACCCGGATGTGGACACCAGCCGCAGCAGGCTGAATTTCCATCTGGTGAAGCCCCACCGTTCCTACCGGGCGGAGGCAGAAAAGCAGATCTCCGAAGCCGGGTGCCGCGCACGAAAAGACAGCGTCCGGGTGGTGGAAACCCTGATTACCGCCAGCCCGGAGTTTTTTCAAAGTAAGAAGCCCCGGGAGGTAAAAGAGTTTTTTGAATACGCTTTGGAGTTCATCCAGAGCAAACAGTCTCTCGAGACAATCATATCCGCTGTGGTGCATGTGGACGAGAAAACGCCCCATATGCACCTTTGTTTTGTCCCGCTGACCCCGGACAAGCGGCTCAGCGCGAAAGACATCGTCGGCAACAAAAAGAAGCTGACCCAGTGGCAGGATGAGTTCTGGAAGCACATGGTGAAAAAGTACCCGGACTTTGAGCGGGGCGAATCCGCCAGCGAAACCGGGCGTGACCATATTCCACCGAGGGTGTTCAAGGAGATGACCCGTCTGACCAAGCAGAAAGCCAAGCTGGAAGAATTGCTTGCTGATGTCAATGCGTTCAACGCCAAAGGCAAGGCGGCAGAGATTGGCGTGCTGCTGGACAAGTACATTCCCGCTGTGGAGCAGATGCACACCACACTGAAAAAATACAATGTGGCCTTCACAACCACGACTGCTGAGAACAAAAAGTTGAAAAAGGAAAATGAACAGTTGGAGCAGTCTCTGGATGAAGCCAGGCAGGAAAGCACTTTGAAGAAGCTGGCGGATGCCAAGCTGCATCGGGATTATGAGGACGCTCTGGTACTGCTTGACCGGATTCCGAAAGAGGTGCTGGTGGAGTATGCACACAGACCGCAACCGCGAAAAAACGAAAAGAAACACAATCGATAATTGGGGAAAAAGGAGATTTGCCTATGGGATATAGCCGCAAGGATGTAGAAGCAACGAAGAAGATGGCAAAGAAATTTGTCCGATATCAGGAGGGTGCCGAGCTGTACAGCTTGGGACTGACAAAATTTCAGGAACTGGCAAAGGAGGCAAAAGCAGTTTATAAAATCGACAAGGTTGTGCTTGTAAACTGCGAAATATTGGATCAGTACCTTGAAACATTCCGCGTTGCATAATCTGCGGAACAAAATTTAACAGATACAGATTTTTTCATCGAAGGGCTCGGTACAGTGTTGACTTTTTGTCATACAATAAGTATAATGTTGTCGTGGAGGTGTGAGGGCAGCTATGGCAGATATGGGAAGACCGAAGTCAGAACATTCAAAAAGAAAAATACTGAGTGTTCGCATTGGGGACGCACTGTATCAGCAGATTTGTTCTTACGCTGAACAACACAATACGAGTGTGACAGAAGTTGTCTTGCAGGCATTGGAGAAATTCTTATCCAAACCTGAATAGTATCGAGCCCTTCTTCATTTTTGGAGGAGGAATTGATATGGCAAAGGCAAGAAAAGATTTGCGGGGAAGATCCCTGCGAAAAGGAGAGATGCAGCGAAGCTCCGACAAGCGGTATGTATACAGCTATACGGACCCACTTGGACGGCGCAAGTATCTGTATGCAAACGACCTTGTGACCCTCAGGCAGAAGGAAGCAGAGTTAACCAAAAATCAGTTGGACGGTTTGGATATTTATGTTGCCGGAAAAGCAACGGTGAATTTCGTGTTTGACCGGTACATGAGCCTGAAGACCAACCTCAGACAGACCACCAGAAGCAATTACCTGTACATGTATGACCGCTTTGTTCGTGATACCTTTGGCAACAAGAAGATAGCGGACATCAAGTTCTCAGATGTGCTTCAATTCTATAACTGTCTGTTGGACGAACAGGATATTCAGATCAATACACTGGAAAGCATTCACACGCTTCTGCATCCGACATTTCAACTGGCGGTTCGCGATGAGATCATCCGCAACAATCCAACCGATGGCGTTATGGCAGAGGTCAAGAAGAATTCTGACCATGACACCGGTGTTCGACACGCTCTGACCATTCCGCAGCAGCGGGCGTTTATGGAGCATATCGCCAATCATCCGGTTTACTGTCACTGGTGGGCAATGTTTACCATCCTTTTGGGGACAGGCTGCCGCATTGGTGAAGCGTTGGGACTTCGCTGGGAAGACCTGGACTATGAGAAACGTGTAATCAGCATCAATCATAGCCTGGTGTATTACCCGGTAGGCGATAGCCGCACCTCTGTGCAGCATATCTCGAAGCCAAAAACGAAAGCCGGTGAACGCACAATCCCGATGCTCGACTCCGTGAAGGACGCTTTTGAGATGCTGTGGGAGCAGCAGCAGGAGAACGGCTGGAGCGATGTGGAGATTGACGGTATGCACGGATTTATCTTCTGCAACCGTTTCGGGAATGTCCCGAATCCCCAATCTGTAAACCGGGCAATCAAGCGGATTGTTGCCGATTACAATGCAAGTGAGGAAGTCAACGCCAAGAAGGAACACCGGGAAGCAGTCATGTTGCCTGACTTTTCAGCGCACCATCTGCGTCACACGTTCTGCACAAGGCTTTGCGAACAGGAGACCAACCTGAAGGTCATCCAGTCCATTATGGGGCATAAGGACATCAAGACAACGATGGACATTTATGCCGAAGCGACCGAGGAGAAAAAACAGGAATCATTTGAACGATTGGCTGCAACATTAAATGTATTTTAAGAAGGGCTCAATGAGCCGTTTTGCCTGACAGCAAAATTCTTCAAAGGACAGCAAATTGACAGCAAATGCGCGAGGATAATGGTGCGTCACGAAGCATGGTGAAGCGGTGGGTTCCCAGCAAAAACAGTACCGCGACGCATCACGAAGCATGGTGAAGGGGTCTCATCAATAATCCCCACGATGAAGCCAACGGATATGCCCAAGAACGACAAAACGGAGGAAAAAGTTGCGAATTCTCCCGTTTCCGCTCCTGTGGAAAAGGAAGAAAAAATCGACTTTTCCAAGGTAGAGATTGAACCGCTGTTCCAGGATTTCGTTGACTTCGAGACCTTCTCCAAGTCCGATTTCCGGGCGGTGAAGGTGCTGGCCTGCGAAGCCGTGAAGAAGTCCAAGAAGCTCTTAAAGTTCACTTTGGACGACGGAACCGGCGTAGAACGCACCATTTTGAGCGGAATTCACGCATATTATGAGCCGGAAGAACTGGTGGGCAAGACCCTGCTCGCCATCACCAACCTGCCCCCAGACCCATGATGGGCATGGAGTCCTGCGGTATGCTGATCTCCGCCTTGCATCATGAAGAAGGAGAAGAAAAACTCCATCTTTTGATGCTGGATGGGTCTATCCCCGCCGGTGCGAAAATGTACTAAAAAGTTGCAAGTTCGCTTGTACGAAAATCCTAAAAAACACCATGTTACGCCAAGCTTACGCCAATGAATGCAAACATATTGGGCGGCAAGCAAAGGGCGGTGTTCAAAAACAGACCGTCTGAGTTCTTCCGGAATTCAGACGGTTCTTATTTTGGAGGATTGATTATGAACATGCAATATATCCGTGTAGGAGACTATTTTATCCCAGGTTTGGAGTTGCCCAAGGAATCCAGACCCATCGGCAGGTGGGGGCGGATGCACCGGGAGTATTTGAAAGAGCACAAGCCGATTCAATACAACTGCCTGCTGCTGTCCGGCGAACTGTGGACATTCCTTGCTGATCTGAATGAGCAGGCGCAGAATCGTCTGGAGTGGATTATCGGCCAAATGAAAGCTGCCGAGGGAATTACGGAAGCCTTGAAAGCCAGCAACTCAATAGCCTGGGTTGGTGCCATGAATAATATCCACGACCGAGCCGAGGAGATCATCCGAGAGGAGATGATTTATGTATGAACATGCACAATGGGAGCGTTTTTCAATACGCCCATTCAATACATGCGGCATCCCGCAAAAGTAGTGCAACGTGTGTTGCTCAGATGCTTGTCTTTGAGTCATTTCAGCCCACCTAAGCTCACTGCGGTCAGCTGAATCGTGATTCGAGCTTGAACACACTTCTCGCTCGAAGAAACGGAAGTCTGCTATCGGATACTCCTAATGAAGATTTTGAAAAAGGGGCTGTTTTATTTGTGGAGTAGGGCAGCTCTGAAAAGACAACGCCCGGCTCGATCTATGAGCCGGGCGCTGACATATCATAGAGCTGCGAAACAAAACAAGCCGCAAGCAGAGCGGGAGATCAGTTCTCGACCTTCTGCTTCTTGATCGTATTCAGGATGTACATGCTCAGCAGGCAGCCTACGACTGCGAAGCTGGCCATGACGATGAAGACGATACGGTAGCCGGCAATGCCTTCCACCTTATCAAGAATGCCGCCGTAGACAGCATACATAAATGCGCCGGGAAGATAGCCGATGAAGGAACCGATGGACATGGCAGAACCGGTGATCTCACGGGGCACCTTCACTTCATCCATGGGAGCGAAGAAGACGGCACGCATGCTGAACACGAAGGCGCTGATGGACAGGGTGATGACCATTCCCAGAATGATGCCCATGCTCTGATGGGGCAGGCAGGCGAAGATGACCAGCATAGCGGCTACAATAGCGAAGCAAATGCCCAGGTACTTGGTAGCGGAGCGCAGAACTTTGTCGGTGATGAAGCCGCCGATGGGGCCGCCCAGCATCTTTAGGGCATACTGGTTAATGATGCCGTAGGCACCGACCAGAGCTGCGGGAAGGGCGTAAGCGTCCTTCAGGAAGGGGATGAAGTAAGTCAGGCCGCAGTAAACGCTGTAAACAAAGAACACGTTGAAGGAAACCAGCCAGATGTTCTTGTTCTTCAGCGCCTGCATGATCAGGCCGTTGCCCTTGCTCTTTTCTGCCTTAGCGCCTTCCCTGTCATGAGCCAGGTCAGCCTTTTTATCGTTCTCCAGCAGGAAGTATGCGATAATTGCGATTACGCCGGGGACAATTGCGTAGAACAGGATGGCGGCGCGCAGACCGGCGGCATTACTGCCAAGTGCGGAGAAAATACCCAGAGCGCAGAACGCAACGATGGTATCCATCAGTCCACGACCAGCTTCCAAAATGCCGAACATACGTCCCTGCTCATCTTCGTTGCCCAATAGCCGGACCGTTTTCAGCATTGTCGGCCAATACAGCATATCCGCAAACACAGCGAGCAGACAGTAAATCAGCAGGAAAACAGGGTAGGACGGGAACGTTGCCAGGGCCAGACCGGAAATGCAGATGCCCAGAAGAGATGCGGGGATCAGAATTTTCTTGGAAATCCGGTCAACGAACAGAATCGCTGCCAGGAAGCCGAAGGTGGAGATCCAGCCGGCAATGCTCATTGCCACACCGATCTGCGTATGGGACAGACCCATGAATTCCTGCATGGGTACATAGAAGGCATCTTTCAGGAAGCCCAGTTTGTAGATTGTTCCGGCGCCAAGCATCAGGGTGCCGAAGGAAATCCATTTTTTGTCAAGTCTCTTTTTTGTACTCTCAGCCATAACCTTACACCTCATTTGAATTTATGGTTTTGGGGAATCCAACGCACGTTCAGTATAGTTGTATTTTTGTGTAATGTCAAGCATAATTGTGCATTATATTGCTTTTTGTGTAATTAGCTGCAAATTGAAATGCACTTTTGTGTATATTATCGGAAGAAAACCAGAAATAACACTTGCAAACGCACAATACATATGTTATGATGACACAAGAAAGCAAGTGGCAAGGCTGATTACTTGCCTGTAGATACTATGTAATTGAGGAGGAATGGAAGTATGCTGACGCCCCAGAGGCATAAGGAAATTCTTCGTATCCTGGAACAAGAAGGAACCGTCAAGACAAGCGACCTGTGCGAACGTCTGGAAACCTCCCGGGAGACTGTCCGCAGAGACCTGGAGGCGCTGGAAAAAATGGAAAAGCTCCGCAGAACCCACGGCGGAGCTGTAAAGATGGAAAAAGAAGGAAGCGTAGAGGGGGTATATACTCCGTTCCGCCAGCGGGAACGGGTGAATATGGAATACAAGACTGCAATCGCTCAGGAAGCGGTAAAGATGATTTCCCCGGGTCAGGTTGTGGCGCTGGACTGCGGTACCACGGCGCTGGAACTGGCAAAGGAGATCAAACGGCAGTTTACCAGACTGACGGTTGTGACGAATTCTCTGGCGATTGCCAATGAACTGGCAGACGCGGAAGGGATTACCCTTCTGCTGACAGGCGGAATCTACAGCCCGGAGGAGCAGGGGTTCTTCTCGGACATGGCCACCAAGATTCTGTCCTATATCAATATCGATATTTTCTTTATTACCACCTGTGGTGTTTCGCTGGAAAAGGGCATTACCTATCAGCGGATGGAGGATGTTACCATTCAGGCCAAGCTGATGGAATCCTCAGACAGAACCATCGTCATTGCCGACAGCACCAAGCTCGGCGTCAATTCACTGGTGCGGATGTGTGGAATTGAGGAGATTTCCGCGGTAGTAACCGATTCCCGGGCCTCTTTGGAGAGCATCCAGGCCCTGGAACAGGCGGGCATCCACGTTGTAAAGTCTTAGGAAACCCGGAAGTAATGTGTCACCGACTGAGATATTATAGTTCTGATCCCAGAGGGAATGGGGGATCCAACGCAGAATGTCCCATTGCAGGATACGGGATCAACAGATCGTTCTCAGTCTAAGGGCATTTGCTGCCAAATATAGGGAACCCCTGAATAAATCGTCTGCGGCTGAGCAGCGTATCTTTTGCTTCCCCGGTGCAGTTTGAAAAACAGGAAATACATACAGTATTCCTCTGTTTTTCATACTTTCCGGGAAAACAAAATCTATCGCTGTCAGCTCTTGCCGATTTAATCAGAGCTTCCCTAGTTTCCTGAAAAATAGAAAGGACAATTACTATGCAAAACAAGAATAACGGAACCAATCCCAGTGTCCTGCTGATTTCCGTTGACGCGCTGAAGCCGGAGTTCGTATTCGAACAGAAACGGCTGGGTATCCATCTGCCGAATATCAGCAAGTATTTTGTGGAGAAGGGATTGACGGCTCCTCAGGGAATGAAAAGCGTATTTCCTACCTTTACCTATCCCTGCCATCAGAGCATGATCACCGGCACTAACCCTGCCACCCACGGAATTGTCAACAATGGTATTTATGACCCCGAGGGAGTTCATAACGGTGCGTGGCACTGGTTCGCCAATACCCGTGTGATGACCCTGTGGGAAGGGGCCAAGAAAAACGGCTACTGGTCTGCCAGCGTGGCCTTCCCCACCTCTGTGGGTGCCAGGGGCGACTTCATTGCCCCCGAGTTCTGGTGGGATGGCTCGGAGCTGGACAGCCTGTTTATCGACGCAGTGGCAAAGCCCCAGGGCATGATCCTGGAAATGGAAAAGGACATCGGACAGTACGCGGGCGGTCTGGATCTGACCGACAGCGGCGACGCCCAGCGGGGCAAGGCGGCTGTGTGGATGCTGCGCAATAAGATCGCCCCGGTGATCTCCGAAAAGCCTTTCTTCATGTCCGCGTACTTCGCAAGCTTCGACGAGAGCGCCCATGTGAACGGCGTTTACAGCAGGGAAGCCGCCGAAAGCCTTCAAAAGATCGACGCCATGCTGGGTCAGATTATCGAAGAGGCTATGGCAATCACCCAGGGTCATCTGGTGGTGTGCGTTACCTCCGACCACGGCACCCTGGATAACGCTTACAACATCTCCCCCAACGTGCTGCTGCACAACGCAGGCCTCATTGAGACTGACGAAAAGGGGAAGGTTGTTTCCTGGAAGGCTTACAGCCAGAGAGCCGGTGGTACTTCCGAGATCCGCCTTGCCGATCCACGGGATGATGAAACCCGGAACGCTGTTAAGAAAATCCTTGACGCACTTCTGGCTGACCCTGACAGCGGCATTCTGGAGGTCGTCACCGGTGAGGAGGCCAGGAAGCGGGGCGGTTTCCCGGATGCTGCCTTTGTGCTGGTGTCCAGAAAGGGCTACGAGCTGCGGGACGATGTTACCGGCGTGTACTGCCGCACACAGCTGACCCAGAAAGCACAGCACGGCTACAGTGAAGATTTCCCGGAAATGCGGGCGTCCTTCATGCTGACCGGCGAAGGTATCGAAAAAGGCTTTGTAGAAGATGTACATCTGATTGACGTTGCCCCCACGCTGGCTGGAATCATGGGCTTTGTTCTGCCGGATGCGGAAGGTCGTGACCTTCTGAAATAACAGGAAGGATTCTTATGGCTACTATAGAGACGTTTTTTCAGACCGTGGCGGATTTCCTGTGGAAAGATTGGATGCTGGTGCTGCTTCTGGGACTGGGTGTTTACTACACAGTCATGACAGACTTTGTTCAGTTCCGGTATTTCCCCTATGTCATGCAGCAGTTCCTGAAAGGACTGCGAAAAAATCGGGAGATCGATGGGAAAAACGGGAAATTTTCCTCCAACCAGACCCTCTTTACCGCCGTTGCCAGCTGTGTTGGCAGTGGAAACATTGTGGGCGTTTCTACCGCCATTCTATCAGGCGGACCGGGCGCCCTGTTCTGGATGTGGATTGCCGCCATTTTGGGGATGTCTACAAAATTCGCGGAGATCACGCTGGGTGTCCGCTACCACAGCAGAGACGAGGCGGGAGAGATCAACGGCGGCCCCATGTATTACATATCCCGTGCCTTCCACGCTCCCTGGATGGGCGCTCTGGTGGCGGTTCTGCTGTTCATTCAGAATGCCGGCGCCACGCTGATCCAGTCCAACACCATTGGCAGCGTGATGCACGAAGCCCTGTCGATCCCGCCTGTCGTCACGGGTATCGTTCTCGCGGCAGTGATGATCTGCGTCATCAGCGGTGGACTGAAACGGCTGGTACACACCGCGGAAAAGGTCGTGCCCATCATGGCGGTGCTGTACATTTTCGGTGGCCTGATCGTGATTATTCTGAACATCACCGCCCTGCCTGGGGTGATCGTGTCCATTTTCAAGGGCGCCTTTACCGTTCAGGCAGGTGTAGGAGCGGCGGCGGGACTGACCATGAAGCACGCCCTGCGCTATGGTGTGGCCCGGGGACTTTACTCCAACGAGGCGGGCGAAGGCTCTGCCGCCGTCCTCCACGCCGCCGCCAAGGTAGACCATCCTGTTCGTCAGGGTATGTACGGCCTGATGGAGGTCTTCATTGACACCATCCTGCTGTGTAGCACCACGGGCTTTACGGTGCTGGTCACAGGCATGAACGAAACCTATACCAATGCTTCCACCCTCGCCGCGGCGGCCTTTGGCTCCACCATTTCGGGACTGCAGTTTGTCATCTATATCAGTCTGCTGCTGTTCTGTGGCACTTCCATTATGAGCCAGTGGTATTTTGGCCATGTCAGCCTGAAATACCTGAAGCATCCCAGAGGCGCGACCGTTTACCGGATCCTTTTCCCGTTCCTGATCCTGCTGGGAAGCCTCAGCACCATCGATCTGGTCTGGTCCATTCAGGACTGCGCCCTGGGTCTGCTGATTATCCCCAATGTCGTTGCGCTGGTCATACTGGGACCGGAAGTCAGAAAACTGCTTCGGGAGTTTGCCGATCCCGTCAACGGCTATCTGAAACATTAAGGAACCTCTACAAGAATGAAAGGAAATAAATTCACATGAATGCACAATTACAGACATTTTGCGATACCATCCCTGCAGTTGCGGACGCTGCCGCCCTGAAGGAGACCTTCTGGCTGAATGATAAAAAGCTCCCCGAGGCACAGCAGAATATCACAGAGGTCAGCCCCACTCAGATCCGGGATGCCAGCCAGCGGCTGAAGCGGTTTGCTCCCTACCTCAAGAAGGTATTCCCGGAGCTGGAAGCCACGGACGGCATCATTGAATCGGAGCTTCGTAGCATCCCTGCCATGGCGGAATTCCTGAACAAGAACTATGACGCGGGCATTCGGGGCCGGCTGATGCTGAAAATGGACTGCGACCTGCCTGTCTCCGGCTCTGTCAAGGCCCGGGGCGGCATCTACGAGGTGCTCAAGCACGCCGAGGATCTGGCGCTGGAATCCGGCATGCTGAAGGAAACCGACGACTACAGTGTTCTGGCAGAGCCGAAATTTGTGAAGTTCTTCGGCAAGCACACGGTTCAGGTGGGCAGCACCGGCAATCTGGGTATGTCCATCGGCATCATGAGCGCCAAACTGGGCTTCCGGGTCATTGTGCATATGTCCGCCGACGCAAAGCAGTGGAAGAAGGATCTTCTGCGCAGCCGTGGGGTTGAGGTCATTGAGTATGCGGATGACTACTGCGCGGCAGTGGAGCAGGGCAGAAAGAATTCCGACGCGGATCCCATGAGCTACTTCGTGGATGACGAAAACTCCCAGAACCTGTTTATGGGCTACAGTGTGGCAGGGGAACGGCTCCAGGCACAGCTGGAGGCGCAGAACATCCCTGTGGACGCGGAGCACCCCTTGTTCGTCTATATCCCCTGCGGCATCGGCGGCGCTCCCGGCGGCGTGACCTATGGCATCAAGCAGATCTACGGCGACAATGTACACTGCTTCTTTACCGAGCCGACCCACGCCTGCTGCATGATGCTGGGCATGGCCACCGGCCTGCACGACGGGGTCAGTGTCAAGGACTTTGGCATTGACGGCCGGACGGACGCGGACGGTCTGGCTGTGGGCCGCCCCTCCGCTTTCGTGGGCAGAGTGATCCAGCCCATGCTTTCCGGCATCGCCACCATTCAGGATCATAAGCTGTATGATCTGATGCGGGGACTGCTGGATGCAGAGCAGATCTTCATTGAGCCCAGCTCCTGCGCTGCCTTCGCCGCGCTGATCCGCCGGGAGGATATGGAAAACTACGTTGCTGCCCATGGCCTGTCCGACAAAATGGACAATGCTACCCACATCGCTTGGGCCACCGGCGGCAGAATGGTTCCGCAGGAGACCCGGGAAGTCTACATCAAGACGGGGCTGTAAGCGCCTATGGATTATCAGCTGCTGGTTTTGGACGTGGACGGCACGGCCACCAACTCAGCAAAACAGGTAACGGAAAAAACCAGAGACGCCGTGATCCGTCTGCAGGAGCGGGGGGTGCGGGTGGTGATTGCTTCTGGCCGGGCACCCAACGGCGTGTATCCCGTGGCGGAAGCCCTGGAGCTGCCCCGGTTTGGCAGCCACATCCTGGCCTTCAACGGAGCGAAGATCATCCGTCTTAAAAACAGGGTCTGCCTTTACGAAAGGACCCTTCCCACCTATATTCCCGAGGAGCTGTGGCGAGATTCCCAGAAGTACCATCTGGGCTTTTTGACCTACAAGGACGACATTCTCGCCGCCGGAACAAAGCCCGACCAGTATATGGCGCTGGAATCCGAGATCAGTGCCATGCCCATTGAGTATCACCGGAATTTCTGGGAAACCATGGACGACGCTGTGAACGGCTGCCTGCTCACGGGAAGACCTTCCCATATTCGGGAGGTGGAACCGATCCTGCGGGAGAAGTACGAGCAGGAGGTGGAGATGTTCCGTTCGGAACCCTGTTTTTTGGAGGTGGTTCCCAAGGACGTGGACAAGGCCCGCAGCCTGAAACGGCTTCTGAAGCGCCTGAACATCCCCCGGGAGGCCGTCGTCTGCTGCGGAGACAGCTTTAATGACATCACCATGATCCAATACGCCGGCGTAGGGGTCGCCATGGCAAATGCCCAGGAAGAACTGAAACAGGCCGCCGACTATGTCACACAAAGAGATAACGACCACGATGGCGTCGCCGAGGTGATCGAAAAATTCTTCGGAAACGGTTCCCGGACAGACCCTATTTCTAAAATCTATCATTGAAAGAGGACGAAGAGTATGAAACAGGCAATTTTCTCTCAAAACGCGCCCGCCGCTATCGGACCCTATTCCCAGGCCATTGCCGCGGGGGATACGGTTTATATTTCCGGACAGCTTCCCATCGATCCAGCTACCGGAAGCTTCCCCTCGGAAGATATCAAAGACCAGACGAAGATGTCTCTGGAAAACATCAAAGCAATTCTGGCTGCTGCCGGATTAACCATGGCAAATGTGGTAAAAACCACGGTTCTTCTGGATGACATTGGTGACTTTGCTGCAATGAATGAGGTCTACGGGTCCTATTTTGCGGAACCGTATCCTGCAAGAGCAGCTTTTGAAGTGGCTAAGCTGCCGAAAGGTGCAAAAGTTGAAATAGAAGTTATCGCAGAGCGATAAACAAAAGGGGTTGCCTCGAAGCATGGGGCAACCCTTTCGCTATATCCAATACGAAACGACATCACACCATATTTTTCGACGCGATCCGTTTCATGGCGGGAATGGAAATAACGCAAACCAGAATGGTCAGTACATCCGCTGCGGGCTGGGACGCATAAATGCCAACAATGCCCAGCAGTCTCGGCAGGATCAAAATGAAGGGGATATAGAACAATCCTTGGCGGATTACAGAGAGGAACAGCCCGTACCGGGATGCTCCGATGGTCTGATAGGTGATCGTCATCATGTAGCACAGTCCAAAGGCGGGATACAGCGCCATCTGAGAGGTCAGGAGCTTCCTGCCATAGTCCACGATCACGGGATTGCTGTTAAACAGAAGAATCAGGGGCTTTGCCAGCAGGATATAGGCAGCTTCCACCAGAACGGTCAGAAGCAGTGAGCCTTTCAGGGCGAAACGTACCGACTGATGGAACCGGTTTTCGTTCTTTGCGCCAAAGGCGTAAGAAGCCACAGGCTGATAGCCCTGCATAAAGCCCATGATAACGTAGCAGCCAATGAGCACCAGCCGCTGGACAACACCGTAAGCGGCGATGATCTCGTCAGACTGGGGCAGGGAGGAGGCGGCGATGTTGGTCAGGGAAGCGGCGACGGACAGGCAAATCTGGATGACAGCCGTAGGAATACCGATCATGGCCACATCCTTGAGGAAGCGCCAGCTGGGACGGAAGGCCTTCCGCTTGATTTTGATGACAGAACGACCGCTGACATAGAACCAGACCAGAATGAAGAACGTCACAAACTGAGACACGGTGGTGGCCAGGGACGCACCTTCCACACCCATATTGAGGCCCCAATCGAACATAAACACCGGATCCAGCAGAATGTTCAGTACGGCACCGGTGATAACCGCAACGGAGGATATCTTCACGGAGGATTCCGCCCGTGCGGCGCAGTTCATGCTCTGGGCGGGCAGATTTGCCAGCGCGGCTATGAACATCCAGAAGGCATAGTCCTTGGCAAGGGGCAGGGACGCCTCCGACGCGCCGAAGGCCCGCATCAGCGGATTGATAAATACGATGCCGCCCACACACAGGGCAATGCCGATGACAACAGAAAGACCGATGACGGTGGTGACGGTACGGCTGGCGGCATCCGATTCTTTTGCTCCCAGCTGACGCCCCGCCAGCACCGCCGCACCTGCGGCAAAGATATTCTCCACGGAAACCATGATCAAAAGCAGCGGTACCGTGACACCCACCGCCGTCAGGGCGATATCGGAGTTCAGCATTCCGATGTAGGCGGTGTCCACCAGATTGTAAACCGCTTTTGCAAGCAGAGCCAGTGTGGCTGGAATCGCCAGCTTGACGATGGCCTTCGCCGGGGGCATATCGGCAAGAACGGATTGGTTTTTAGGGTTCTTATGGGGCATTGGGGGGTTCCTTCTTTCAAAAATAATAGTAGACTCGTGGGTCTGTTTTTGATAATATAGCATAAACAGACCAAGAGGTCAATATTTACCCAAGAAAAAGCCCGACCCATAGGGATGAATCCTCATGGGACGGGCGTACAGGCAATTATGTCCGGGCAATCAGTCCATAGAGCATGGTCTGGAAGGTCTGGCGGCACAGCTGATTGTGCTTGTCCGTCTGCTGCTGCTCCAGTCCGGCGTTCTTTAGGTAGGTGCTGACGCAGTCCTCAAAGATACGAAACTGTGCAATGGCATCCGGGATGGAAAGACCCTCCGCCAGTGTTTCTTTTTCCAGGATCGCGGTGAGCATCGTTTCGTTCAGCGCGTCAAAGGAGGCCCGGCGTTCAGACAGCTCCCGGTACAGATGACGGGGCGGATTTACCACTGTATCGCAGAACAGGCGCTGGTGCATAGGGTGCAGGGCAAAGAAATTCAGCCTGACCTCAAAGTACCTGTCCGGTGTGACTGTTCCGATATCCAGCACATCGGAAAGGGCGGCGGTCAGCTCCTGATAGCACTTTTCCACGCAGGCCAGATACAGTGCGTCCTTGTCCGCATAATAATGATATAACAGTCCTTTGGAAATTTTTCCGGCTGCGCAGATCGTATTTACAGAGGCTCCGAGATAACCCCGCTCGGCAAATTCCGCAAAAGCGTGTTGTAAAATATGTGCTCTGCTTTTCTGACTCTTTTCTTCCTGTTTCATGGATACGCCTCCTTTGCCAATGGTAGTATACCAAAGAAAAACGAGAAAGTCTATCCTGTTGTACAGTAGCCGTGCGCCTTCACGTCGGCTGCAATGATTGCAAAAATTTTCCAAGTATCTGAAACTTTTTCCCATGCCGGAGAATCTATACAGAGAAAGCAAAAAGAAGGGAGGGTGACTTCCGTGAAAAAGATGCTTTATGAGCAGCTGGTAGCGTATATTCTGGATCATCAAGACCGCTTTTATAGACTGGCCTACAGCTACACCAAAAACCAGGAGGACGCACTCGACGCGGTTCAGAATGCCGTCTGTAAAGCGCTGGAAGCCTATGAAAACATCCGAAACGCGGACGCGATCAAGACCTGGTTCTACAGAATTCTGATCAATGAATGTCTGCGTGTGATAAAGCGGCGGAAGCAGGACGCTGTGTCAGCCGACATGGACGCGGAGGACGCGGTGTACTATGAGAAGGCTTATGACCAGGAAAACGTGGACGACGAACTGGAGAAGCTGGAGCCGGATGTTCAGGAAATTATCAAATTGCGGTTCTTTGAGGAAATGTCCCTGAAAGAAATTGCCGCTATTACAGGATATAACCTGAATACGGTCAAAACGAAGCTCTATCGGGGCTTAAAGCTTTTGAAAGAAAATATGGAGGAGGCAGCATTATGGGTAGTCTGAAGGAAATGAAGGAACAGTATGAGAATATTGTGATTCCAGAGGAACTGGCAGTTCGGGTGCAGCAGGAAATTACGAAATCCCGCAACAAGCAGGTGGAGAAAGAAAGTCATCGGTATTGGTTTTCAAAGGCGGTTCGTAGCTTAGGGACAGCTGCTGCCGCGGTTGGCATCGTTTTCACACTGGCTCTGAATACCATGCCCGCATTCGCCATGGAAGCCGCGCAGCTGCCTGTGATTGGCGGACTGGCTCGGGTGCTGACGTTCCGTTCCTATGAGACGGAGAAAGATGATATTGCGGTATCCGTGGAGATTCCGTCCATCGAAATGATTGAAAACGACACCGGAATGCAGGTGGACGCAATCAATCAGGAAATCCTCGACCGCTGCAATCAGTATGCGGAAGAAGCCATTGCCTGGGCGGAGGATTACAGAACCGCTTTTCTGGAAACCGGCGGTACCTTGGAAGAATGGGCAGCGCACAATATCAAAATCAAGGTTGATTATGAAATCAAGCAACAGGATGACGCGTACCTTTCCTTTGTGGTAAGAGGATATGAAAACTGGTCAAATGCCAATAATGAATCCCGGTACTATAATCTGGACCTGCACACAGGAAAGGAAGTTACCCTGAAGGACCTTCTGGGCGATGACTATGAAGCGCTGGCAAACGAGAGCATCCGGCAGCAGATCGCGGAAAGAGAACAGGCCGGAGAAACCTTCTTCGCGGAAGCTGCGGGCGGCTTCAAAGGTATTTCGGATAATACGAAATTCTATATCAATAGCAACCACAACCCGGTCATCGTTTTTGACAAGTACGAAATCGCCAATGGCGCGGCAGGAGAAATTGAGTTTGAAATTGGAGGATAACATTATGAAAAGCAAAATGAAACGTATCGCGGTTTGCATGGTATGCGTTGTCTTAACAGGCGCACTTCTGATGGGATGCGGTGCGGCTCAGCAGCAGAATATTGCTCAAAATGTCCCGCAGGCAACACAGCAGGCCACAATAGAGGATGCCGCGTCAGCAACAGAAAACGCTGTACTTGCGGCAGAATATGAGGACAATTTTGCAGTTGACAGCAAAGCCGCAAAGGAGTTTGCCGAGAAAGTGAAAGAGGTCACGGCAAGAAAAGATTTGGAAGATCTGGCAGAGCTGACTGCGTTCCCGGTCTATGTAGGTTTGCCGAAAGCCGGTATCGTAGAAACCAAGGAAGATTTTCTGAATCTTGGCGCAGATGCAGTGTTCACGGAAGAATTGATGAAATCTGTAGAAACAGCGGATATCGACCATTTTGAACCCAGTATGGCAGGGTTTTCCATTTCTGATGGAGGGACGGCAAATATCAACTTTGGCGTTGTAAACGGTGTGCTGGCAATCACTGGAATCAATTATTGATCCCGGCAAAGGACAAAAAAGACCATTAAGGAGGAACACTATGAAGAAAATGTATATTGGTATGCTTCTGGCTCTGCTGCTGACCTCCGTATGTCTGGGAGCCTGCGGAAAGAGGGAAATCCCTGAGCGCTATCCCACAGCCCCATCCGTGCCTGCAACGGAAACGGAGTTGCCCCAGACGCCCCAAACACTGGAAGACCTGCTGGGGGAGGATTACGTGCAGTTTCTGACGGACACCATCACCATGCAGATGGGAAACCGGATGGACAAAAATCCGGATGTGCAGTACTTCCCGATCATAGACAAGGCACCTCTGGGCGATTATGTGACCATTGGGAAAGAAACAGAGTTTGAGGTGGATGACGAGGGGTATCTGGTTATACTTCTCCCTGCGGGAGCTGTAACCAGCGCAGACAATGGGGCGCAGAGATTCCGCGTTTATCAGGTCGACACAAATGTAAAAGCCAGGAATTCTGGCAACTGACAAAGGTTTGTCGTTGTGATGGCGAGCGAAATTATGCGTTATTCTATATGGGTCAACTGGAAGCAGAGAATCGTTTCCTTTCAGAAAGCAGAAGGTTTTGAAGAATTGCGGTACCCAACCCACGAGGATATGTTTCAATTCGCAATAGCGAAAGGCTTTGACGGTTTTGGTATTCAATAGATATCGTTTCTGTTCTGGGGATTGATGCCTTCAGATAGCAGCGATTTGCGGTCATATTGAGTCTTTGCTGAGTAAAAGGAAAAGGGCGTTCTGACTGATGGCCGGGACGCCCATTTTTCTGTGTGGGTATTCATGGAATTGCTTACCGATAATTGACAGTAACTCACAATAATGGTAAATTATTAACATGTATTGTGGGACTTTCCGAAAATGGGGGGCTATGAGAATGCGGATTGCAATTGTGGAAGATGAGGATTCCTACGCTCAGATACTGCAGGAATACCTGATTCGGTATTCCCGGGACTATGGGCAGGAGTTGGATGCATCTCGCTATGCCGATGGTATCTCGTTCCTAAACAGCTTCAAAGGCCAGTATGATCTGATCTTGCTGGACATATCCATGCCTATGATTGATGGTATGGAAACTGCCAGAAGAATCCGCAGCACCGATCCGGACGTGGTGATTCTCTTCGTAACGAACCTTGCGCAGTACGCCATCCGCGGATATGAAGTGGATGCGCTGGATTACATTCTCAAGCCCATCAGCTATTTTGCCTTTTCCCAGCGCCTGAACCGGGCGATTGGAAGGGTAAAAAGCAGGATCAAAAATTTTCTGGTGCTGACGGTGCGCAGCGGCACCTACAAGCTGGATGTTGATTCCATTTACTATGTGGAAAGCCAGGCGCATAATCTGATCTTCCACACAGAAACCGGCGAATTCACCATCAGTGGAACAATGAAAGAGATTGAGGAAAAACTCCTGAATTTCCACTTTTTCCGCTGCAACAAAGGATATCTGGTTGCATTGCGGCACGTGGACAGCATTCAGGATGGCTGCGCCATTGTCCGTGGGCAGCCACTCCTGATCAGCCGCGCCAGGAAAAACGAATTCATGGATGCACTGACCAATTTTGTAGGCGGGGTGGTTTTATGAAGGGAAACATTCTGGATATTCCTCGAACCTATACGGGAATCGCGGAATGGATGGCCTGTATGCTCTATGCCATTCAGTTCAGACCCCGGATGCCAATGAAGTGGTATATCCCCTCGGCGGGTATTGCCTTGGTTGTCCAGTGCCTGTTTCTTGTTGTGACCGACGATTGCCCGCTGTATTTGTGGATTCCTTGTATGATTGCGGCGGCGGGGATGATGCTGGGGCTGCTTCTGCTGCTGTGTGATTTGGATTTCCTGTCAGGAGCGTACACCTGCGTCCGGGCATTTGTACTGGCTGAGTTTACTGCCTCTTTGGAGTGGCAGATTCATTGCTATCTCTGGCCATTGAATGACGGCATATGGTGGCAGCGCTACGGCCTGCTGGTGCTGGTGTACGGTGGCATCTTTCTGATCATGACGCTGTTAGAGCGCAGGAGCAGCCCGCAAAGAAACCGACTTGTCATCACAGGACATGAACTGCTGGTGGTCGTCATCATGGGAATCTGTGTGTTCGCAACCAGCAACCTGAGCTTCTATTTCAAGCGGACGCCGTTCAGCGGACAGTACACCAGTGAGATTCACAACATCCGCACCTTCGTGGATTTGTGCGGCGTGACAATGCTGTATGCGTACCATCTGCAGCGGGAACAGGCCCTGGCCAGGAAAGAAGTGGGTGCCATGCAGCGCATATTGGAGAACCAGTATGCCCAATACCGGATGAGTCGGGACTCCATTGAGATGATCAACCGCAAATACCACGACCTGAAGCATCAGATTGCGGCACTCCGGGCGGAGACCGACGCGGATACCCGAAATCAGTGGCTGGACGAGATCGAACGGGATATCTCAACCTACGAGGCGCAGAACAAAACAGGCAATACCGTGCTGGACACCCTGCTGACAGGCAAAAGCCTGTACTGTCAGAAGCACGGTATTGATCTGACGGTAGTAGCGAACGGTAGACCTCTATTGCGGAATTCAACCACTACACCAATTCCCCTGTGGCAAATTACCACGGGCAGCTTTACTCCCTGCCCTTCAACATGTACACCTTCCACCAGATGTGGGGCCTGATCACCCCTCAGGAGGCGGAGGAAAAAATCCGGCAGCAGCGGGAAGCTGCGGGTATCACAGATCCGAAAAATCTGGAGGAACAGGCGATTTCTCTGGTTGGCACGGATATTTACGAAAAGTTGGTGAAGGGCTACACGGAAAAACAGTGGGGCAGACCCTGCTCGGAGCTTCCCGCCTTTATCATCCGACGGCTGCCTGTGCGCTTTACCTTCGACAACAACTATTTCAATGCACGGTATCAGGGCATCCCTATCGGCGGATACACCGCAATGGTGGAACGGATGCTGGAAGGCATTGAGGTGCGCCTGAATGTGAACTTCCTGTCGGACAGAGATTATTGGAATTCCCTTTCTGACCGAGTCGTTTACATCGGCTCCATTGATGGCTATGAAAAATGCGGGAATACTGGATGTTTTCCCCATTTTTCATACTGCACGATTGGGGCAAAAGATCCGCCGAAACCCGCAGTCCTCATTGTGCGGTGTTGCCATATATCTCCGAAATGTACCTTGACCGCATGACCCTGCCCAAGCCCGAGCCCAAGGGCAAGAAGGTCGCCGTCATCGGCGCGGGCCCGGCGGGCATTGCCGCCGCCATCACCCTGGCTTCTCAGGGCTACGGCGTTACCATCTTCGAGTGGCACAGCCAGATCGGCGGCATTATGCGCTACGGCATCCCCGAGTTCCGGCTACCCAAGAGCCTGCTGGAACGCTACCAGAAAATGATGGAAGCCATGGGTATCCAGATTCGCCTGAACACCACCATCGGCACAGTGTTGCTGATCGACAACCTGTTCCGGGACGGCTACGCCAGTGTGTTCATCGGCACCGGCGCGGAGAAGCCCCGTTGTCTGGGCATCCAGGGCGAGTCTCTGGGAAATGTCCACTTTGGTCTTAACTACCTTGCCAATCCCGCCGCCCATCCTCTGGGGAACATCGTCGCCGTCATCGGCATGGGCAACGCCGCCATGGATGTGGCAAGAACCGCCTTGCGAAACGGCTCCCGCCGGGTCATGCTGTTCAGCCGGGACAATACCATCGCCGCCAGCTCCAACGAAGTCTCCTACGCGAAACTGGACGGCGCGGAATTTATCTTCGGCAAGCAGATTCACCACATCACCGAGGAAGGCCCCGTGTTCCAGAATGCCATCATGGACGAAAGCGGCAACGTTACCGGCTATGAGGATGCCTTGGAACTGGAGGAAGCGGACTCCACCATCATCTCCATCTCTCAGGTTCCCCGCACCAAACTGGTGCGCACCACCGATGGTCTCCAGTCCACCGAGGGCGGCGTGCTGATTGTGGACGAGAACTACATGACCACCCGACCCGGGGTCTTTGCGGCAGGCGACGTAGTCACCGGCGCGAAAACCGTAGTGCACGCCGTGGAAGGGGCGAAAAATGCCGCCTACGCCATGATGCGCTATATGGAGCAGAATGGCTGAATGAAATCCCCAGGACTTCATCTTCTTACGGGATGATGTCCTGGGGATTTTTGCGTTTTGAAAGGAATTCTGTTTCCAGAGATATAAAAGACCTTGTGGAGCTTCTGAGCCGGGATCAGGAAATCCTGACACAAGAAAGGGATCTTCTGAATTACGAAGTGGAATACGATCCCTCTTTACATGGCTATAAGGTTAGCTGCCGCCCCTATGAATTTGATGATCTCCGGCTCTTGGCTGAGTGTGTCCGGGCATCCAAATTCATTTCCAAAAAACAGGAAGAAGGATTGCTTGCGGCAATCGAAAGCCTATGCAGCGAACACCAGATTCAGGAACTCCAAAACGAAGTCTATTTGATCGGCAGAACAAAAACAACGAACAAATATATCATGGGATATATACGCAGCGTGTCTTCTCCATGTTCGGCGGCGAACAGAAACGGGTAAGTATTCGCTTTATCAATCCACTTCTGGACACTGTTGTGGAACGGTTCGGCTTCGGTGCTGAAACATTCTATAAGCCTGATGATGATACCCATTTTATTGCGACAACCGATGTAGAAATCAGCGACCAATTCTATGGCTGCTCTCCCATGGTCGGTATGACCGTTTCCGTGGCTGTCGCTGTTGAGGAGAGCCTGAAGTAAGGATTTTTCCTGTAAAACAGAGTAAATAGCAAACGTTTTAAGCCTCCCGGTGTAAAAACCGGGAGGTTGTTTTATTCCTGTTCCCGAATCTGAAAGAAGGAACCCTTGGTTTCGAGAACACCCTTTTTTTCAGTCTGCCGATCTCCGCCGACATGGCGCTGCGCTCCACCCCCAGATAGTCCGCCAATGCCTGCCTGTCAAAGGGAATGGTGAATTCTGACTTCCCCTGGATTTTAGCCTGCTCCAGAAGATATTCCATCAGCTTTTCCTGGGTAGTTTTCCGGGACATACAGCGGATCTTCCGGGTCAGAGTCAGATTTTTCTGGGCAATGCCCTGAAGCAGATTCCGAATCAGGAGACTGTGAAAGGCGCAGGCACCTGAGCAGCCGGACAGCACTTTTTTGCAGTCCAGCAGCAATACGGTGCTGGTTTGCAGGGCAATCACGCTGACCGGCAGGGCTTCCAGCCCCGCGCAGGCGAAGGCCTCCCCGAACAGTCCGCCGGGGGCCACTGCCGTCAGCATGCTGCGGTTTCCATAGAAATCATCCCGAACTACCTGAACGCTGCCCGAAAGCACCACGCCCACGAAGTTTGCCGGGTCGCCCTCCAGAAACACCGGGCTGCCTTTGGGGATTTTGAGAGTTTTCCCGTCGAGACAGCTGAGCATTTCCACGATTTCCTCCGGTTTGATGCCCATAAACAGGGGACAGTGGGTCAAAACTTCAAAATATTCTTCCATAAATCGCTCCTTTGTTGGAAATCCAACATACTGTTTTGCTCCAGTATAGTAAACTGTAGCCGTAAAGTCAAGAAAACAGGAGGAATGTATATGATTCGCAGAATTATTGAAATTGATGAGGAAAAATGCAACGGCTGCGGTGCCTGTGCGGCTGCCTGCCACGAGGGGGCCATCGCCATGGTGGACGGCAAGGCAAAGCTCATGCGGGATGACTACTGCGACGGACTGGGGGACTGCCTGCCCGCCTGCCCCACGGGGGCCATCTCCTTTGTGGAGCGGGAAGCAGCGGCCTATGACGAGGCTGCTGTGCTGGCAGCCAAGGCAAAGAAAGCCGAGGTTCTGCCTTGCGGCTGTCCTGGTACCCAGGCCAAGGCCATTCATCACGCACAGGAGGTCCCGGCCAGCGCCCCTCAACCTTCCCAGCTGAGCCAGTGGCCTGTGCAGATCAAGCTGGTGCCCGTGAAGGCACCATGGTTTGACGGGTCAAAGCTGCTGGTGGCCGCTGACTGCACCGCCTATGCCTACGCGAATTTCCATCAGGATTTTATTCGTGGGCATATCACTTTGGTGGGCTGCCCCAAACTGGACGTCGTAGACTATTCAGAAAAGCTGGGGGAGATTCTGAAAAACAACGATATTCGCAGCGTCACGGTAGTCCGCATGGAGGTGCCCTGCTGCGGCGGGCTGGAGAACGCCGTGAAGAAGGCCCTGCAAAACAGCGGTAAGCTGATTCCGTGGAATGTGGTCACCATTTCCACCGACGGCAGAATTCTCGACAGAACGTAATTGGAAACCCACCGGAGTTCCTTCTGGACACCGGTGGGTTTGTGCTGTATAATAAGGAAAAAGGAGGGTGCCCTATGGTGAAAGAACTGATGCATGACCCTATTTTCCTCGGGAGGAAGTCGGCTCCTGCCGCTAAGGAGGACTTGCAGACCGCACAGGATCTGCTGGACACGCTGACCGCTCACAAGGATACCTGCGTGGGCATGGCAGCGAATATGATCGGTGTCTGCAAGAGGATCATCGCCTTTGACAACGCCGGGACCTATATGATCATGCTGAACCCGGAGATCGTGAAGCAGGCGGGGGAGTACGAGACTGAGGAGAGCTGCCTGTCCCTGCTGGGCGGGCCGCGAAAAACCAAGCGGTACGAAAAAATCAAGGTGCGGTATGAGACACTGGACTTTCAGACAAGACTGAAAACCTTCACCGGCTGGACGGCCCAAATCATCCAGCACGAGATCGACCACTGCAACGGTATTCTGATTTGAGGGAAAAGGAAGGGACATTTCTATGTACGAGGAAATCAAGACGCAGGCCCGTCAGGCGGTTACGGAGCTTTTGGAGCAGGCGAAGCTGAAGCCCGGCGCCCTGCTGGTCATCGGCTGCTCCTCCAGCGAAATTGTGGGAAGCCGCATCGGCAAAGGCTCCAGTGAGGAGGCTGCAAAGGCAGCGTTCGAGGGGATCTACCCGGTGCTGAAGGAGCATGGCATTTTTCTGGCGGTCCAGTGCTGTGAGCATCTGAACCGGGCGCTGATTCTGGAGCGGGAGGCCACGGAGCTGCGGGGCTATGAGATCGTCAACGTGAAGCCCCAGCCAAAGGCTGGCGGCTGGTTCGCCGTCACTGCATGGAACGCTTTTTCAGACCCTGTGGCGGTGGAGACCATCCGGGCCGACGCGGGGATGGACATTGGCGGCACCCTGATCGGGATGCACCTGAAAGCGGTAGCTGTGCCGGTGCGCACCAGCGTCAGTAAGATCGGCGAAGCGATTGTCCTCTTTGCCCGCACCCGGCCCAAGTATATTGGCGGCCCCCGGGCGGTTTATCAGGATATGTAATGGAAAATGGACTGGCTTTCAAAGTCAGTCCATTCTTTCAATCTGCTTCCGGCAGGCAGTGCATCTGGGTCTGGCCCAGCACCCGGAAGCCCTCTGCCTGCCCTTTCAGGCTGCGGATGCCGAAATCCAAAGCCCGAAGCTTGAGATACAGACGGATACTCCTTGCCCCGGCACAGTCCGGTGGGAACTGGCTTTTGTGGCAGGAAAACACAGCGTCCAGCTGCTTTTGCAGATGCCCCCGGGTGGACACAAATCGGTTGGGGCGGGCGGTCATGTAGTAGGCCAGTGCCTGAATCTGCACGGATTTTGTGCCATACTGCTCCATGATCCCGCTGTTGGAGGAAAGGTAAGCCAGTCTGCGGACGGCCTGCCCCACATTCAGGTGGTCCACATGACATTCGCTGTCAACGCAGGGATCCGGGGCGAAGATGGCCTGGGGCTGAACCTGCCCGATCACCTGTGCAATACCATGGAACAGTTCCTCCTGAGAATAAAATCCGCCGTCAGAAAGTCCCAGAAACCGCACATCCGTGACACCCAGCAGCCCGGCAGACCGCCGGGCTTCTTCTTTGCGCACCGCCGCCAGCTCCAACCCCCGGAGGGTGGTATTTTCATCGCCATAGCGGCCGTCGGTGCAAATCAGAAAGGTGACCTGTTTGCCAAGGGAAACCAGCCGGGACACAGTGGCTCCCGCGCCGATCTCAATGTCGTCCGGGTGAGGGCCAACGAACAGATAGCGGTCAAAGCGCTCCAAATCCGGAAGTGGCGCGGCAAAGCGCAGGGCAAGTTTTGTCAGACTCATACTGCCTGCCCCTTTCGCTGTGCCAGCTCCTGGCAGATCTCCTCGTAACGGTCCTCATCCAGCGTGTAGTGCTTCCGATAGATCAGATAGGAGATCAGCATCAGAAGGAAGGGCAGGACGGTGAAGGACAGGAACAAACCGTGGGTCTGCCAGGGCTGCACCGTGGCGAGGACACCCTCGATGGAGGAGAGCTTTTGGGCTTCTGTGATGGTGCCCAGCGCGGCGGCGTTTTCCAGCTGGGAGATCTGGTTGGTGCAGGCGGTGACCCGGAACACCAGATAGGACAGCGACGTGACCGCCACGATCAGAGCGGAACCCAGCTTGGTCAGGAAGGGCCGCAGGGAGGTGATGATGGCCTCGTCCCGGACGCCGTGAAGGTACTCGTTGTACTCCACCGTGTTGATAATGGAGATCATCATGATCAGATAGAAGCTGTACTGTCCGAAGTTGGCGAACATATTGAACAGGGTAATGGCCCAGAACCGGGCGGTGGAATTGGCGATCAGGAACCCGGAGAGAATGGTCAGGGCGTAGCCTGCGGCGGAGATCATCAGCATCCCCTTCATCAGCTTTTTCCTCTGGATCCGGCGGCTGATGGCGGGGTAGGCTGCCATCAGCACGGCGGTTGCCAGCATACCAACGGTGTTGAAAATGGAGTACAGCCCGCCGCTGTAGCCAAAGTCCAGATAGACATAGGTGGAAGCCAATCCGCCCACCGCAAGGCCGTTACCAATCTGGTGGATCAGGAAGGAGGCCGCGATCCAGCGCAGCTGGTCGTTGCCGGTGATGGTTTTCCAAATACGCTTGAAGCTGATGGGGGTGGGCGCCTGAGTCTGCGCGGCGGGCTGCTCCCGGACGCCGAAAATGGTGAAGCACAAAAACAGCGGGGAAAGAATGCTGATGATTATGGCAATGCGTCCGTAGGCCGTCATGGCGTTGCCGCCCAGGGCCATGGAGCCGGTGGTGAACATGGGGATCAGCATGGCGGCGAGGGTTCCGCCGATGCCAGCGCAGAGGGTGGCCCGGCTGGTGAACTGGTTGCGGGCGTTGGCGTCGGAGCTGAGGGCGGCGACCATGCCCCAGTAGGAGATGTCGTGCATGGTGTAGGCGATGGAGTGGAGGAAGTACATAATGCCGAAAAACACGATGAAGCTCCAGCCTTGCAGTGAGGTATTGAAGGTGGCGGTGACCACCGCGGAGGTGGACAGAATGCCGATGGCCAGCCAGGGCTTGAACTTGCCGAACCGGGTGCGGGTGCGCTCGATGATGTTACCCATGATGGGGTCATTCAGGCCGTCGAATACCCGGGCTGCCACCATGATGACCGTGACAGCGCTGAGCTGGGCGGCACTGAGCTGCCGGGTGAACAGTATGTAGGTCAGAAGGAAATTGGTAAACAGTGCGTAGGTCGCGTCCCGGCCAATGGTGCCCAGAGGGAACATCCAGAGGTTGCGGCGGTTGCGTTTTTGTTCATCCATGGTGTAAAACCTCCCTGCTTGAGTTAAAATATTGTAGCATTCCTTCGACGGCGTGACAATCCTTTCTGCTGCCGGGGATGTTCTTTTGTAGGTATTGTGAAAAAAGCTTGGACATTTTTGTGAGATTTTACTAAAATGACGCTTCGGAAAGAAGGGCTGTCATTTCTGCAACGGGATTTGGACGGAAATGCACAGATAACGATATCTATGGGGAGAACCTGCCTATATTTGCATAATCGTCACGCAGAAAATGCAAAAAATAAAATGAATTGTTGACAAGCCGCCGGGAATTTGATATCATAAAACTATTATTCTGCTCCGGGTAAGGGGCACGGGGCTTTCAGGAGGTCAGCTATGGAATTAAAGGAATGTGTCAAACAGCTGGAGCCGTCTATGCTCAAGTGCCTGCAGGAAAATCTTCGGATTCCCAGCGTACAGGGAGAGCCGGAGCCGGGAATGCCTTACGGCAGCGAGGTCCGCAGAAGTCTGGATCATTTACTGGCGGCGGCGGAGGCCCTGGGTTTTCTCACGGTGAATATGGACGGGCAGCTGGGCTGGTGTGAATACGGCACCGGCGAGGAAATGGTGGCTGTGCTGGGCCATTTGGATGTGGTGCCCGCCGGGGACGACTGGAGCTTCGACCCCTGGGGCGGTGAGATCAAAGACGGACGGATCTTCGGACGGGGCACCATGGATGATAAAGGACCCTCTGTTGCGGCCTTGTTCGCCTTGGCGGCTCTGCGGGATTCCGGCCTGCCTATCCGCCGCCGAATTCGGGTGCTCTGGGGCTGCAACGAGGAAAGTGGCTCCGCCGATATGAAATATTACCTTGCCCATAATGGGGAAATTCCTGTGATGGGCTTTACTCCTGACGGAGAGTACCCGGTGATCAACGGCGAGAAGGGCATTATCAACGTGACCTATGAGAAGAAGCTGGACCGGGTAGGGGATCTGCAGCTGATTTCCCTCTACGGCGGCACGGCCCCCAATGTGGTGCCCTCCTCCGCCTGCGCCAAGCTTTCCTGTTCTCAGGAGCTGGCTCAGCGGTTGTCCAAGCTGCAAGCGCCCAAGCTGCGCTATACCGCTACCGAATATGGCCTGTTCGTGGAAGCCGAGGGCACCAGTGCCCACGGAAGCACCCCGGAGCTGGGAGAAAACGCCATCGGACGGCTGCTGCTGGCGCTGGATACCCTGCCTTTGGAAGGCGACACAAAGAATGCCATCCATTTCCTGGCGGAAACCCTGGGCATGGAAACCGACGGCACGTCGGCGGGCATCGCGATTTCTGACGAGGTTTCCGGCAAGCTGACCCTGAACTGGGGTACCCTGAATATTGAAAACGGCAGCCTGCAAATGAAGATCAACTACCGCTATCCCGTGACCAAGTCCTACGACGACTGCGCGCCTATTCTGGACGCGAAATTTGCCGCCGCCGGCTTCACCAAAGCCGCTGAGCTGCACAAGGCAAAGCTCTACGTCCCTGAGGACAGCGAGCTGGTGCGGACACTGATGAAGGTGTACCGGGAGCAGACGGGGCTGGAAGGAACGCCCAAATCCATCGGTGGCGGCACTTATGCCAAGAGCCTGCCCAATATCGTGGCCTTTGGCCCGATTTTCCCCGGCGACGAGATCCGGGAGCATAAGCCCGACGAATTTCTGGAGCTTTCCCGGCTGATGGAAAACACACAGATCATCGCCGCGGCTATGTATGAGATGGCGAAATAAGGAAGGAGCGTTCCTATGAAAATTACAAAGGTTCGTCTGGGCCGGATCTCCGTCCCTCTGCGTACCCCCTTTAAGACGGCCCTGCGCAGCGTTAATTCCGTGGAGGATGTGATCGTCGAAATTCACACCGACTGCGGCGCGGTGGGCTATGGCGAAGCCCCTCCCACCGGGGCCATCACCGGCGATACCACCGGTGCCATCATCGGCGCCATTCAGGACCACATCGCCAAGACCATCGTGGGAAAAGATGTGGATGAATTTGAGCCGCTGCTGCAATCCGTGCAGAAGTGCATCGTGGGCAACACCAGCGCCAAGGCCGCTGTGGATATGGCCCTGTGGGACCTGTACGGCCAGCTGTACAAGATCCCTGTCTACAAGCTTATGGGCGGCGGACGCAAAAAAATCGTGACGGACATCACCATCTCCGTCAACGACCCGGAGACCATGGTGAAGGATGCCCTTATTGCCATTGACCGGGGCTACGACTGCCTGAAAATGAAGGTAGGCGTGAACCCCGAGCTGGATGTGGCACGACTGGCGGCAGTCCGGGGGGCCGTGGGCAAGGATGTGGTCATCCGCATCGATGCCAATCAGGCCTGGCAGCCCAAGGAAGCTGTCAAAATTCTGAATAAGATGCAGGAGCAGGGGCTGGACATCGAGCTGGTGGAGCAGCCCGTCAAGGCCCACGACTTTGAGGGCCTGAAGTACGTCACTGAGCGCAGCTACGTGCCCGTTCTGGCGGACGAGGCGGTGTTCTCTCCCGAGGATGCCATGACCATCATGAAAATGGGCGCGGCTGACCTGATTAACATCAAGCTCATGAAGTGCGGTGGTCTTTATAACGCATTGAAGATCGCCTCCGCCGCCGAGGTCTTCGGCGTGGAGTGCATGATCGGTTGTATGCTGGAAGCCAAGATATCCGTCAACGCCGCCGTGCATTTGAGCTGCGCAAAGAACATCATCACCAAGGTGGATCTGGACGGCCCGGTGCTGTGCAGCGAGGACCCGATTTTGGGCGGCGCGGTGTTCAACGAGAAGGAGATCACTGTTTCTGACGCTCCCGGCCTGGGCATTCTGGGCATCGAGGAAGGAAGGATCACCTACATCGACTGACCCCATCAACTGCGGAAGTGCCGGAGCGGTGAGATCCTTCGGGATAGCAGCCAAAGCCCTCGGGGGTTTCCGAAAGAATAAAAGTGAAAAGGAAGGATTACTATGATTACCAACGGCTTTACTTACATAGCGGTTCTGCTGCTGCTGGCGGCGGTTCTGGTAACACTGGAAAAGAGCACCGGTTGGAAGTTCTTTAAGTTCATCCCCGCAGTGGTCCTGCTGTACCTGCTGTCCATGGTGCTGTGCACTCTGGGCGTGTGGGACATGGCGGAGACCAAGCCCGCCTACAGCGCACTGAAAAACAGCATGACCTACGCCATGATCTTTACCATGCTGCTGCGCTGCGACATCCGTAAGATCATCAAGCTGGGACCCAAGATGCTGCTGGGCTTCTTCACCGCCGCCATCACCATCATGATCGGCTTCGTTGTTGCGTTCCTGCTGATGAAGGGCGTCATCGGCTCCGATGCCTGGATGGGCCTGGGTGCTCTGTGCGGCAGCTGGCTGGGCGGCTCCGGCAACATGGTTGCTGTGCAGGCGGCTCTCGACATCAGCGAGGCAGACATGGGCTACGCCCTGGTCATTGACTCCATCGACTACTCCCTGTGGGTCATGTTCCTGCTGTGGGCCATTCAGCTGGCCCCCAAGTTCAACAAGTGGACCAAGGCCGACACCAAGCTGCTGGACGAGGTTTCCACCAAGCTGGCGGACGATGCCAAGCTGAACAACAAGCCCATCACCTTCCAGAGCATGATCCTGATCATCGGCGTGGCCCTGACTGTCTCCGCCGTGGGCCAGAACGTGGGCGCGTTCCTGAACGGTTCCCTGTCCTTCCTGGACAAGGCCACGTGGACGGTCCTGTTCATCACCGTGCTGGGTCTGGTGGCTGCCGTGTCTCCTCTGGGCAAGGTCGCCGGCTCTGCTGAAGTCTCTAACCTGCTGCTGTACACCGTTATCGCCCTGCTTGCTTCCCGTGCAAGCCTGCTGGAGCTGGCGGACGCTCCCGCCTGGATCCTCACCGGCTTCATCATTCTGGCTATCCACGGTGTTTTGCTGCTGTTGTTCAGCAAGCTGTTCAAGCTGGATATGTTCACAGCTGCCGTGGCGTCTCTGGCCAACATCGGCGGCACCGCCTCCGCTCCCGTGCTGGCTGGCTCCTACGCCGGTTCTCTGGTGCCCGTGGGTATCCTGATGGCTCTGCTGGGCTACGTCATCGGCACCCCCTGCGGCATTCTGGTGGCGAACATCATGAAGATGCTGGCATAACCCTTTTGAACAAAAAAACTTCCCGTCCTGCTGCGGACGGGAAGTTTTTTGCATATTCGGGAGCTGAATTGACAGTTGTCAACTGTCGATTGTCAATTGTTCATTTCCGCCGCAGCGGAATCTTTATAAAACCTTAACACCCGCCGGGGCGTCCTTAACACCCTTTTTATGTCGAATCCTCTATGATAGTGTCACAATCAAGGGTAAGGGGGCCGGGCCATGTGGGCGGCTTTGCGTAATCGAAAACTATCCTCCTCACAGATCATCCTCTTCGGCTTTTTGTTGGTGATCCTGGCGGGGGCGCTGCTGCTCATGCTGCCGGTTTCCGCGGCGGCAGGGGAGGGGACGCCCTTTCTCGACTGCCTGTTCACTTCCACCTCGGCGGTCTGCGTCACGGGACTGATCGTGTACGACACGGCCACCCACTGGTCGGTCTTTGGGCAGGTCGTGATTTTACTGCTCATTCAGATCGGCGGCATGGGCGTGGTCACCGTTGCCGTGGCCATCACCATGGCCTCTGGAAAACGAATTTCCCTGATGCAGCGCAGCACCATGCAGGATGCCATTTCCGCCCCACAGGTGGGCGGCATTGTTCGGTTCACCGGGTTTATCCTGAAGGGGATTTTCCTGTTTGAACTGCTTGGCGCTCTGGCACTGATGACGGTGTTCGTGCCGGAACAGGGCCTGCGGGGCGTCAGGCTGGCGGTGTTTCATTCCGTCTCCGCTTTCTGCAACGCGGGCTTTGACCTGATGGGCACCCGGGCACCTTTTTCTTCTCTGGCGGCCTATAATCAGAATCCAGTGGTGAACATTACGGTGATGCTGCTGATCGTCATTGGCGGCATCGGCTTTCTGACCTGGCAGGACATTCGGTATAATGGCCTGCATATCCATCGCTACCGGATGCAGAGCAAGGTGATTTTGTCCGTCACCGGCGTTTTGATCGTGCTTCCGGCGCTGTACTTCTATTTTGCGGAATTTAACGAACTGCCCTTCGACCAGCGGTTCTGGGGCTCCCTGTTTCAGGCGGTGACCCCGAGAACGGCGGGCTTCAACACTCTGGACCTGACCGGGCTGAGTGAAGTCGGAAAGATGGTGATGTGCCTTCTGATGCTCATTGGCGGCAGTCCAGGCTCCACGGCAGGCGGTATGAAGACCACCACCCTGGCAGTGCTGGTGTCCTGCTCCGTTGCGGTGTTCCGCAAGCGGGCAAACGGGCAGTTTTATGGCCGGAGGATCGCGGACGAAACCGTGAAAAATGCTGTCACTGTGTTCTTAATGTATATCGCCCTGTTCCTCGGGGGCGGTATGGTCATCAGCGCCGCCGAGGGCCTGCCGCTGCTGAACTGCCTGTTCGAAAGCGCGTCGGCAGTGGGCACGGTGGGGCTGAGTCTTGGTATCACGCCCGGACTGGGCACGGTTTCCAGACTGGTGCTCATCGCGCTGATGTTCTTCGGAAGAGTGGGTGGGCTGACGCTGATTTTTGCCACGCTGCCTGCCAAGAAAAACACCCTCTCCAAACTGCCGCTGGAGAAGATCACGGTTGGATAAACAAAAATGAATTGACAGTTGTGTTTCAAAGAAATTGTAGGGCGGGAGCCTGTCCCTGCCCTACACTGGGATGCCGCAATACGAACGGGAGGCTATATCATGAAATCAATCATGCTCATCGGCTTGGGCCGGTTTGGAAAACACATCGCCATGAAGCTCCGGGAACTGAACCATCAGGTCATGGCGGTGGACCATAAGGAGGAACGGGTGCAGGAGATCCTGCCCTATGTCACCAACGCCCAGATCGGTGACAGCACCAACGAGGACTTCCTGCGTTCCCTGGGTGTGGACAATTACGATGTGTGCATCGTGGCCATCGGAGACGATTTCCAAAGCTCTCTGGAAACCACGTCTTTGCTGAAAGAACTGGGGGCGCGTAGAGTGGTATCCCGGGCGGCTACGGATGTGCAGGAAAAGTTCCTGCTGCGCAACGGCGCCGACGAGGTGGTCTACCCGGAAAAGCAGCTGGCCCGGTGGACAGCCATTCGGTGCAGCGCCGATCATATTCTTGATTACATCGAGATCGACAAGGAGCATGCGATTTTTGAGGTCAGCATCCCCAGGGCCTGGCTGGGCAAGACCGTGGGACAGGTGGACATCCGCAAAAAGTACGGCATCAACATTCTGGCAGTGAAGACCGGCCAGAAGCTGAACGCCTTTATCACCTCGGATACGCCGCTTTCTGAGGAAAAGACCCTGATGGTCATGGGAAAGTACAAGGATCTGCAAAAATGCTTCAAGATTTGACATGGGTTTCTTTTGGAAGGGAGGAACAGATATGTGGGCCATTTTGGCGTTGATCGCGTTTTTGGCGGGACAGGTATATCTGTTCCGCAGTCTTGGAAAAGTCGACAGCCTTCTCGCGCGGCAGGAGGAGCCGGAGGAAAAAGAGGTTCTTTCCCTTGCCTTTGCGGACCCTGCAGCGGCGGAGCAGATGGCCCGGCTGCTGGCGGAATTTTCACGGGAGAATCCGGATGTCGAGATGGTGCTGCACACAGACCCGGCTGTGCAGGAGGCTGTGTATGAAGGGCGGGCGGCCGTTGGTTTCCTGCCGGGGAACGGCCGTTCTCTGCATGGCCTGAGCAGCTGCGCTGTTGAGCTTGCGGGGCTTGCTGCCCAGCAGGTCATCTGGAAAACCGGCCTGCAGTCGGACTGCGCCGCGGCATTCCTGCGGTATCTGCGGCAAAGCGGTGGAAATTCCCTGTAGCCTGTGATATAATGGCGAAAAAGGAAGGGGGTGTCCCAATGGAGCAGCCAAAAGATCATATTCTGGCCTGCCTGTCGTCGGCACCGTCCAATGCCAAGATCATCCGCACCGCCGCCACCATGGCCCAGGCCTTCCATTGCAGCTTCACAGCCCTGTTCGTCCAGACCCCCAGCTATGAAGCCATGCCGGACGCCGACCGGGAGCGGCTCCGGGCCAATGTAAGGCTGGCCCAATCTCTGGGTGCGGCGGTGGAGACGGTGTTCGGTGACGATGTATCCTATCAGATCGCGGAGTACGCAAGGCTCTCCGGGGTGACAAAAATCGTCATCGGCAGAAGTACGGTGACGAGAAAGCACCCCTGGAGCAAGCCCACTCTGACGGAAAAACTCATCGCCATCGCCCCAAATATGGACATCCACATCATCCCGGACGCCAGTGTGGACGGTACCTACCGTTCTCAAAAAGCCAGTGGAAAAGCGGATTTTCCCACACTTGCGCGGGACTGGGCGGTATCGCTGGGGATTTTGTGCCTTGCCACGGTGATGGGCTATGCCTTTTCTCAGGTGGGCTTTACGGAGGCGAATATCATCGCCATCTATCTGTTGGCGGTGCTGCTGACCTCGATGGCTACCTCTACCCGCAGCAGCTACGTTTTGTCCGCTGTGGGCAGCGTGGTGGTGTTCAACTTTTTCTTCACCAGCCCCCGGTTTTCCCTGCGGGTCTATGAGCACGGCGCACCCATGACCTTCCTGATTATGATCGTGGCGGCGCTGATCGTGGGCACCCTGACAGACCGGCTGAAAAGCCAGGTCAAGCAGTCCACCCGGGCGGCCTACCGTACCAACCTGCTGTTTGAGACCAACCAGATGCTGCAAAAGGCTGCCACGGAGGAGGAAATCTTTCAGGCAGCTCAGACCCAGCTGCACAAGCTGTCTGACCGGGAGCTGGCGGTGCACCCCGGCATCACCACCGGCGGAAAGCGTAACTCCACCATCTATTTGATCAAAACCGCCGCAAAGGTCTACGGCAGCGTGGTCATGGATGGGTCGGAATCTCTGGAAGCCTTTGAAAACAGCGTTCTGCTGTCCATCCTGGGCGAGTGCGCCCTGGCGCTGGAAAATATGCGCAACGCCAAGGAGAAGGAGGAAGCAAAGCTGCTGGCGGAGAACGAAAAGCTCCGTTCCAACCTGCTGCGCTCCATCTCCCACGATCTGCGCACGCCGCTGACTGCCATTTCCGGCAACGCGGGCATTCTGCTGTCTGACAGTGAGAGTCTGTCCCCGGAGACCAGAAACCAGATGTACAGCGATATCTACGACGACGCGGCGTGGCTATATAATCTGGTGGAAAACCTGCTGGCGGTGACCCGGATCGAGGAAGGCCACATGAAGCTGAATACCCAGCCCCAGCTGGTGGAGGAAATGGTTTCCGAGGCCTTGCAGCACATCAGCCGCAAAAAATCGGAGCATATCATTACGGTGTCCCATTGCGATGAACTGCTTCTGGCAAAATGCGATGCCCGGCTCATTGTGCAGGTGGTCATCAATCTGGTGGACAACGCCATCAAGTATACCCCCGCCGGCTCTCACATTGCTATCACCACAAAGGGGGAGGGCAGCTGCGCGGTAGTTTCCGTGGCGGATGACGGCCCCGGTATCTCCGACGGGGAAAAGGAGCGAATTTTCCAGATGTTCTATACCGGCAGCAACCCCATTGCGGACAGCCGCCGTTCTCTGGGGCTGGGGCTGGGCCTGTGCAAATCCATCATCACTGCCCACGGCGGAGAAATTTCCGTTGCCGACAACCGGCCCAAGGGCACCGTGTTTACCTTTACAGTTCCCTCCGGGGAGGTGAAAGTCCATGAATAAGCCCCTGATTCTGGTGGTGGAGGACGACGGCACCGTCCGCAATCTCATCACCACTACCTTAAAATCCAATGAATACCGCTATATTACCGCGTCCGATGGGGAATCCGCCATTGCCGCCGCTTCCACCCAGCAGCCGGACATTGTGCTGCTGGATCTGGGCCTGCCGGACATCGACGGGGTGGAGGTCATCAAGCGCATCCGATGCTGGTCCCAGATGCCTATTATCGTCATCAGCGCCCGCAGCGAGGATGCCGATAAGATCGCCGCGCTGGACGCCGGGGCGGACGACTATCTTACCAAGCCCTTCTCCGTGGCGGAGCTGCTGGCCCGGCTGCGGGTGACTCAGCGCAGGCTCACGGCGCTGGAGAGCAAAACAGGGGAGTCCATTTTTCACAACGGCAGCCTGACGATCGACTACGGAGCGGGCTGTGCCTATCTGGACGGAAACGCTCTGAAGCTGACGCCTACGGAGTATAAGCTCCTGTGTCTGCTTGCCAAGGACGTGGGCAAGGTGTTGACCCACACCTACCTGACCGACAAGATTTGGGGCAGCTGCTGGGAAAGCGACATGGCATCTCTGCGGGTACATATGGCGACCCTGCGGAAAAAGCTGGAAAAAGACCCGGATACCCAGTATATCCAAACCCACATCGGCATCGGCTATAGAATGCTGAAATTGTAAAAAAGCTCCCATTGAGGGGAGCTGCTGAGCGCAGCGAAGCTGAGGGGTGTTGTGCCTTCGACTATGGAGGCACCCCTCAGTCACGGCTGACGCCGTGCCAGCTCCCCTAACAGGGGAGCCTTTTGAATCATAGCAAAAAACTGGCCGAAAGGTGGCGCTTTTTTGTGAAAAACCGAAAAAAAGTTGAAATGGCCCCGGGTTGTGTTGACAAACTGTGAATTTTGGATTACCATGCTATCTGTACGCTTCTTTTTCTGCCAGAAGTTGCTTCCGCTGCTAAAACGGATGTTTCTTGCTGGCAACAAACGCACATACACAGAAAATTTTAGGAGGAATAAGAACATGAAAAAGATTCTGTCTCTGGCTCTGGTTCTGGTCATGGTGCTGGGTCTTGCCGCCTGCGGCGGCAATACTGCTGCCCCCGCTGCAACCGAAGCCGCCGCTCCTGCCGCTGAGGCTCCCGCTGCCGAAGCTCCCGCCGCTGCCGCCAATGTGAAGCTGGGCTTCATCTTCCTGCACGACGAGAACTCCACCTATGACCTGAACTTCATGAACGGTGCCAAGGAAGCCTGCGCCGCTCTGGGCCTGACTGAGGATCAGTACATCTTCCGTACCAACATCCCCGAAGGCCAGGAGTGCTATGACGCCGCCTGCGAGCTGGCTGACGCCGGCTGCAACATCATCTTCGCTGACTCCTTCGGCCATGAGGACTACATGATCCAGGCCGCTATGGAGTTCCCTGATGTCCAGTTCTGCCACGCCACCGGCACCAAGGCCCACACCCAGGGGCTGAGCAACTACCACAACGCTTTCGCTGCTATTTACGAGGGCCGTTACCTGGCTGGCGTTGCCGCCGGTATGAAGCTGAACGAGATGATCGAGGCCGGCGAGTTCACCGCTGAGGAAGCCAAGATGGGTTACGTGGGCGCTTTCACCTACGCTGAAGTCGTTTCCGGCTACACCAGCTTCTATCTGGGCGCCAAGTCCGTCTGTCCCAGCGTGACCATGGAGGTCACCTTCACCGGTTCCTGGTATGACGAGACCGCCGAGAAGGAAGGCGCCAACAAGCTGATCGCGGGTGGCGCTAAGCTGATCTCTCAGCACGCTGACTCCATGGGCGCTCCCACTGCCTGCGAGACCGCCGGTGTGCCCAACGTCTCCTACAACGGCTCCACCGTTGCCGCCTGCCCTAACACCTTCATCGTTTCTTCCCGCATCAACTGGGCACCCTACTATGAGTACGTGGTGAACTGCGTTATGAACGGGGAAGCCATTGCCGCTGACTGGACCGGCACCATCGCCACCGGCTCCGTTGTGCTGACCGACATCAACGAGCAGGCCGCTGCCGCCGGCACTGCCGACAAGGTCGCCGAGGTCAAGGCTGACATCGAGGCCGGCAATCTGCACGTCTTCGACGTTTCCACCTTCACCGTGGGCGGCGAGACCATCAGCAGCTACATGGCTGACGTGGACACCGATCCCGCTTACACCCCCGACACCGAGGTCGTGGAGAACGGCTACTTTAGCGAGTCTACCAAGCGTTCCGCGCCTTACTTCGATATTCAGATCGACGGCATCACTCTGCTGGATACCGCGTTCTAAGTTGTTACAGAATCTGGGAGGCCCCTTTTGGGGCTTCCCATTCTCTGCTGCAAAGGGCAGCGCAGTGAGCTCTTCGCCGCGCTGCCCTTTGCAACATGGAAATATATAAGGAGTGTGAACCCTTTGGAAAATAAAACTGCCGCAGTGCAAATGCGGGACATCACCAAACGATTCGGCACCGTCCTTGCCAACGATCGGGTCTGGCTGGACATTTATAAGGGTGAGATCTTAGCTCTGCTGGGTGAAAACGGCAGCGGCAAGACGACCCTCATGAATATGCTCTCCGGTATCTACTTCCCGGACGAGGGCCAGATCTTCATTGGCGGGCAGGAAGCAGTGATCCGTTCCCCCAGAGATGCTTTCGGCTACGGCATCGGCATGATCCATCAGCACTTCAAGCTGGTGGATGTCCTCACCGCCGCCGAGAACATTGTGCTGGGCCTGAAGGAGCCGGGGCGTCTGAACATGGACGCGGTGGCGAAAAAGGTCAAGGCCATCTGCGACACCTATGGCTTCGATGTGGACCCCAACCAGAAGATCTACAATATGTCCGTCTCCCAGAAGCAAACCGTGGAGATCGTCAAGGTGCTCTACCGTGGAGCGGACATCCTGATCCTGGACGAGCCTACTGCCGTTCTGACCCCTCAGGAGACGGAGAAGCTGTTCGCTGTTCTGCGGAATATGCGGGACGCGGGCAAGGCCATTGTCATTATCACTCATAAAATGCACGAGGTGGAGGAGCTGTCCGACCGGGTGGCTATTCTGCGCCATGGCCAGTTTGTCGGCGATATGCTCACTGCCAAGACCAACGCCCAGGAGATGACCAACATGATGGTGGGCCGCCCTGTGACGCTGAACATTGAGCGCCCCGACCCGGTGGACTCTAAACCCCGGGTGGAGGTCAAGGGCCTGACCGTCCGGGATATGGAAGGCACCCTCAAGCTGGAGGACGTGAGCTTCACCATCAACAGCGGCGAGATTTTAGGCATCGCGGGTATTTCCGGCTGCGGTCAGAAAGAGCTGCTGGAATCCATCGCCGGCTTGCAGCCCGTGGAAAAGGGAAGCATTTGCTATGTGGCCGATGACGGCACCCGGGAGGAGCTGGTGGGTAAGGACCCCCTGCGTATTGCGGACATGGGCGTGTGCCTGTCCTTCGTACCGGAGGATCGGCTGGGCATGGGCCTTGTCGGCAGCATGGACTTGACCGATAATATGATGCTACGCTCCTTCCGTAAGGGGAAATCCTTCTTTACTGACAGAAAGAAGCCCCGTCAGTTGGCGGAAAAGGTGGTCAAGGATCTGGAGGTCGTGACCCCCAGCGTCAGTACCCCGGTGCGCCGGCTGTCCGGCGGCAACGTCCAGAAGGTGCTGGTGGGCCGGGAGATCGCCTCCGCACCCAGCGTTCTGCTGACGGCCTATGCCGTCCGGGGACTGGACATCAACGCCTCCTATACCATTTATGACCTCATTAACCAGCAAAAGAAGGCCGGTGTGGCGGTGGTTTATGTGGGCGAAGATCTGGATGTGCTGCTGGAGCTGTGCGACCGAATTCTGGTGCTGTGCGGCGGAAAGGTCAGCGGCATCGTAGAGGGCCGCGGCGCGTCCAAGCCTGATGTGGGTATGATGATGACACGGCTGGGAGGAAAGAAAAATGCGTAAACAGAGCAAAGCACCCATTGTGCATATTTCCAAGCGTTCCGCCCTGCCTTGGTATCACGCTTGGGCCATCCGGGGCGCGGCGATCCTGCTGGCGCTGGTGGCCTGCGCCGTTGTTACCACCGCATTGACCGGGGAAGACCCTATCGGCGTTTACAAGACCATGTTCGCGGGTGCTTTCGGAACACAGAGAAAGGCTTGGATTTTGGGCCAGAATCTGGCGATCCTGCTGTGTATTTCCCTGGCAGTCACTCCCGCTTTTAAGATGCGCTTCTGGAACATCGGTGGTGAGGGTCAGGTGCTCATCGGCGGTCTTGCCACTGCCGCCTGCATGATTTTGCTTGGCGATAAAATCCCAAACTGGCTGCTGATCGTCATTATGATTTTTGCCAGCATCGCGGCGGGCGCCATCTGGGGCGCCATCCCCGCCATCTGCAAGGCAAAGTGGAGCACCAACGAGACTCTGTTCACCCTGATGATGAACTATGTGGCAACCCAGCTGGTCGCCTTCTTCGTTATCGTCTGGGAGGTGCCCAAGGGCGCGGGCAAGATCGGCATTATCAATCAGACCACCCAGGCGGGCTGGCTCCCTCAGATCGGCAGCTACAAGTACCTGCTGAACATTCTGGTGGTGGCGGTGCTGACCGTCCTCATGTACTTCTATCTGACCCGCTCCAAGCAGGGCTATGAAATTGCTGTTGTAGGCGAAAGCGAGCGCACCGCCCGCTATGTGGGCATCAACGTGGGCCGCGTCATTGTACGCACCATGCTGATCTCCGGCGGTATCTGCGGTCTGGCGGGACTGCTGCTGGTGGGCGGCACCGACCACACCATCACCACCACCATTGCAGGTGGCCGGGGCTTCACGGCGGTCATGGTGGCATGGCTGGCAAAATTCAATCCCCTCGTCATGGTGTTCACCAGCTTCCTGCTGGTGTTCCTGAGCCGGGGTGCCAGCGAAATTTCTACCATCTACGGACTGAATCACTCCTTCGGTGACATTCTCACGGGCATCATCCTGTTCTTTATCATCGGCAGCGAGTTCTTCATCAGCTACCGTCTCAGCTTCCTGAAGCACACCAAGAAGGAGGGCTAAGGAAATGTTTGATTTTGTATCCTTTTTTCCCCGGGCCGTCATGCAGGGCATCCCGCTGCTGCTGGGCGCGACGGGTGAAACTCTGACGGAGAAATCCGGCAACCTGAATCTGGGCATCCCCGGCATCATGTACGTGGGCGGCATCTGCGGCGTCATCGGTGCGTTCTTCTACGAGCAGAGCGGCCATATGAACGGCTTCCTGGCGGTGGCCATTCCTGTGCTGTGCTGCCTGCTGGGAAGCCTTCTCATGGGTCTTCTGTACTGCTTCCTGACGGTGACCCTCCGGGCCAACCAGAACGTGACAGGCCTTGCCATGACCGCCTTCGGCGTGGGCTTCGGCAACTTCTTCGGCGGCTCCCTCATTAAGCTCACCGGCAGCGAGGTGCCTTCCATCGCTCTGTCCGCCACCAGCGCCTATTTCAGTAAGAGCCTGCCCTTCGCGGACAAGCTGGGCGTGTTTGGCAAGCTGTTCTGTTCCTATGGCTTCCTTGCCTATGCGGCAATCATCATTGCGCTGGTCTGCTCCTATGTCCTCAAGAAAACACGGGTTGGCTTACAGCTTCGGGCAGTGGGCGAAAGCCCCGCTACCGCCGACGCTGCCGGCATCGACATTGCCCAGTATAAGTTCATCGCCACCTGCGTGGGCAGTATGATCGCGGGTCTGGGCGGACTGTACTACGTCATGGACTACGCCTGCGGCGTGTGGTCTAACGATGCTTTCGGCGACCGTGGCTGGCTGGCAATCGCTTTGGTCATCTTCACCATCTGGCGGCCCAATGTGGGCATTCTGGCCTCCATCCTCTTTGGCGGTCTGTATATCCTGTACCTGTTCATCCCCACGGGCACCAACCTGGCGGTGAAGGAGCTGTACAAGATGCTCCCTTACATTGTCACGCTCTTCGTGCTGGTGCTCACCAGTATGCGCAACAAGCGGGACAACCAGCCTCCAGAGAGCTTGGGCGTTCCCTACTTCCGGGAAGACCGATAGACAAAATTTTGGCTCCCCTATGTGGGGAGCCTTTGTACATTTTGAGAAATGGCGAGGATATTTTATGGATAAACAGAAATTGAACGCGATTTTATCCGCCATGGAGGCGGAAAGCATTCCCCAGATCATCATCTCCGACCCGGCGGTGATCTTCTATCTCACCGGTGCGTGGATCCACCCCGGCGAGCGGCTGCTGGTTCTCTATCTGAACCAAAACGGAAATCACAGACTGCTGGTCAACGACCTGTTCCGTCAGACGAAGGATCTGGGCGTGGAGATCCAGTATTATAACGATATCCAGGACGGCGTGGAGATTTTAAGCCGCTTCATGGACCCGGCCGCACCCGTTGCCATTGATAAAAGCTGGCCTGCCCGGTTCCTGCTGCGGCTTCAGGGATTGAACGCTGCCAGCAGCTACGTGAACAGCTCTGCCATCGTGGACGGCGTCCGGCAGATCAAGACACCGGAGGAACAGGAGAAAATGCGCATCGCTTCCCGGCTGAATGACGGTGTGATGGATCAACTGGTGGGTATTCTAAGCGAAGGCCACACGGAGCTGGAATTAAAGGATATTCTTGCGAAGCTTTACGCAGGCGCTGGCTGTCAGGGCTTCTCCTTTGACCCCATCACCGCCTTTGCCGGGAACGCGGCGGACCCCCACCACGAGCCGGACGGCTCCCGTGGGAAATACGGGGACTGCGTGGTGCTGGATATCGGCGGTCTGAAAGACGATTACTGCTCCGACATGACCCGGACGGTGTTCCTGGGCACGGTGTCGGACCGCCAGCGGGAAATTTATGAGGTGGTTTTGGAAGCCAACCGCCGGGGCATCGCGGCGGCAAAGCCCGGCAACCGGATGAAGGATGTGGACGATGCCGCCCGCAGCTATATCGAGGAAAGGGGCTTCGGAAAATACTTCACCCACCGCACGGGACATTCCATCGGACTGGAAGTCCACGAGGCGGGGGATGTATCCGCTGTCAACGAGTCCATCATCCGTCCCGGTCAGTGCTTCTCCGTGGAGCCGGGCATTTATATCCCAGAGGAGAATATCGGTGTCCGCATCGAGGACCTGGTGCTGATCACTAAGGACGGCTGTGAGGTGCTCAACCACTATCCCAAGGAATTGCGGGTGGTTCCTTTCCCCGCGGAAAAGTAACGGAGTAGGAGTCAATACAATGTCAATGCATTTGGTGCTGCAGCAGATTTTAGTCATTTTCTGCTATGTCGCGGTGGGTATTGGAGCAGGCAGGCTGGGCATTATCGACCCGGACCAGCGAAAATACCTGACGAAGCTTTGTTCCAGCCTGATCCTGCCTTTCACCATCCTGTCTGCCGCCAGCATGGAAGTGGACGCGGAGGGCTTCCGCAGTTTGGGGCTGGCTATGGGCATCATGTTCCTGGTGATGGGCGGCACGATGGCGGTCAGCCTGCTGCTGTTCCGGGCAGCTCATGCGGAAGATGGATTCCGCACTGCCATGACCAGTCTGATTACCTTTCCCAACTGCACCTTTCTGGGCCTGCCTCTGTGCAAGGCGCTGTTTGGAGAGATCGCGGTGCTGTATAACTGCGCGGCACTGATCGTTTTCAACGTGCTGTTCTTCACGGTGCAGCTGCCCCTGTTCACAGGCGGAAAAATCAATCTCAAAGCGATTCTCACCGTGCCCACCCTGACCACCGTCGCTCTGCTTGTGATGCTGGCACTGGGGCTTCACTGGCCTGTGCCGGTGCAGACGGTGGTCAGCAGTATCGGCAGCATGATCACGCCACTGTCTCTCATCATCATCGGCGTCATGCTGTCGGAAAATGACCTGTTGGCAATTTTCAGGGAGAAGGCGGTGTATTTGGTGATGGCGCTGCGGAATTTCCTGCTCCCGGCCCTGGCTATGCTGGTGCTCATGGCCGTACCCATGAACCCACAGGATAAACTGTGTGTACTGGTATATCTGGCCTGTCCCTGCGCCACGCTGACCACCATCTACTCCATCCAGACCGACATCCAACCGGAGCTGTGCGCCCATTCGGTGCTGTTCTCCACCATCTCCTTCGCCATCAGTCTTCCTGTTGTGATCGCGGCGGGGCAGCTGCTGTTCGGGGTATTATACTGACCCTGCCGAATTTTGTAAAAATTCTGGTAAAAAGCGAATTGACAGCCCCATGGCTCTGTGCTACCATATGTCACGAAAAGTTAACCTGAGCTAACAAAAGGGGGCTGCAAATTATGATTTGGAGCGTGATCGGTATTACCGCCCTGGCAGGAATGGGCGGCACCGGAATGGGCGGGCTGCTGTCCTGCCTGTTCCGCAAGGATTCCAGCAAAACCGTCAGCCTGCTGCTTTCCTTTGCCGCGGGGGTCATGACCAGTGTGGTGTGCTTTGACCTGCTGACCGAGGCTCTGCATCCGGATGATCTGAGCAACGATGTAGGACTGGTGGTAGCGGGTGTTTTGATCGGTTACATTGTGATCGCCCTGCTGAACGCCTGGATCGACCGGGGAACCAACCACGAGGTGGCTCACATTGATGAAAATCATCCCAAAACGGCGGACTCTCTGGAAGAGCTGACCCACGCTAACCATCTGCATGAGCACCGGGAGGGCCGTCAGCCCCGCAGCGGACTGCTTCTGGCGGGACTGGTGATGGCGGCGGCCATTGCCCTGCACAACGTGCCCGAGGGCATGGTCATCGGCGCGTCCTTTGCCCGGACGGCGGAGACGTCTCTGCTGAACCGGGGCGGCCTGACCATGGCGGTGGTCATCGGCCTGCACAACATCCCTGAGGGAATGGCTGTGGCAGTACCCCTGATTTCCGGCGGAATGCCCAAGGTTCGTTCCGTGCTGGTCACAGCTCTGACAGGATTTCCCACGGTCCTGGGGGCGATTCTGGGCTTTACGGTGGGTGCCATGGGCCCTACGGCGCTGGCGCTGTCTCTGAGCTTTGCCTCCGGCGCTATGCTGTACGTGGTGTTTGGCGAGCTGATGCCGGAGGCCATCCTCATGTGGCGCTCCAAGCTGCCTGCCGCCGCGACGGTCATCGGGATGCTGACGGGCGTTATCATTATTTATATGTGACCAAAAAATAACGCTCCGCTGTTCGATTCCGGACAGTGGAGCGTTGCTTAATTTAATAAAGAGATTCAATGATCTGGGCGCAGCGTTCCAGACCCAGCACACCGCTGTCCAGGGCGATGTGGTAGTTGCGGTACTGACCCCATTTTTTGTCCGTGTAGAACCGGTGGTAGGCGGCACGGCGCTTATCCTTGTCCCGGAGCCGCTGTTCGGGGGAAGCCTCCCGCTCACCGTAGACCTCCACGATCCGCTTGGCCCGGAAGTCCAGACCTGCGTGGATGAAGACCTTCAGGCAGTCGGCGGTATCCCGCAGGATGTAGTCGGCACACCGGCCAACAATGACGCAGGGGCCTTTCTGGGCAAGGTCGGTGATGATCTGGTACTGGATCTTCCACAGATAATCCTCGTTGGTAGGACCGTAGGCCCGGTTGGAGAACACATTGGACAGTACGCCGCCGGGGGCGTACTCTCCGGCTTCCTGAATGTACCCCTCGCTGAAGCCGCTTTCCTGAGCGATTTTCTGGATGATCTCCGCGTCATAGCAGGGGATATTCAGGCTTTCGGCCACCATCTTGCCGATGGTGCGTCCGCCGCTGCCAAATTCCCGGCTGATGGTGATAACTCTGTTTTTCATAGGGTTTTCCCTCCTTTATTCAGCTCCCGGTAAGTGCCGATGATCAGGACCAGCGCCACCAGGAAGGTCAGGATATCCGAAACGGGCATGGAATACAGGACACCGTCCAGACCGAAGAAAATGGGAAGCAGCAGGGCAAAGCCCACACCGAACACGATCTCACGGATCATGGACAGGGCCGTGGAGGCCGCCGCCTTGCCCATGGCCTGTAAGAAAATGAAGCAGGCCTTGTTGACACAGGCGAAGATCACCATGCACAGGTAGGTACGGAAGGCCTTGATGGCAAATTCCGTGTAGTAGACGCTTTCGTTGGCGGCACCGAAAATGCCGATAAGCTGCCGGGGGAAGAACTCCACCAGAATGAAAGCCACGGCGCCAACGCAGGCTTCCGCGATCAAAAGCTTACTAAACAGTGCCTTTACCCGGTCCTTTTTCCCCGCGCCCATATTAAAGCCCACGATGGGGATGCAGCCAGCCGCCATGCCCACAACGATGGAGATGACGATCTGGAAGAACTTCATGACAATGCCCACCACCGCCATGGGGATCTGGGCGTACTGCTCCTGCCCGAAAACGGCGTCCATGGCACCGTACTTGCGCAGCATATTGTTGATGGCAGCCATGGCAGCTACCAGACTGATCTGGGACAGGAAGCTGGTGATACCCAGCGCCAAGGTTCTGCCGCAGACAGGCCCGGACAGACGGTAGTGTCCCTTACCGGGCTTGATGATCTTCATATGGCAAAGATACCAGATGGCGAGAACGGCGGTGACGATCTGTCCGATGACCGTGGCTACCGCGGCGCCCATCATACCCCAGCGGAAAACAAAGATGAAAATGGGGTCGAGAATGATGTTGATGACCGCGCCGGCAAGGGTGGAGATCATGGCGAATTTGGGATCACCGTCGGCCCGGATAATGGGGTTCATGGCCTGGCCGAACATATAGAAGGGGATGCCAAGAGAGATATAGAAGAAATACTCGTGGGAGTGGTGGAAGGTTTCAGCGTTGACGGTGCCGCCGAACATGGCGATGATCTGGTCGGAGAAGATCAGGTAGATCGCGGTGAGGATCAGGCTGCTGACCACGGTCATGATCACGGAAGACCCCACGCTGTGCTTTGCGGTACCGGCTTCCTGCTTTCCCAGACTGATGCTGACGAAGGCGCAGCAGCCGTCGCCGATCATTACCGCGATGGCCAGGGCTACCACTGTCAGGGGGAAGACCACCGTGTTGGCGGCGTTGCCGTAGGAGCCAAGGTAGCTGGCGTTGGCGATGAAAATCTGGTCGACGATGTTATACAGCGCGCCCACCAGAAGGGAGATGATGCAGGGGATGGCGTATTGCTTCATGAGATTCCCAATACGCTCTGTCCCCAGATGCTGATTGGATTGTTCCATTGGTATCACGTTCCTTTGCATAATAATAGCGTGCAGCCCTTGGTTGCTGGATTTACGCCGCAGGCTACACGCTGATTGTCGGTATTTACTTCAGATAGTCGCCCACAGGACAGGCATTGTACTGCTTGATGACCTTCACGATGATGGAGCCGTCTTCCTGAGGAATCTCCTCCACGATTCTGTACTGTGTGCGGTTGCGTTCCAGATTGGCCTTGTAGTGGGCCACTTCCTCCTGCACCAGCTTCACCGCGTAATCGTGCTCCACATCCTCCTTCAGCAGAAAGTGGAGCGTCTGGCAGATACACGCCGCCTTAACCCGTTTCATTTTGATACCCCTTTCAAAAAATGAAGCGGCACCGCTGCGCAACTGGATTTACGCAGAGATGCCACTCGTTACGTCTATAGTATACTTCATTTTCTTCCAGGTTTCAAAGGGCATTTTCCACAAAAAAGATGAAAAATTCTTTGGGAAAAACTGCCTTTGCAATTGCGGACCGGTTTCTGATATAATACCGTTGTGTTAGTTTGCCCAGTGGAAGGATGAGGGAATATGTATCAAAAAGGCGACTATATCAGCTACAGCGGACACGGGATCTGCCGGATCGCGGATATCCGGGACATGGACTTTGGCAATGGGAAGCAGGAGTACCTTGTGGTGGAGCCAATGGCCTCCGGCAGCGCCACCATCTATCTGCCCGCGGACAACCCGAAGGCGCTTTCACGGATGCGCCCGGTGCTGACAAAAGAGGAGATCGATGCCATTATCTACAGCGTTCGGGACGACCAGATGCCCTGGGTCCCAGACCGAAAGCTTCGGCTGGCCCAGTTCCAGCAGATCCTCTCACGCAGGGACACCCGGGAACTGCTGCTGCTGGCAAGCTGCCTGCACAAGCGGAAGACGGAAAAGGGCTTGCCCACCAGCGAACTGGACATGCTGCACAAGGTGGAGGGAATGATCGAACAGGAATTTGCCTTTGCCCTGAACATGGAAACAGGGAACATCGGACAGTATATCCGGGAGCATCTGTAAGCGGCGCGTAGGGGTCACAGCAGGAATTTTGTTGTGATCGTAAAGATACCCAGAATCATCAGCACGACACCGATCACGTGGTTGAGCTTGACGATCTCGCATTTGTTGGCGAATTTTGCCGCGGTCACCGCCCCAAGCAGGCAGACCAGCACGATGACCGCCATGGGCAGGGGGTAGATCTGTGCGCCCATGGTGATATGGCTGACGGCACCGACAAAGGCAACAAAGGTCATGATCATAGTGCTTGTGCCGACGGCGACCTTCAAATTGTAGCCCAGCAGCAGCGTGAACACAGTCAGCATCAGGACACCGCCGCCGCTGCCGGTGAAGCCGCAGACCCAGCCGATGCCCAGACCGCACAGCATGGCGGCGGCTGTTTTGGCGGCGGCAGCTTTCCCGTCCTCAAAATCCTTGGCCGCCGCACCGCCGCTCACAGGGCGCAGGAGAAATTTGATGCCGAGGAATACAGTGGTCAGCATGGCGATCAATCCCAGTCCGCCGGGCTGGGCCTGATTGAAGAGGTAACCGCAGTAACTGCCTACCGTGGTGCCGATCAGCGCGGTGGCACCCACCATCAGGCCCCGTTTCAGGTCGATATTTTTGTTTTTCCGATAGGTGTTGGCCGTCAGCATACTGGCCAGCACATCCGAAGCCAGCGCCACGGTGACGGCATCGTAGCTGTCCCAGCCGCAGACGCCCACCAGCAGCGGCGTAATGACAACGGCGGCGGAAAGCCCCGCAAGTCCCGTCACAATTCCCGCGCCCAAACCGGCAAGCAGATAAATGAGCCAAATCATGGGTAACGCCTCCAAAATCAGTCAAAACTTTGGTAAGCTTACAGCGAATGGGCGCTTTTGTCAAGATACCTTCAAAAAATTAACATTTACGCAATAACCAGGCTCCACGGGAACGATCCGCGGAGCCTGGTTTTAATGGCAAAGAATGTCGATGTATTCCCCGTCCAGGGCTTTATTCTAAAACCTAATTAAACGATTTAACTATCCAATCCCGCCCAGTAATGCTGGAAATTGTCTGCGGAGCAAGGGAACAAATCGTATCGCAAAGGCGATCAACTACTTTCTCCAAGGTAGCAAATACCTCGTTCCGAAAGCCGCGTTTGCGGATTTCTTTCCAAATCTGCTCTATCGGATTCATTTCCGGGGTATATGGGGGAATATGGAAAAGCACAATGTTTTCGGGCAGCTCCAATGTCCCGGATTTATGCCATGCCGCTCCATCCCAGCACAGCAGAATGGTATCCTGATGAAACTGTTTGGATAATTCCTTGAGAAATACATTCATGTAACTCAGTCTGCTCTTGACCACATCTATGTTGAAAAGTGGTTGTCTCAGACGATTCACCGCATTAGAACTTGGGCACTGAGTCGGTATCAGGATGGGCAAAGATTGAGGTTCCAGTTGTGGTCGTTGGGAGGGTTTACACCGGAGGCAGTTTCCCAATTAACTTCGGCAGCTACACGCACCAGAAAGTACGAAATCGAGTTTTTTGACAAAAGTCAGATTATCGATTTAGCCAAAGCGCATAAAGTACAACCTGTGGTAGATATTTTACAGCAACATTTTCAACCACCGCTTGAAAGAACGATTAAAAAACATTTGAAATAGGTTCTGCTTACCACTTTGCGTTATAGATGAAAAGAGCTCGGATAGAGATTTTCGCTTTCTGTCCGAGCTCCATTATATAAATTGAAAATCGTGCGAACTTATCATTTCCTTGCTTTTTCGGACTTAATGTGCTATTATATTAAACAACGCTGTCGGTGTTGTAATAGGCCTCGGCAGTGTGGCTATATAGACTTAATGCTCTGCCAGGTGGCAGAGCATTTTTTGTATATCGGTATGGAGGAGATTGTTTTATGGCTGTCAGTTATAAAAAGCTCTGGAAGCTGCTCATCGACAAGGATATGAAGAAAAAAGACCTATGCGCAAAGGCAGGCATCAGCCCGGCATCCGTTACAAAGATGGGCAGAAATGGTCATGTCACCACGGAGATTCTCCAGAAGATCTGCACTGCGTTGGATTGTGGGATTGAAGATATTATGGAAATCGTTCCTGACGTGCTTGAAAAGTAAGAAAATAATCACATTACATAAATGATTCTTAACTGGAGGAGTAAAGTAGATGGCTGATAATAATACCGCTTTAATTGGCTTTGAAAAGCAGATATGGGACGCTGCATGTTTGCTTCGCGGAAATATTGATGCTTCCGAGTATAAGTCTGTTGTTCTGGGCTTCCGTGTTCGGACAGGATTCAAACCCCACCACATGGAAGATGGCACAGATAAACCTCGCAATCCGCGGCATTGAGGCAAACCTCGGCAGCTATAATGCGGATACCTTCTTCAATGATTGCCATCCGACCCTCCGTGCAGACTACATTATGGCAAATCCGCCTTTCAACCTCTCCGGATGGGGTGCGGACAAGCTGAAGGATGATGTGCGCTGGCAGTATGGTCTGCCTCCCGCAAACAACGCCAACTTTGCATGGCTGCAGCACATGATTTACCATCTGGCACCTAACGGAAAGATTGGCATGGTGCTGGCAAATGGCGCACTCTCTTCCCAGAGCGGCGGCGAAGGCGAAATCCGTAAGAACATCGTAAACGCCGATTTGGTAGAGTGTATCGTAGCAATGCCGACCCAGCTTTTCTATACAAACCAAATTCCTGTGTCCCTATGGTTTCTTGCAAAGAATAAGAAGCAGCATGGAAAGACACTGTTTATTGATGCTCGTAAGCTAGGCACCATGGTCACCAGAAAACTGCGCGAGCTGACAGATGAAGACATAGCCTTGATTGCAGACACATACAAGGCGTATTGTGCTGGCACACTGGAGAATCAAAAGGGATTCTGCGCGGTGGTGGATACCGAGGAAATCGCCAAGCAGGACTACATCCTCACTCCTGGTCGCTATGTAGGAATTGAGGAACAGGAAGACGATGGTGAACCCTTCGAAGAAAAGATGGCCAGACTGACTGGTGAGCTTTCCGAGTTGTTTGCCCAGTCTCATACGCTGGAAGACGAAATCCGGCAGAAGCTGGAGGCGATTGGCTATGGCCTCTAAATTGATTGATATTTGTGGATATGCAAAAGAAAAAATCGCAGTAGCGGGATTAACAGATCAAACATACATATCCACAGAAAACATGCTTCCAAACAAAGGCGGCGTAAAAACAGCAACATCGCTTCCTTCTGCAGAAAACACACAGGCATACAGAAAAAACGATGTGCTGGTATCCAACATCCGTCCGTACTTCAAAAAGATTTGGCATGCCGAATGCGACGGAGGATGCTCAAATGATGTACTCGTCTTCCGTGCTGCTGAAGGAGTTGATCCAACATACCTGTATTATGTGTTGGCAGATGACAACTTTTTCAACTACGCAACCGCAACATCAAAAGGAACCAAGATGCCGCGAGGCGACAAGAGCGCAATCATGGAATACAGTGTGCCCGATTTTGATATCGATGTACAGAGAAAAATCGGTGTGTTATTGCGTAGTATAGATCAGCGCATAGCGGTTAACAGTACAACGATTATTCCATCAATGAGGAATTGTTCCACTGGCAGAGCCAGAGCACGACCACGGACACTGGTTCTGTGGGTCAGCGTTATATCCACCATCGAGAGAGGGGAAGTAAGGTTCTGCTGTTCGTGCGGGAGTTCAAATCTGATCTGGTGGGTGCAGCACCCTATACCTTCCTGGGAACGGCAAATTATGTCAAGCATACCGGCAGTCGGCCTATGAACATTACCTGGAAACTGGATAATCCAATCCCGGCGAAATATTTGAAGAAGACGAATAAACTGGTGGTTGGTTAAGGGGCATGTTTGTAATGACAGAGCTGGAAACCATGCATCGAGCCAGAATATTAGTGCATATGAAAACAGAACAATTTACAATACAGAATATTCCATCTGTGCTGTACGGTGGCAGATGCGAAAACCTGTTCCTGTACATCCATGGGAAAATGGGCCGCAAGGAAGAAGCGGCGCATTTGGCGGAGATTGTCTGCCCCATGGGGTATCAGGTGCTGAGCATCGATTTGCCCGGACATGGGAAACGAACGGCGGAAATGGAACGGTTTGTCCCATGGGAAGTGGTGCCGGAATTGCGGGCGGTTTATGACTATGCGCGGGAGTATTGGAATCGCGTCAGCCTGTACGCAAACAGCATTGGCGCGTATTTCAGCCTTTTGGCGTTCTGGGATGCGAATTTGGAAAAGAGCCTGTTCGTGTCGCCGATACTGGACATGGAGAAGCTGATTCACGACATGATGGGTTGGGCTGGCGTGAGCCGGGAGCAGCTTCGGCAGGCGGGGGAGATTCCCACCGCTTTTGGGGAGACGCTTTCGTGGAAGTACCTGACCTATGCGGAGGGGAATCCAATCACCCGATGGGACAGCCCTACGGCAATTCTCTACGCTGGGAAGGATCATTTGACCGCACGGGAAACGGTGGATGCCTTTGCCAAACGGTTTGGCTGTACGGTCACAGTCATGGAGAACGGGGAGCACTGGTTCCACACAGAGGAGCAGATGGCGGCGCTGGACGCATGGCTGCGGAAAGAAATATAGGGAGTGTGCGCAATGGCCTTTGATTTCAAAAAAGAGTACAAAGAATTTTATATGCCCAAGAACAAGCCCCAGATCGTGATCGTCCCGCCTGCGAATTACATCGCAGTCCGAGGCATGGGCGACCCCAACGAGGAGGGCAGCGCTTATAAAGCGGCTATCGGTGTGCTGTATGCAGTGGCTTACACCATTAAAATGAGTAAAATGGGCGATCACCGCATGGAGGGGTTTTTCGATTTTGTGGTGCCGCCGTTGGAGGGCTTCTGGTGGCAGGAGGGCGTAGCGGGCGTTGATTACTCCAACAAGTCTACGTTCCACTGGATCAGCGTCATTCGACTGCCGGAGTTTGTGACGAAAGCGGAGTTTGACTGGGCTGTGGGCGAGGCAACCCGGAAGAAAAAGTTGGATTGCAGCGGCGCGGAATTCCTGACCATCGACGAGGGCCAGTGCGTACAGATCATGCACATCGGACCCTTTGATGACGAGCCTGCCACCGTTGCGCTCATGGACGAATACCTGAAAGCAAACGGCTATGAAAACGACTTCTCCGACACCCGGCTTCACCATGAGATATACCTCACAGATGCCCGGAAAGTTGCCCCGGAGAAATGGAAAACCGTGATCCGGCGCCCGGTGCGGAAAGTGGAGTAAAACTGCACCACTGTAAACAAAGAAAAGGCAATTGAGGGGGGACAGACCATGGACGGCAACATTTTATACTTCTTTGGGGAGCGCATGGAGGCTCTGCCCATGTATGAGCGGTTGGAGGATGCGATTTTGGCCCGAATCCCGGATGTGAAAATCAAGGTATCCAAGACCCAGATCACCTTCGCCAACAAGCGGGGCTTTGCCTTTGTGTCTTTCAATCCCTGCCGCAGAGCGAAGGAGCGGCCGCCTGTCTGGATGACTGTCACTTTCGGGCTGGGTTACCGCAAGGAATCTCCGAGGATTGATGTGGCAACAGAACCTTACCCCGGCCGCTGGACACACCATGTGATGGTGGGAACTGCGGAGGAAATTGACGAGGAACTGCTGGGCTGGATTCAGGAAGCGGCGGAGTTTTCCGCAGGCAAACGATAGGGAAAAATGATACTGAGAGACTACAAACCATCAGATTGTGCGGAATTGGCGCAGCTTTTCTGTGACACCGTCCATACCGTGAATGCCAGGGATTATTCCCGGGAGCAGCTGGATGCCTGGGCGACAGGCAAGGTCGATCTGGAAGCTTGGAATGAATCTTTTCAGGCGCACCACACGGTGGTGGCGGAGGTGGACGGTGTCCTCACCGGCTTCGGTGACATGGACGAAACCGGCTATCTGGACAGGCTTTATGTACATAAGGATCACCAGCGGCAAGGCGTGGCAACCGCGATTTGTGATGCATTGGAGCAAAACGCCAAGGCTGCGGAATTCACGACCCATGCGTCCATTACAGCAAGACCGTTCTTTGAAAAACGGGGATACACCGTTGTCAGAGAGCAGCAGGTGGAGCGACGGGGCGTGTGGCTGACGAATTTCGTGATGAAAAAGGAACGGTGAGGGAAATGCTGTACAACGCGGAAAACGGAACCATCAAAATTGGCGATACGGAAATGGACTATATCCGCTTCGGCACCGGCGGGAGAATCCTTGTGATGCTACCCGGTTTGGGAGACAGCCTGCGTTCTGTGAAAGGAACGGCTCTGCCCGTGGCGTTTACCTATCGGATGTTCGCCAAAGACTTCACAGTCTATGCGTTCAGCCGGAAGAATGCGCTGCCAGAAGGTTATACCACAAAGGAAATGGCGGCGGATCAGGCGGCGGCTATGGAGCAGCTTGGCATTCAAAAGGCGGATGTGCTGGGCGTTTCCATGGGCGGAATGATCGCCCAACACCTTGCTATCGACTACCCGGAGAAGGTGGGTAAACTGATTTTGATCGTCACCTCCGCCAGAACCAATCCGATCCTAAACGTCTCCATTGACGAATGGGTGTCCTGCGCTAAGCGGGGCGACCAAACGGCTTTTATGGACAGCAATGTGCGGCGGATCTATTCGGAGGACTACTACCGAAAGAACAAGTGGATGGTTCCCATCATGGGCAGGCTGACGAAGCCAACGTCACACGAACGGTTCCTCATTCAGGCGGATGCCTGCCTGAAACACAGTGCTTTTGCAAACCTACACCAGATCCAGGCCCCAACGCTTGTTATCGGTGGTGGGGAGGACAACGTGCTAGGCGGCGATGCCTCCAGAGAGATCGCGGCAGAAATCCCCGGCGCGCAGCTTCGGATGTACGAGAATCTGGGCCACGGCCTGTATGAAGAGGCGGGGGATTTTAACCAAATTGTTCTGGATTATTTGTGTGCGTTTTGATAAGAAGACAGAATCTGTATTGCGAATTGCAATACAAGGGAAAGCCTATGGAGAAGATATTGAGAGTATGAGAATGCTGTGCTATGGAGATTCCAACACCTACGGCTATGACCCAAGGGGTTTTCTCGGTGACCGCTACCCAGCGGAATGCCGTTGGGTGGAGATTCTGGCTCGGAAACTGAACTGGGAAATCCAGAACGAGGGTCAGAATGGCCGGGAGATTCCCAGCCGCCCGTTCCAGTATCGGCGTGCCGAGGAGCTGCTGGCGCCCAATCCACCGGATTTTTTCGCGGTTATGCTGGGCACCAACGATCTGCTCCGGGGCTATTCTGCTGCGGAAGCCTGTTCCCGCATGGAAGAATTCCTGCGGTACATCCAGCCTAAGTGCAATCGAATTTTGTTGATCGCTCCCCCGCCCATGAAGCGGGGCGAGTGGGTCACAGAGGAAAGTCTGATTGCGGAATCGATGAAGCTGGCGGTTGAGTACCAAACTCTGTCCCAAAGACTTGGTATCTCCTTCGCGGATGCCGGGGAATGGAATGTTTCGCTGGCTTTCGATGGTGTCCACTTCACGGAAGCGGGCCACCGTGCCTTTGCGGAGGGACTTTATACATATCTGACAAAATAGTAAGACCAGGAACCATGACGGCCCCTGGTCTGCTTTTACTCGCTGTACAAGTGCATTTTGATACCGCCGTTTTGAAGATACTGATATACATTCTCGATACGGCGCTGTACATCTTCATTATCAAATAAATCTGTTCTCCATGCACGGAATGCCGCAATATGGGTATCTATGTCTGTGAAGAAATAATCCGTCACATTATAAGCGATATACTGACTATCCTCGTAGACGATGTGGGAGGTTAGATCACTGATTGGAATCAACTGCCCATGAATCAGTGTGTAAGCATCGGGAATTTGACTTTCCTGAGTGTCGTAAATCATAACATAGCCGATTTTGATTGCATCGCCCTGTACCCGAAAACAATCCGCCTGACTTTGGGGAATAATAACAGAAAATACCTTGGCAGTATCCTCCCCAGAAGCACCGACTGGGAAGAAATAATCATCCACTGAGGACTCGTGTATCCCAATCAGCTGATACTGCACATCCTCCGGCAGATTACTGTCAAAAATGGTTCCTTCTGGAGGATCGTCGTAGAGAAAATAGGGAGCTGGGGATACCGGGTGAATGACGGTTTTTTCGGAGTTATGAATCAGTTTGGCACATGATTCATAATATGCGCTGGTTACTTCCGCACGTCTATCCGTTTCCAAAAGTGTTTTGCCAAAGAAATCCTGCAAATCTGTTTCCACTTGCTGGGCCAGCTTCGGGTCGGCTTCTGCTGGTGAGATCGGCTCGGGATAAACAATTTCATCGATTGTTTTTTCCACAAAGGAAACACTGCACATCCAGTCCTGTCCAAAGACAAAATTGTTGTTGGTCAGGATCAAATAATAGTGGTCGTTCGACAGTGGCTTTTCCAGTTCTGTCAGATCGTATGCCCTGGATAGATCGATGGTCATAGTTCCGATGCTGTGCACGGGAATTGTGGTTTCAGTGAAAATCACTTCTCCATGAGCGGGGATTTCCTGGCCATCTGACCAGCGTTCCAATTTCACCTTTTTCTGGAAATGGAGGGTTTTATCAGATTTGTTCTCGACATTGATTTCAATGATCCCATTTCCCCGATAGGCAGAATGGAAAGCCAGATCGTCATCGGAGAGACTGTTAAACAGGATGGGCGCACAGGCTATCAGTCCCAGTGCGATGAGAATTGCCGCCAGCAGAATGGCAATCCATTTTCTTGACCGTATACGCGAAGTGCGTGCTTCCGCAATGTAGCAGTCCTGAATCTCGCCAATGGCGTCCTGCAATCGGATTGCACTCATAGAAAAACAACCTCCTTTTTCAGGCAAAGTCTCAATTTTTCTCTGGTTCGCAGCAATGTCATTTTCACTTTGCTCTCGCTCCAAGAAAAACGCTGAGCAATTTCAAAAATAGAATCGCAATACCAGTAACGGCATACGAAGACCTGTCGCTGCTGCACTGGCAGTCCAGCCAGAAAGTCATTCAGAATGGATGCCAGTTCACGGTTATTGAGCGCCTCATCGATTGTGTGATTGGCGGGAATGCAATTCGCCAGTTCCTCCAGAGACAGATCCGCTTCGGTACCGCCGCGTTTCCCAGCGGTATTCATGCGGTGCTTTTTCAAAGCAAGTCTGCGGGTGATTTTTCCGAGAAATGTAGATAATACTTCCGGCCTATGGGGCGGCATGGAATTCCAAGCGCCAAGGTATGTATCATTCACACTTTCCTCCGCATCCTCATAGTGCGTGAGAATATGATTGGCGATGGAGAATAAGTATTTTTCGTATTTCTTTTTCGTTTCCGAAATTGCTGTTTCCTGCCGATTCCAATACAGGTCAACGATTTGCGTGTCGTCCACTGCCCAACCTCCTTTTGCGTGAAAAATAGAAAGGCCTTTCACTTATATACTACCGCTAAAAAATGATTTGTCACATACTATTTGTTCTGGCGATAACAATTTCTGGACGAATAGCGTTTCATCTGCTTCTGTGGTAGTGTTGTGAGCTGATACAGAAGGGGGGATACGACATGGCAAAACGAAGACCCGCCGGTGATGGGCTGGTGCGCAAGCGCGCGGATGGACGTTGGGAGGGCAGAATTGTAGTGGGACACAAGGCAGACGGCAGTCCCATTTTCCGCTCGGTGTTCGCCAAAACCCAGGGGGAGCTGCTGAAAAAGCTCCACAGCCGAATCGAAGAATACCGGGATGTGGAGCTGACGGAGGAATCGGATCTGACGCTGGGACAGTGGCTGGACAAATGGCTGTCGGATTATATTAGCCTGACCATCCGGGAAAGCACCCTGAATCACTATATGAGCATGGCAGAGAATCAGGTCAAGCCCCTGCTGGGGGACGAGAAAATCGGCTCCATTACTACCGCCGACATCCAGAAAATGTACAACTGGCTCCGGGAGAATGGACGGGTGAGAGAGCACTACGAGAAGGGAAACGCCCTGTCCGACAGCATGATCCGCAGCGTTCACATGATGCTCCATCAGGCGCTGGACGTGGCGGTGCGGGAGCATCTGATCCCGAAAAATCCCACCGAGGGCACCATCGTTCCCAAGGCCAATTACGCGCCCAAGCAGATCCTTTCCGAGGAACAGCTGGAAACATTCATGGAGGTGCTGAAGCAGGACCCGCTGTGGTTTGACTTCTTCTACACGGAGCTGACCACGGGAATGCGCCGGGGCGAGATTTGCGGTCTCAAGTGGCAGGACTTTGAGGAAGCCTCCGGCAGGCTCCATATCCGCCGCTCCGTTGGCGCCCGGAAAGGCGGCGGTGTCCGGGTGGGCGAGACGAAAACCGAGTCTGGCGCCAGAACCATCCTCCTGCCGCCCAGCACTGCAGAGCTGCTGAAGCAGCGGAAAAAAAGCTCCTACAGCGATTGGATCTTCCACAATCCCATCGTGCCGGAGCTGCCCCTGAACCCGGCCAGTGCGTACCGGTACCTGAAAGTCCTGCTGCGAAAGGCAGAACTTCCGCCCATACGCTTTCATGATTTAAGACATACATTCGCGACTCATGCCCTGACCAGCGGTGTGGATGCCAAGACCCTGTCCGGCATTCTGGGGCACACCAACGCATCCTTCACGCTGGACACCTACACCCACATGACCACGGATATGCACAGGAAGGCGGCAGGGGTCGTGGGCGGTTTTCTGGACGAAATTATGTGAGGAAAAGCCATGGCAAAGAAACGAAAAAGCGGAACAGGGACCCTGCGGAAACGGAAGGACGGGCGCTGGGAGGGCCGGGTGGTCATCGGGTATGATGATAAGGGTCTGCCGAAAACCAAAAACGTGCTGGGGAAAACCCGTACGGAATGTCTGGAAAAGATGAAAAAGCTGCGGGAGGAATGCGCCCCTCCCGTCCGCAAATGTCGGGAGGATATGCCCTTCGGGGAGTGGATGGCGTTCTGGTATGAAACCTACTGCAAGCCCCAGATCAGCCTCAGAACCCAGGAGGGCTACGCCGACCGCATCTACAAGCACATCATCCCGGAGCTGGGGCACATTCCGCTGAACAAGCTGACCCAGAACGATTTGCAGCAGTTTTATGCCAGGCTGAAAACCAGCGGACGGCTGATCCGGGTGGAGCAGTTTGGCCCGGGACTTTCCGACCGCATGGTGCGGGTCTGCCACGCCAGCTGCCGCTCGGCACTGGAAAAAGCGGTGCAGGAGGGACTGATCCGCATCAATCCCGCCATCGGCTGCAAGCTGCCGCCCAAGAAGAGTCGGGAGATGCAGGTGCTGACCCAGGAGGAAATGCAGCGGTTTCTGATACAGGCAAGGCAGGATGGATACTATGAATTGTTCCTGCTGGAGCTGGGCACGGGCATGCGGCTGGGGGAGATTCTGGCGCTGCAATGGACCGACCTGAATTTCAGAACCGGGGAGCTGCAGATCGACAAATCCATGTGCTATCTCGGCGGCAAGCTGCAAATCACCGAGCCGAAAACCAAGTCCTCTATCCGTACCGTGATTCTGCCGCCTGCCCTGCTGGAGGTGCTGAAAGCGTATCAGCAGACCGTGACTTCCCGCTGGATATTCCCATCCCCGGCGAAGGAGGATTCACCCCTGACCCAGAATTATGTGCGACGGAGAATGCAGCAAACCCTGGAACGGGCAGGCTGCAAGGTGGTTCGTTTTCACGATTTGAGACACCCTTATGTCAAGCTCAGACTAAAAAATCTTGAACCGACTTTTGTTTGGTTTCGGCTTATAATCAAGCCTGTTCCAAGCAAAAGTCTTTTGTTTTCCAGATGATCTCAACCTGATTTCCGGGATACACATATACTTTTTCAATAAGCGCCTCGGCCAGCGCAGGGGTTAGGGAACCGGCGTTCACAACTGTTTCGGCCAGGTCCCTTGCATTGTCCTGCTTCAGATGATTGGCCTTGGATTGAATGACGCTGGCAGCAAGGGAACTTTTAATCCTTGTCAGACGGTTCAGTTCTTCATCAAGGACGGTCTTTCGTTCCAGATAGGTGGCCTTGTCAATGACCTGCATCAGCCAGTCCTCATAGAGCTGCCGTTTCTTAGTGTTCAGACTGGCGATACGCTTTTCATATTCGCTTAACTCTGCGTATTGCAATTCCGTGTCACTGAGCCGGGATAAATCATCCATGTTCAGGATGATTTGTGCCTGTTTGCAGATAAGTTCATACAGGAGGCTCTCCAGTTCCTTTTCCGGGATATGCAGTCCATAGCAAGGAGCTGACTGATCAGCTTTAGTATAGAAGCAACCAAAGAACGGCTCTTTATTTGCCCGTCGGGTCAAAGCGTGTTGGCAGCATCCACAGAAAACCTTCTGCCGGAGAGCATACACCGCTTGGTTTTTCTTTTCACATTTGAACCGCCGGATATTTTTTTGTGCCCGGTCAAAAAGCTCCTTTTCTATAATCGCCGGATGATGATCGGGGATTTTGAACCATTCGCTTTCATCCCGCTTGCGAACATGTCTGCTTCCAACATCCACTACCTTACGTTTTCTCATGATGTAGGTTCCGATGTAGCGTTCATCCTCCAGCAGTCGCAGAACGGTAGCACGGGACCAGATATGGCAGCATCGGGAAACATCATGGTAGTTCTTTCCCTTGGATGCTTTGTGTTCTCCCGGCGTCAAAATGCTCTTTTCAAACAGAGCTTCAATGATCGTCTGGATTTTGCAGCCCTGGGCAGCCATCTCAAAAATCAGCCGGACATTGGGGGCTGTTTCTTCATCCGGTTCCATCCGGCCATCGACGCTTTTCCGATAACCGTAGGGACAGATGACGCTCTGATACTCTCCGGCCTTCATCTTGACATACTTGGCGGACTTATATTTTACTGACAGGTCCCGACTGTAAAATTCACTGATGAGATATTTGAACGCCACATTGATACCGCCGGTGTCCTCATGGTATTTTGCGCTGTCATATTCATCGTTGAGAGAAATGAAGCGGATGCCGTAGATAGGAAAGACACGCTCCATGAAATAACCGACCTCAATGCTGTTGCGCCCGAACCGGGAGAAGTCTTTGACGATGATGCAGTTGACCTGGGACTGCCGGACCATTTCCAGCAGTTCCTGCATAGCGGGACGCTCAAAGTTGGTTCCGGTATAACCGTTGTCAACGAACTCCAGCACTTCGGCACCGGCCAGCTCATCCATGGTGTCTACATAGTGGTGCAGGGCTTTCAGCTGGTTTACGATGCTCAGGCTGTCCACTTTGCTGTCCTCAGAGGAAAGCCGTACATATAAAGCGATGGTATAAGCGGCGATGTTCTCTCTACTCATCTGTAATCACCCCTTCCAGTTGCTCAAAAGCGTTACGGAAGCAGAAAACAATCTCAATATGGTCATTGTCATAGACAGTAATCCGCTCGATCAGCTGGTTTACCAGGGATGCAGTCAGTTCCGTGTCCCTGCCGATATGCTCCAGCCTGTCAGCAAGATCAGATAACTGTTCCATTTGACTTTGTAGATTCTTTTGCTCATCCTCCAATGCCCGAACAATAGACATATCTGCCTGGATCGCTTCCTCGTAATCCAATTTCATGGACCGGAATTCGCTTCCGGTAAGAACGCCGGTAACGAAATTCTGATACAGGCTTTTTAGGAAGCCCTGGTTACGGCTGATCCGCTGGCGAAGCTCATAGAGCTGCCTATCAATACCTGACATTCGCTCGGCCAATTTGGAATCGGCTTTCTGCATCAGGGCTTTTTTATCCATGACTACGGCAGCTTCTTTCTGGATGATGGTCAGGATGCTGCCGAACAGCTCCGTTTCCCACAGGCGGGGGGAACCGCTGCAATAGTCCTTGGCAATCCGGTCATTGGAGATACAGTGAAATATATACTTCTCATGGCTGCGCTGCCGATGAAGGTTTTTGCCGCAATGTCCGCAGAAAATTTTCCCCCGCAAAACATTCTCCGTATATGGCACTTTGGAACTGGCCGCGCTTTTGCTTGCCTTTTCTTCCAGGATTGCTTGAACTTTTTGGAACAGTTCACGGCTTACCAGGGCTTCGTGCGTTCCCCGGACAGTGATCCATTCCTCTGGGTTGGTACAGACCTGCCGGTGTCCAACAGTTTTGCTTTTGCCCTGTACCATATCGCCGGTATAGACTTCCGACGTGAGAATCTTGGTTACAGTCCAGGTCTGCCATTTGCCGTTGCCTGCCAATCTGTTGTTGGGTATCCGTCCCTTGGATACGCCATAGTACCCAGGAGAGAGGATTCCACTTTCATTGAGCCTCCGCGCTATGGTGTTCGTAGGAACACCCTCGGAAGCCCAGCTGAAGATTTGCCGGACAACCGGCGCAGCTTCTTCATCTACAATAAGCTGATGGCAGTTATCCGCTGCCTTTTCATAGCCATAGGGTGGTCTTGCGCCGACAAACTCACCGGATTTCATGCTCTGGCGCTGCTGCGCTTTTACCTTGCGGCTGATGTCAAAGGCATAGGCTTCATTTATCATATTTTTCAGCGGCAGGATAACATGGTTACCATCGTTGTCCGGACTGATGCTGTCAAACTGGTCGTTGACGGAAATAAAGCGGATTCCATGGAGGGGAAAATACTTTTCAATATAATAGCCCGCATCGATGGTGTTGCGTCCCAGCCGGGAAAGGTCTTTGACCAGGATACAGTCAATGATCCCGTTATCCGCATCCCGCAGCATCTGCTGGAAAGCGGGCCGCTCAAAGGTGCGGCCGGTCACACCGTTGTCCGTATAGATTTCCACGATCTGAATTTCAGGGTGTAGTGCGGCAAAGTTCTCCATGATCCGCTGTTGCGTTTCCAGGGATACGCCGTGGTCTCCTTTATCTTCTACGGAAAGGCGGATATACAATGCGGCTTTCCAGATTTTCATGCCGGTCAGCTCTTTGGCGGGAGCCGCCGCTGCCTGCTGTTTTCTGCTTTTCCGTGCCATTTATACCGCCTCCTTTTGCAGCATGGCCTGTGTCCGCTCGGTCAGGGTGAAGCCAGGTTCCAGCGAAATGATGATACCGCGCTGCTGGAGCAGCTGTATCGCCTTATCGTACTCCGACTGATAGCGGAAGGTAATGTTCAGCTTTTCTTTTCCAACAACCTCGATGGACTGAATCAGAGCGATCACCGCACGGCGGTCAAGCTCGGTCATGGTGGAGAAGCGTTTGAAATGTTCCGCCCATCTCAGGCGCTCACTCGTGTTGTTGCTGGCGTTCTCCATCTTCTGCCGGAGCCGGTCAATGGCGGCTTGCAGCCGGGCCATATCGCTGGAATAATCATCCTTCAAGGTCTTGTACTCATCTTTGTCGAGGAAGCCGCTGACGAAGTTTTCGTACAAAGTGGATTTGAAGCGGCGAATCTGTGCCAGCTGCGCCTCATTGTCCGCAATCTGCATTTTATACTGCTCGATCAGCTCCCGATTGATCTGTTCCTCATTGATACTGTCCAGGAGCTGTTCTAGGGAGACAACATTATTGATTTGTGCTTTTAGACTTTCCAGCACACAGGTTATCAGGTCATCCTCTTTTAGCATGACAGAGCTGGTGCAACCATTCTTTTTCCCTTTGGGGCAGAAATAGTAGAAATACTTTTTGTCCTTATAGGGGACGGTTTTCCGGGTCATACGTTCTCCGCAGCAGCCACAAATCAGGATACCGGAAAACAGGTACACCTTCTCATGGCCGGGGGAAGTGCGGGTGTCCAGCCCCAGGATTTTTTGAACCAGGTCGAAATCCTGCTCTCTTATGATTGCTTCATGGGCGTTTTCGACGCGAATCCATTGGGATTCCGGCTTATCAATCACGTCTTTGATTTTGTAATTGTGGGTCCCCTGACGGCCCTGGATCAGAACACCGGTATAGGTTTCATCTTTCAGAATCCGCAGCACGGTGGTAGCAGACCAGCGGGCATCCTGACTGTCAGCAAATCCCTTCTTAGGGTGGGGCAGACCCCGGCTGATCTTATAGGCCAGCGGGGAAAGTACGCCAAGGTCGTTCAGTTCCTTGGCAATCTGGGCGGCACTGGCACCGTCTATTTTGCTTCGGAAAATGTCCTGGACCACTCTGGCTGTCTGTTCATCCGGTACAAGCTGGTTCTTGTTTTCCGGCGATTTCCGATAGCCATAAATGGGGCAGGCCCCTACATAATCGCCATCTTTCCGCTTGGTCAGCAGGGCGCTCCGGGTCTTTACGGAAATGTCATGGCAATAAGCGTCGTTGATAATGCTTTTCATGGAGACGGTCAAATCGTCTCCGGGATTGTCGTTGGCGGTGTCGATTCCGTCTGTGATTGCGATAAAGCGGACGCCATAGGCCGGGAAAATCTGGCGCAGATAGCGCCCGGTCTCGATGTACTCACGCCCCAACCGGGAAAGGTCTTTGACGATCACGCAGTTGATTTTTCCGCTGCGGATGTCATCCATCATTTCCTGAAAAGCAGGGCGATCAAACAGGATACCGCTGTAACCATCGTCGATCCGTTCCGACACCAGCTCAATTTCCGGGTGGCCTTTGAGAAAATCTGCAATCAGTTTTTTCTGATTGGTAATACTGTCGCTTTCGATCATACGGTCATCCGCATAAGAAAGACGGACATACTCAGTTGCCTGATATTTTGGCATAAAGCATCACACTCCTTTGGATTTACGGACTCTCCCGTAAATCAAGGGCTGTGATTTGTCTATGTAATTCTTTTTCCGCCCTCAATATAGCATGGCTGTCGGAAGAAAGTCCATGATGTCGATTTAGAGGAGAAGCCCTTTCAGGCTTTCCTCAAGCGTCAATCCATTGTCATTGAATCTTGCCCGGACCGTAAACTTACCGCAGCGGAAGCAGTACGGATTTTTGATTTGCCGAACATACTCGGCAATGCGTTCCTCCCTGGGCAGGTTCTTATCAACAGTTACATCACGAATGTCAACCAGCACAGCAGGCGTTTCCTCTGTCAGAGTGCCGGTATTTACAGATTGGGTTTGACTCATTTCCATACCTCCTTACGGTGAGTTATGTTCCATGCGGAATGAAACACCATGCGCCGCAAACAGATACGCTTGTGGCGGCAGGTCTTGCATCCCACAGAAAACAGCCGCACCGTTTAAAATGAGGCCGTATAACATACGACATAGCCCGGTGCGGCTGTTATTGTAGTTACAAGATGAATGTTCAATGTTCGCCACTTTTGCCACGCGCCCTGGCGATAGGGATATAGCAGGCCGCCCCCGGCAGGGCTGTCATAACTCCACAGCGTCGTTTTACTCGTGCGCCGCAGGGTTCCCCCTCAAGTCTGTGGGAGGTCGTGAGAAAGTATCGTTAGCCCCCGCGCTGTCATCGCGCCCAAATTGCCAGTCTGGGTCTAAGGCTTCCGTCCATCGCTCGGACAGCTTGTCCACATCACCTCCTACAAGCTGCCGTCATCGCGCCGGGCCTTATGCCGCTACTCACGCGGGTTTTGTACCTGCTATACCGTATATTCAGTTTTCAATGTGCCTGAAAGGATGAGGAAAATGTATCCTTCTAATAACCGTGAGATTTTAAACGGTTTTTACAACCCTCCTTCAAAAATTTTTTCATAAATTTCTCCATGTTGCGAAAGATAGAAGTAAACGCTGGAGAAAGCAGTCGAAAAAATTGGGGCGTGGACAGTGCTTTGACTGTCCACGCCCCAATATTGGGCAAGATTATTCGATTATATTGGCCCCCTCCCTCTTGGGGAGGGGCCAAAAGGGTAGTTTCTCATAGGCACTTCTTTTTTACAAGCCGGAACAACGCTCAATATAATTCTTTCACTTTGGTTCCTGGCTGGACTAGAGCAATCAATCTATATTTGAATCACTTTTAGTCTAGAGTAACACTGAAAATAATACGAACTAATGAGAGCCGTTCTTTCATGTGCAAAGCTAAAAAGGATAGGCCTGATCAGTTATTTCATTTCGTAATAGTCGCCAGATATAGGATTGAAAAACACCATAAAACTTCGGGCAGTTGTTGCTTCCTCACACGAAAAAACATACCCTTTTTCTACAAACGGACTTAATGGCTCAAGCGTATCAATAGTATGAGTCTCAATCACTTTCACATTCTCCATTGATCGCTCAACAACATCGGCGGCTTTTGCGGAAGTGTAGTGTGGTATATAAATGCAAAATGTCAGCAGCTGAATAGATAAAACTAATGCCGAAATCCAGACGTTAATCCAATGATGTTTCAAAGACTCATTCTTGCCAAGCCCCACAAACAAGTTCCATGTGGATAGTAATATGAACAAAACAAGGGAAAAAACCATTGAAATAACGCCAGAATAAAGCATACCGTCTAAGACGAGTAGAATTAAATATACAATGCCAGACAGCGCGAACAGATATATAGGGTTAGGTGCGGCTATCCACTTCCGCTTGCTGTGCATTAACGGCGATTGCATAAGCATCATGCCCCCTATTATAGTCGTACTCAGGATTGTCCAGTTCCACAGTTTCTGTCTGATGGACAGTGTCTGAAATAACAACCCACCGTTTAGTGACATACGCATCTGTGAAGATGAGTTTTTCTTCGATTACAGGGGCATAGCGAATTTTCTGAGTAGAGAAACAGACTTGCCCTGTGACATACTGTGCAAGGGCATCTGCGATAATTGCAGAACCAAGTCCTGCGACTATCGCTTCAATAGTCACACCACCTGTCAAGAAACCAGTCAGAACAGAAACCACAATACCGATTGCTGTACCAGCATTAAATTCAACTTGCTTTCCCCAATATCTATTTTGATCGGGTTCTTCATCATAGTTGTGATAGTACACCGTACAAGGTTTAGAACCGGCTATCGTAGGATTGCTCGGTCGTGTCATAAGATAAGCCCATCCTTCGGGGTCAAAGGTGGAAAAGCAAGGATCAACCACTTCTTCTCCCAAATCAGTATTATACATGACATCAGCAACCACATCTGAGTATCGGCAACTTTGGATTGATTGCGTTTCGGTTTGCGCGGGGTATGTCTGGTCAGCATATTCAGTCCAGAGAATGACATTCTCAGCCGGAGATGAACACACACGTTGTGTCAAAGTTCCGTTTAAATATACCTCTACAAATGTTTTGCCGTCGATGATATCAAACTTAATGTCTCCTTCATTGCCCAAAGCATCAACATATGCTGTGCTATAGGAAAAGCCGGAAGGGAATGCAGATTCAAAATCTTCTATGGAACTCTCAGGGGTAATGTCAACGGAGGAGATTTCCTGTGCGAAAGCAGGAACGGAGAGAGATAGAACAAGCGAGAAAGTAAGTAAAAAGCAAATCAATTTTTTCATGATCTGTCCTCCCAAATTCATTTTTAATGCCTTTTTCCTTCTTAGTATTACACATTTATATTATAAGACAAGCAGGCCTGCTCTAACCACCACATTTATGTAAAATGATTGAAAAATAAAAGTATCGTTAGTCCCCGCGCTGTCATCACGCCCGAAATGCCAGTCCGGGTCTAAGGCTTCCGTTGATCGCTCGGACAGCTTGTCCGACTCACCTCCTACAATCCGTCGTCATCATGCTGGGCCTTATGCCGCTGCTCACACGGGCTTTGTACCTGCTATACTATATATTCAGTTTTCAATGTGCCTAAAAGGATGAGGAAAATGTATCCTTCTAATAACCGTGAGAATTTCATCGCTTTTTCACACCCCTTTAAAAATATTTTTTCATAAATTTCTCCATGTTGTGAAGGCCACGCTGAAGCGAGTTATTGACCGCAGTTACACTGACACCTTCGCTTTTAGCAATGGCCTCCGATGTCAGTCCCAGGAAGTAACGAGCGGTGATTCGCTTGGCCTGCTTGTCGGGAAGAGAAGCAATCGCTGCATGAAGCTGTTCCATTGTTACTTTGCGCTCATAAATTTCATAGGGCGTCACAGACACAAAAAGAGCGTCATACTCAATGCCATCCCCCCGATCCAGGGAATAGTGCGCGTTATGGTAATATGTACGGCGGCGGTATGCGGCCTCTAGCCGGTCATATTCCAGCATAATGGAAGCTACTTCATCAGGGACTTCAATCATGTAATCGTTCTTATAAGAATCGGGATACTGCTCCCGAAGATTGATTTTTGCCATATTTTCCTCCATTTCGATTCATTGGTTTTCGGGTGAATCGAAATGAAGGAGGAGACCGGCAGCCGGGAGAAAATTCGGCCGATTTATTGTTAAAAGTGCTGAATCTTTCAAAATTGCACACCAAAACAGAGCAATCCCGAAAATCAGCGAAAAAAACTCGACAGCTTTCTGCAACACTTGCCAAAAAGTTGTAGCAAATGCTGGAGAAAGCTGTCGAAAAAAATTGGGGCGTGGACAGTGCTTTGACTGTCCACGCCCCAATATTGGGCAAG
>JAUNSH010000044.1 GCA_030539285.1 Eubacteriales bacterium
CAGGCGACCTTCTCATTACGAGTGAGATGCACTACCGACTGTGCTACACTAGCATAGAACTCAAGCCCAGTCATTATATCGGAAATCAGGCGGATTGTCAACAACAATTTACAGCTTTAACCCCAATTGGCGTGCTTTTTCCCGGATGGACAGCAGGTCGTCGAAGGTCTCCGGGCGTTTGGTCACATCCCGCAGGAGGGCTGAAGGGTGGTAGATGGCCGTCATCCAGAAGCTGCCCTTCTCCACCCACTGGCCGTGCTGGCGGGTGATGCGGTAGTCCGGGTCGATGAGCCGCTTGGCGGCGATGCGGCCGAGACACACGATGATCTTCGGTTTCACCAGCGCCACCTGATTGCGAAGGTAGCCGATGCAGGCATCCTGCTCCGTTTCCAGCGGATCCCGGTTGTGGGGCGGGCGGCACTTGACGATGTTGCAGATATAGCAGTTTTCCTGCCGGGACAGGTCAATAATGGACAGCATATCGTCCAGCAGCTTCCCGGCGGGGCCGACAAAAGGCTCGCCCCGCAGGTCCTCCTGCTCGCCGGGGCCTTCCCCTACGAACAGAATGTCCGAGCGTTCATTGCCCACGCCGAAGACCACATTGTGCCGGGTCTCGCACAGGCCGCAGCGGACGCACTGGTCACATTCCCGTTTCAGTTCCTCCCATGAAAGCATCAGCGGTTCCTCCTGCGCTGCGACCTTCTTTTCCGGCGGCGGGCACGGATCCGGGTGCGCATATAGGCGTTGAAGGCAAGATAGGCAATGGCAACGCCCAGCACGATCACGCAGATCGTGCCCAGAACGGACAGGAAGCCGGAGGTCCCCGTGCTGCCATCCACCGCGGTGGAGCGGATGGTCACGCCGGTCTTATCCGCCGCTTTCACGTCGCCCATGGCGTAGACCTCCACCTCCGTCAGTACCGAGGTACGGTACACCACCTGCAGGGTCGCGATGAGCTGGTCCTTCTTAATGGGCGCGGTCAGGCCGCCGTCTACCGCCGTATAATTCATCTGGATGTTCTTCATCTGGGCGCTGGCGGGCACGACGCTGTCCACGTTCACAATCGCCTGTCCCACGGCGTTGCACTCGCCGCCGTTGACCTTGAAGGTGCTCAGAGCCATGCCCTCGTAGATGATGCGGTTGATCTTGAAGCTGTTGAAGGCATAGTCCAGCAGATCGGACATTTCGTTGAAGTTACCGTAGTTCTTCGGCTGCCAGCCGTTCTCGGCGAAGGTACGGGTAGCGCCCAGGATCACGGCGATATAATTCATGTTCTTGTATTCCGCGGTACAGACGATGGACGCACCGTAGGATTCGTAGTAGGAGGCAAAGCCGCCGGTGACACGGCTGTCATAGAAGTCCTGAATGGTGCTGTCGTCGATCATGTAGTTCTGGGTCTTGAATTCCTTACGGCCCTGAACCATGTTGGTATCGGGGATCGTGTAGCTTTTGGCCCCGAATACCTCCTGGAAAGTCTCATTCTTGATGGCTTCCTGCACGATCCGCGCCATGTCCCGGGCGGTACTGTTGGATACGGCTGTATACAGACCACTGACGTTGCCAAATTCCGTGTTTGTGCAGCCCATCTGCTTGACCCGTTTGTTCATCAGCTCCAGAAACGCGTCGGTGGTTCCGGCAACATGGTGGGCCAGGGCCACGGCGGCATCGTTGGCGTTGACCAGCAGAAGGGAATATAAAAGGTCTCTGACCGTCAGCTCTTCGTTACTTTTCAGGCTCTCCGACTGCACCTTGTTGACGCCGGCGGGCACATAGGACTGGATGCCCTCCGTTACCGTCACAATGTCATCCATGCCGCAGTTTTCCACCACGATCAGCGCCATGACGATCTTCGCCAGGGTACCGGGTTGGAGCTTCAGATCCGGGTTATAGGCGTAGACCACGGTATTGGAATTCGTCTCGTACAGAAATACGGCCTGCGCCGTATCCAGCTTCTTTTCGGTGCCGGCCAGGGGCGCCATGCCGTTGATGGTCCGGCAGCCCTTCTGGATGCACACGGTGCCGAAGGGAAGCTCCTCCGTCTGCGACGTCAATGCCTGCTCTGTCTGCGCCGTCTCCGGCTGCGTTGTCTCGGCCTCCTCCGCCGCAGGCACAAGAACGCTCTGCGTCAGCAGCAGCGCCGACAGGATCAGGGAAAGCCATTTCATTTTTTTCATATTTCGCCCTCAAGAAGTCTTCGCCGGGGGTTGTCCGGCGGGAAAAAATCGTGTATAATGTGGGGTATATTATAACAGCTTTTCAGCATCTAGTCAATGCGGGAGGGTCGTTCCCATGAAAAATAAGCTTCTGACAGTTCTGCCAGTCCTTACCGCCCTGTTCGCGGGGCTGACCCTGGGACTGTTTTTGGGAAGGAATCCCTCCGGCGGCTCTGTCACGGTGTCCATCCCCGCCCAGGCCCAGACCGTCCCGGCGGACACCCAGCCGGAGCCTTCCGCTCAGGATGCCGCCCTTCCCGTCAACATCAACACCGCGGATGCCGCCGAGCTGGCGGTTTTGCCGGGGATCGGCGAGGTGCTGGCCCAGCGGATCGTTGACTACCGCGCCTTACACGGCGATTTCACCGCCCCGGAACAACTGACGAACGTGGAGGGCATCGGCGAGGGAAAGCTGGACGCCATTCTGGAATGGATCACAATTGGAGGATAAGAAACTATGAGGATACTGGTCGTGGATGACGAGGCCCTGCTGGTCAAGGGCATTCGCTTCAACCTTCAGAACGAGGGCTACGATGTCGTTACCGGCAGCGACGGGCTGGAAGCCGTGCAGGCCGTGCAGGAGCAGCAGCCCGATCTGGTGGTGCTGGATGTGATGATGCCCAACATGGACGGACTGACCGCCTGCGCCAAGATCCGGGAATTTTCTGACATTCCCATCATTATGCTCACGGCGAAAACCGACGATATGGACAAACTCATGGGCTTTGACCACGGCGCCGATGACTACCTGACAAAGCCCTTCAACATTCTGGAATTAAAGGCCCGCATCCGCGCTCTGCTCCGCCGGGCGGGCACCACGGAAAAGCAGGCTCCCAGCAGCACCCTGACCATCGGCACCATCACTCTGGACCTGGATGCCCGGAACGCCTACCGCAACGGCGTTCTGGCGGACCTGACCGCCAAGGAATTTGACGTGATCGAATTTCTCATGCGCAATCCCAACCGGGTCTATTCCAGAGAGGCGCTGCTGGACACCATCTGGGCCTACGAGTACCGCAGCGACATTCGGACTGTGGATGTGCACATCCGCCGTCTGCGGGAAAAGCTGGAGGAAAATCCGGCAGAGCCGAAATATATCCTGACGAAATGGGGCGTTGGTTATTACTTCCGAAAGTAAAAAGGCCATGGGCCGGGGCTATGGAAAAACACAGTTTCGCTACGCGATGACCTACGTTGTCATCACATCTGTAGTGCTGCTGGTTTTGAATATCTACTGCTCCATCGCCTGCCAGAACCTGTTCTACGAAAGCAAAAAAACCAGCATGATCGAAAAATGCCTGCTGGCCTCCGATGAGATCTCCACTCTGGAGGTCCTGAACACCTCCACCGTCTCCGCCGTCATCGGGCAGATCGAAAGTCTCAGGGCCAACCGGCTGCTGGTCACCGACCAGACCGGCTGCACCCTCTACGACAGCAGCTCCGCTTCCGTGGGTTCCTACGCCCTGTTCCCGGAGATCCTGTCCGCGCTGGACGGCAACGACGTCTGCTCCTGGCACTACCGAAACGGTGCCATTGATTCCCGGGCCGCCGCCCCGGTCTACTACTTCGGCACCATCGTGGGCTGCGTGTATATGACGGACTATGACACCGCTCAGGGCGGACTGATCCAGTCCCTTCAGCGTACGATCCTCGTCATCACTCTGATGCTGGAGATCATCGTCGTGATTTTCTCCGTCGCCTTCTCCAACACCTTCTCCCGGCGGCTGAACCGGGTCATGGCCTCCATGCGCATTATCCGGGAGGGTGATTATTCCCACAAGGTCAACATGGGCGGCAACGACGAGCTGACCATTCTGGGCAACGAGTTCAACGAATTGACGGAACGTCTGCAAACCTCGGAACAGAAGCGAAGCCGCTTTGTCTCCGACGCGTCCCATGAGCTGAAAACGCCCCTGGCCTCCATCAAGCTGCTCACCGATTCCATTTTACAATACGACATGGATCTGGAGACCACCCGGGAATTTGTCAGCGACATCGGCAACGAGGCGGAGCGGCTGAACCGCATGACGGAAAAGCTGCTCTCCCTGACCCGGGCGGAGGGTGTCACCGGGCAGCAGGATATGGAGATCATCTTCATGGCCCCCACCGTCCGCCGGGTGGCAAGAATGCTGAAAAACAACGCCCTGCAGGCGGGGGTCTCCTTTGATCTGCAATTGGAGGGCGACACCTCCATCCTGATCCTGGAGGACGATCTGTACCAAATCGTATTCAATCTCATGGAAAACGGCATCAAATACAACCATCCCGGCGGCACTTTGACGGTTCGCCTGGGACGGGAGGAGGACAACGCCCTGCTAGAGGTCAGCGACACCGGCATGGGCATCCCGGAGGAGGCCATTGACCACGTCTTCGAGCGGTTCTACCGGGTGGACAAGGCCCGCTCCCGTCAGACCGGCGGCAGCGGACTGGGACTCGCCATCGTCCGCAGCATCGTCCAGCGAAACCGCGGTACGATCACCGTGAACAGCACTCTGGGAAAGGGCACCACCTTCACGGTGAGCTTTCCCGCCTTTGACGCGGAGGTGGACCCGGAATGAAACGTCTGATCTGTTTGGCCCTTGTCATGGCGCTTTCTCTCAGCCTGCTGCCTGGCTGCGGCCAGCAGATGAAGGAGCCTGTCACCTTCTATTATCTGAAAAGCTCCTATCAGGAAACTATGGACAGCCCCATCGTAGGGGAGGAACGGGAGGTAGCCGGACACCGGGATGACCTCAAATACCTGCTCTCCTTCTACCTGATGGGCCCCATCGGGCAGTATCTCACCTCCCCCCTGCCCCGGGGTACGCTGCTGTACACCGTCGATCAGGCGGGCACGGAGCTGACCCTCGAAATCACCAACACCTCCGCTCTGCTCACCGATCCCGAATTCTCTCTGGCCTGCGCCTGCCTGTCCCTGACCTGCATGGGCCTGACCGGGGCAGAGAAGGTCACCATAGTCAGCGGCAGCAGGAGCCTGACCCTGAGACAGGACAATCTGCTGCTGAACGATACTGTAACACCCGAGGAGACTGCAAAATGAAATTCATTTCCTGGAATGTAAATGGCCTGCGGGCCTGTGTGCAAAAAGGCTTTCTTGACTTCTTTTCCCAAGCGGATGCAGACTGCTTCTGCTTACAGGAGACAAAATTGCAGGAGGGCCAGATCGACCTCCCCCTGCCCGGCTACGCCCAGTTCTGGAATTACGCCGAGAAAAAGGGCTACTCCGGCACGGCAATTTTCGCCAAGGAGCAGCCACGATCCATCCAGTACGGCATCGGCATCCCCGAGCTGGACACGGAAGGGCGGCTGATCACGCTGGAATATCCCGACTTTTACCTTGTGACCTGCTACACCCCCAACGCCCAGCCGGAGCTGGCCCGGATCGACCACCGGCTCAAATGGGACGAAGCCTTCCGCGCCCACCTGTCCCAGCTGGACAAAACGAAACCCGTCATCGCCTGCGGCGACCTGAACGTGGCCCATCAGGAGATCGACCTGAAAAATCCCGCCTCCAACCGGGGTAATGCCGGATTTTCCGACCAGGAGCGGGAGAGCTTCGGAAGGCTTTTGGACGCAGGCTTTACGGACACCTTCCGGTTCCGCAACCCGGACGTCACCGGGGCCTACAGCTGGTGGAGCTACCGCTTCAACGCCCGGAAGAACAACGCGGGCTGGCGTATCGACTATTTTCTCGTGTCTGACCGCATTGCCCAGAGCATTACCGCCACACCGATCTATTCGGAAGTCACCGGCTCCGATCACTGCCCCGTGGGCCTGGAAATCACGCTGTGATCTTCCAATAGGATTCCCATTTTTCCATATTTTTTCACCAAAAAGCTGGTTTTCAGCCGTTCAATATAGGAAAAGGGCTCCTCCGGGGTAATGGGCACAAATTGCGCGGATGCCATCTCATGCTTTGGGATCAGGGAAAAGGACGGCTCCCCCTCCCGGAACCGCTTGACAGGCAGCCGGGTGTCCAGCCCAAAGCCCTCCCCCTCCGGGACCATGACTCCCAAATTCTCCTGCTGCCCGCCGCAGGTGATGTACAGGCGGCAGACCACGTCCCCGGTGAGCCGGCACCGGCATAGAAAGCGGTAGTACAGCCCCTGCCGCGTGACCTGCACCCTTCCCGCCTGCTGATTTCCAAAGAAAACCTCATAATCCCCAACCAACGCAAACGCCCCCTTGCCGTAACCCTATGCGGCAAGGGGGCATTATATTCATACTGATATTCAATAGAAAACTTTAATTTGGAACAAATTGAAGTTTTCTATATGAAGATCATAATGAGACGGGTATTCATGATTTTCTATTTCGAAAATCATGAATACGACAACGCCAAAGGCGGTGTCTACCTGATAAAATCAAATGGTTTTATCAGGTATTAGTATCAGATAAGAGGTTGACCGTTGATGGTCAACTGGAAGCGCAGGCCCAGACGCTCTGCCGCGTTGCGGCACAGGGACATCCGCTTCATGAATATCTCAAAATACTCCATGACGGAGCTGACCTTCGTATCCACCGTCAATTCCAGCGTGACGGTTTTCTGCTCCAGATCGATGTTTAATTCCGAATGGGTGACGGAGTAATTCACCCGGTCGTGGATGTCCTGGGCAATATCCGCGGTTTTGCGCACCCGGGAGCGGCGCACGTCGGACTTATCCGCCAGAAAAAGCGCCGCCGACACCGCGTTCACCGGCACCCCGGTGCCCTCATCATGATTGCCGATGGCAGTGACGATGGAGGCGATCTCCTCCGGGGGAAAATTCATCCGGTCCAAAATCCGAAAGGCCATCACCGCGCCGCTCTGGCTGTGGTCCACCCGGTTGACCACGTTGCCGATGTCGTGGAGGTACCCGGCAATTCTCGCAAGCTCCACAGTTCGCGCCGGGTAGCCCAGGGTTTCCAGAATGTCCCCGGCGGTCTTCGCCACCCGGGTGACGTGGGCAAAGCTGTGCTCCGTAAAACCCAGGGCCTGCATGGAGGCATCGGCCTGGGCAATATATACCTGAACCGCCGGATCCCGGCGGACTTCCTCATAGGTCATACTATTTTCCTTTCTCATCGTTATCATTTCTAGTATGCCAGAGAATTGTAAAACCAGCAAGGCTTCTTCTGTAAAATCTTCGTGCGCCGCTAAAAACAGCGGCGCACCTACCTGTCAAAAATCTATATTATCCTCACCGTAGGGGCCGATGCCCACATCGGCCCGCGGTACAATCCAGCAATAATCGCCGCTTTTCAGCGAATTCGAAACATCTACGACGGGGCGATGTGGGCATCGCCCCCTACGGATTTCCTTTTTTGACAGTCCACGGGCGCGTCTTAAGAAAGCGATGCACGGAGATCACCATAGAAAATTGTCCGGGGTCTGAAGACAGGCAAAGTCCCGCAAGTCCAGAAGGCCAATCTGGTACGCACCCATCTGTTCCAGTTGGGCAGCGGCTTCGCTGCCATCCCGGAAGCAGGCTACGGGGCTCCAGCCGAAGCGCAGATTTTTTACCGTGCCGCTCCAGGTGCCGCCCTTCTGCAAATCGGACTGGGCCACGAACACCATCCGTCCCAGGGCGTGGATGCAGCGGTTGCGGCTCAAGGCCCGTTGGGCGGAGAATTCCTCGTCAAAGCCGTCCTCGCTGAGATACAGCAGATTTCTGGGCGGGAAGCGGTTCAGGCTGTCCGCCACGATGCTTATGACCCGTCCCCCGGCTTTTAAACAGGCTTCCTGTGCCGCCCGGTCAGCGCCCCGGGCATTGCCGGATACCAGTGTCAGCCCCTGCACCGCCGCCTGATAGCCCACAGCCTCCGCGAACTCCCGGTTCGGCTCATTCAGTTCCCGGCAGCCCACCAGAGAAATGGCGGGGGTATTGAGAATTGCCACGTCTCCCCGCGCCCACAGGCAGCCGGGGCTGTCCAGTCCCAGCCGCTGGCGCAGAATTTGGGGATAATGGTCGCTGACACGGGTGACGGGCACACAATTCTGCGCCGCTGCTCTGGCAAGGTATCCATCCAGCAGATCCTCCTGTTCCAGAAGGGACAAGATCCGCGCAGACATCTCCCTGTCACAGCCCAGACGGAGTAGGTCGGATTCTGTCAGTTCCCGGTCTTCCATCGGAATCTCCATATCCCGCATCCGCATAGCCAGCGTCCGCAGCTGGGCCACCGTCAGCACCCTCCGCTCCGGGTCGCCCAGATGGCTGGTCAGCAGGAGGAAGCCCCGTTCCCGCTGGTTCACCGCAGACGCCTCCGGGGCTTGACTGACGGCTTCACTTCTTCCTCTGTCAGCATTCCATCCTCGCCCAGAACCATGGGCTTCACGGTAAACTGACAGTATTTGCAGATATCGTCCAGCCGGGCCTGCTCCGGGAAGTTGCTGACCAGGCTCCAAGCCACACCCTTGCGGCGGGCACGGCCGGTACGGCCGATGCGGTGGACGTAGTATTCGTTTTCCTCGGGAATATCGTAGTTGATAACGCAGTCCACATCCTCCACGTCGATGCCCCGGGAGGCAACGTCTGTGGCGATCAGAATGGGGAGCTTTCCCTCCCGGTAGCGCTGCATGGTCTTCTCCCGCTGGCTCTGGCGGATGTCGCCGTGGATGCAGTCGCAGTCCAGCCCCGCCCGCTGCAATTCGTCGCTGAGCCGCTGGCACATATGCTTGGTGTTGCAGAAGATCATGACCCGCTCGTATCCCTGTGTCTGGATAAGCCGCAGAGTGGTCTCCGCCTTGGCAAGGGGCGTACAGCTTAAGCTGAACTGGTCAATGTCCGGGCGGTCCTCCTGCTTCGGCTCCACGGTGATCTCCACCTCGTCCCGCTGGTACATCCAGGACACGGTCATGACCTCCTGAGAGATGGTGGCGGAGAACAGGCCCAGATTCTTCCGGTTCTTCACCTTGTCGATGATCCGGGTCACATCCTTGAAAAAGCCCATGTCCAGCATCCGGTCGGCTTCGTCCAGCACCACGGTCTGGATCTTGTCCAGCCGAATGGTCTTGCGGTTGTAGTGGTCCATGAGCCGTCCGGGAGTCGCCACCACGATCTGGGGCTTGCGCTCCAGCTGCTTGACCTGCCCGCCGATGCCCGCGCCGCCGTAGAGCACCGCCACCCGGATACCCTGAAAATAGGTCAGCAATCCCCGCAGCTCATCACCAATCTGGATTGCCAGTTCCCGGGTGGGGGCCAAAATCAGGCCCTGCACTGCTTCATTGGCAGGGTCGATGTGCTCGATCATGGGAATGCCGAAGGCAAAGGTCTTGCCGGTGCCGGTGGGGGCCTTGGCGATCACGTCTTTCCACTGCATAAAGTGTGGGATCGCTTCCGCCTGAATGGTGGTGGGATAGCCGTAGCCCTTGGCTTCCAAAGCTTTCAGCATGGCCTCGCTGAGACCCAGACTTTCAAATGTTACTTCCATAATTTTCGTCCTCTTTTTATACACAGTTGCGGCAATTATATCATCTTTCCCAATTCTTTGCAACTGTTTCTTGTTTTTCGCCATTGTTTGCGGAAAATTAAGATTTGCCGGGAAGCCCGGTGGTGGACAAATCGGACTAACTATGGTATATTGTAGGGTATGATAATCTGTCCAAACCATAAGGAGACAAATTATGGGCAAACTAATTGTACTGGAAGGAACAGACGGTTCCGGAAAATCCACACAGTTTAATCTATTGACCGAAAGGCTGACCCGGGATGGGCGGCAGTTTCAAAAGCTGGTATTCCCCCAGTATTCCGAACCCAGCTCCGCGTTGATCCGGATGTACCTGGGGGGCGAATTCGGGGACAAGCCCGCGGATGTGAACGCCTATGCCGCTTCCGCGTTTTATTCCGTTGACCGCTACGCGTCCTACAAAAAGGTCTGGGGACAGTGGTATGAAAATGGCGGGCTGGTAGTCTCCGACCGCTACACCACCTCCAACGCCGTACATCAGACTTCCAAGGAACCGCCCGAAAGGCAGGGGCAGTTCCTCGAATGGCTGTATGATTTTGAATACAACAAGCTGGGGCTTCCCAAGCCGGATCTGGTGATTTATCTGGACGTTCCCACGGATTTTACCGAAAAAATGATGCGCTCCCGGGAGGCCGCCACCCACACCCATGCGGACATTCACGAGCAGGACTTGGAATACCTCGCCACCTGCCGCCGCACGGGAAAGGCTGCCGCTGAATACTACGGCTGGACGGTGATCCAGTGCGTTAAGGACGGGGCCATGCGCTCAATTGTTGACATTCACGAAGAAATTTACCGCCATGTGGCGGCCTGTTTGGAGGATTAAGTTATGGTATATATGATGTTGGGCACCGGATTTGAAGTTACCGAAGCTATGGTTCCGCTGGTCATGATGCGCCGGGCGGGAATCGACGTGTGCACCGTGGGCATCAACGGAAAGACCGTTTACGGCAGCCGGGACATCGGCATTGTGGCGGACATCGAGCTGGGCGAGATGGATCTGACCAATCTGGAGGGCATCATTCTGCCCGGCGGTCTGGGGGGTGTGGCCTCCATCAAGGCCAGCCAGCCCGCTCTGGACGCGGTGAAGTTCGCCTACGAAAACCACAAGCTGGTAGCCGCCATCTGCGCCGGCCCCACCATTCTTGCCATGCTCGGCATCACCGACGGAAAGAACGCCACCTGCTACCCCGGCTGTGAGGAGCAGATGGGCGATGCCATTATGGTCCCGGATGCCGCTGCGGTCACCGACGGCAATGTGATCACCGGCACCTCCGCCGGCTGCGCCATTCCCTTCGCTCTTCAGCTCATCACTGCCCTGAAGGGAAAGGACGCTGCCGATGCGGTGGCGCAGCAGATCGTGATCCGCTAAAGGAGGGAATCCATGGAAGAGAAAAACATCCCGGAACAGGAGGCTCTGCCGGTCATCCCGGATTCCCCTGTTTCCGAGCCGGAGGCCCGCGAGGTTCCCGTGATCGAGGCGCTGACCTTCACCAGCGGGGAAGCCGTCCCGGAGGAGCCGCAAGGTACCGATGAAGCGGAACTGCCCCCCGAGGAATCTGTCCCGGAAGAGGACGCGCAGGAGCTTCCCCATGAGGAACCGCCCGTATTTCCCGATGTCCCTGCGGAGGAAGTCCCGGTATCCCCTGCCGTCGATGCTCCTGCTGAAACCGACGCATCGAAGGAATTGGATTCCGGCATTGACCTGTCCATTCTGGATGACCCGGAGCTGGAAGAGGTTTTGTTCGCGGAGGAACCCGAATCACCTGCCCCAGACAAGGCCTTTCAGGAAAACAACAATAAAGAGTTTGAAGAAATGATGGATGCTCCCCCCCAGGAGCAGCAGTCCCCCGTAACGGAACGTCCCCCCCGAAAAGGCCGCCCCAAGCGGAAAAAGGGCGAGGGACTGTTCGGCATTCCCAATATGCTGGTGACCGTTGTCTGGCTGGCTCTGATCCTGGCCATCGGCGTCACCGCCGGACGGATGCTGTGGGTCTGCGCGGCGGACGTGCTTGCCTTCGGCCGGGAGGACAAGCCCGTTACCGTCACCATCTATGAGTCCGACACCATGGACGCCATCATTGAAAAGCTCTATGATAACGGCCTGATCCGCTACCGCAGCCTGTTCAAGCTCTACGCGGACATTTCCGACGCCGAGGAGGATATCGACCCCGGTATCTACGACCTGAACACCCGCTATGATTACCACGCGCTGGTGAATATGATGTCCGCCAGTTCCAGCCGTACCGTCGTAGAAGACGTACTGATCCCCGAGGGCTACACCTGCCGTCAGATCTTCGCTATGCTGGAAGAAAAGCGGATCTGCACCGCCCAGGATCTGGCCGCCTATGCCGCCAGCGGGGAGCTGAAGGACTACTGGTTCCTGGATGGTGTGGAGCGCGGGCAGGAATACTGCCTGGAGGGCTTCCTGTTCCCGGATACCTACGACTTCTACAAGAACTCCACCCCCAGAGAGGTGCTGGAAAAGCTGCTGGACAACTTTGACCGTCGGTTCGACGAGGATATGCGCGCCCAGATCGAAATTCTGAACGCCAACGTCACCGGCGGGGGCTACGGCGTCCGGGAGGTCACCATTGTGGCATCCCTGATTGAAAAGGAAGCCGCCGCGCCTGCGGAAGCTCCCGCCATCGCCGGTGTCATCTACAACCGTCTGTTCCGCTGGGACAGCCCTGCCTACCTGAACATCGACGCCTCCATCGTCTATGCTCTGGACGGCAAGACCGACCTTACCCGTGAAGATTTGCAGGTGGACTCCCCCTACAACACCTACACCCACACCGGTCTGACGCCCACACCCATCTCCAACCCCGGTCTGTCCAGCCTGCAGGCCGCGCTGAATCCCGAAAGCCACAACTATTACTACTACGTGCTGAACCCCGACACCGGTATGCACACCTTCTCCACCACCTACGAGGAGCATTCCGCCAACGTGGCAGCCTATTCGGAGGGATAATGAGAAAACTGGAACTTCTTAGTCCCGCCGGGGATATGGAACGGCTGAAAATGTCCGTCCTCTACGGTGCGGACGCAGTGTATCTGGCGGGCACCAGCTTCGGTATGCGCTCCTTCGCGGGGAATTTTTCCCCGGAGGAGCTGCCGGAGGCTGTTAAATTTGCCCACGAGCATGGGGTCAAGTGCCATGTGACGGTCAACACCATGCCCCGAAACGAGGAAGTCGCCCGGCTGCCCGAATATCTTTCGCAGCTGGACGACGCCGGGGTGGACGCGCTGATCGTTGCTGACCTGGGCGCGTTCATGCTGGCGGGGAAATACGCGCCCCACTGTCAGCGGCACATCTCCACCCAGCAGTCCATCGCCAACTACGAATGCGCCCAGAGCTGGTTTGACTTAGGCGCTCAGCGGGTGGTTCTGGCCCGGGAGTGCTCGCTGGACGAGATCCGCACCATCCGGCAGAAGGTGGACCCCAAGCTGGAAATCGAGACCTTCGGCCACGGCGCCATGTGCGTCAGCTACTCCGGGCGGTGCCTGCTCAGCAACTACATGACTGGCAGGGACTCCAACCGGGGCGCCTGCGCCCAGCCCTGCCGGTACCAGTACGCCCTGATGGAGGAAAAGCGGCCCGGGGAATATTTTCCCGTCTACGAGGACGAAAAGGGCACCTACATCCTCAATTCCCGGGATATGTGCATGATCGACCACCTGAAGGATCTGATGGAAGCCGGAGTGGACTGCATCAAGATCGAGGGCCGGGCCAAATCCGCCTACTACGCCGCCATCGTCACCGGGGCCTACCGCCACTGTATCGATGATGCTGCCGCCGGGAGAGAAATCGATTCGGTGTGGCGGGACGAGGTGGAGCACGTTTCCCACCGCATATACTCCACCGGCTTTTACTACGGTCAGCCGGGACAGTATACGGAAAACTCCCGGTATATCCGGGAGTGGCAGATCGTGGCGAAGGTGGAATCCTGCGATGAAAACGGCATCGCGGTTTGCAGCCTGAACAACAAATTCCGCGCAGGCGACCCACTGGAGGTCGTCGGCCCCGATCTGCGGCCCTTCCCCATTGTTGCCGAAGGCATGGCCGATATGGACGGGGTGCCGATGGAGGAAGCCAGAACGCCCCAGATGCGGTTTACCTTGCAGCTTCCCAAGCCCGTGCCGCCCCTGTCCATGCTGAGAAGAAGCGTGGATCTGTCCGCGAAATAAGCCAAAAGGAGGAGCGAAACCGCTCCTCCTTTTATCAGCCTTCAGCCAGCGAAAGCGGGAAATTCCCGAAGTTCTTTGACGGTCTTTCCCTTGCTCTGGCACCAACTGCCCCAGATTTTCAAGAAAATTCGTGGATACCCGTCTCGTCAGAACGCGGTGAGAATTTCCACCAGCATCTTTACGCACAGCTCCATATCCTCCACGGGGATATACTCGAAGCGGCCATGATAGTTTTCGCCGCCGGTGCACAGGTTGGGACAGGGCAGGCCCTCATAGCTCAGCCGCGCGCCGTCTGTGCCGCCACGGATGGGCACCTCTCTGGGGTTCATGCCCACGTTGGTCATGGCCTTCTTTGCCCGCTCCACCACGTACATCACCGGCTCAATGCACTTTTTCATATTGAAATAGCTGTCCCGAATGGTCAACTCCACAGTGCCCGCGCCGTACTTGGCGTTGAGGAAGTCCGCGGCGGCAGCCATGACCTTTTTCTTTTCCTCGAATCTATCCATGTCGTGATCCCGGATGATATAACGCAGTTCGGATAATTCCACCTCTCCCTTCATATCCGTGAGGTGGAAGAAGCCTTCGTAGCCTTCCGTGGCCTCCGGGCGCTGGTGGATGGGCAGCAGGCTCTGGAACTCCATGGCGATATACTGGGAGTTCACCATGGCGTTCTTGGCGGAACCGGGATGGATGTTCCGGCCATGGAACACCACTGCGGCCCCAGCCGCGTTAAAATTCTCGTACTCGATCTCGCCCACAGGGCCGCCGTCGGCGGTATAGGCGTAATCCGCGCTGAAGCCCTTCACGTCAAAGTGGTCCGCACCGCTGCCGATCTCTTCATCGGGGGTGAAGCCGATTTTCAGGGTAGCGTGTCTGCTGCCTTGATTCAGAATCTGCGCGGCGGCGGTCATGATCTCCGCCACACCGGCCTTATCGTCCGCACCCAGCAGGGTGGTGCCGTCGGTGACGATCAGGTGCTTGCCAATATGGTTTTTCAGGGCGGGATAGTCACTTTGCCGCAGGAAAATGCCTTTTTCCGCATTCAGGCAGATGTCCTCGCCGGTATATTCCACGATCTTCGCCTGGACATTGGCACCGGACGCATCCGGGGAGGTATCCATGTGGGCGATCAGGCCGATGGTGGGGAGGTCCGGGTCGCCGGGAATGGTGCCGTAGACATAGCCAAATTCGTCCATCCGGGCATCCGCAATGCCCATGGACAGCATTTCCTCCACCAGCGCCGCGCCTAACAGCTTCTGCTTGGCAGTAGAGGGGCAGGTGGTGGAATTCTCATCGGACTGGGTGTCAAAGGACACGTAGCGCAGAAATCGTTCCGTTACAGAAATCATACAAAACTCCTTCATGACATAAGAAGCCGCCGCATTGCGCGGCGGCTCCCGTTTGAAGTGAAATTACTTGGCAGCCTTGACCAGCTCGGCGGTATCCTGAGCGATCATCAGCTCTTCGTTGGTGGGGATGACCCAGACGGTGACCTTGGAATCGTCGGTGGAGATGATTGCCTCCTTGCCGCGAATGGCGTTCTTCTCGGGGTCGATCTTCACGCCCAGGTACTCCAGGCCTTCGCAGATCCGAGCACGCATGGAGCCGGAGTTCTCGCCCACACCAGCGGTGAACACCAGGCAGTCCAGACCGCCCAGAGCGGCGGAGTAGGAACCGATATACTTGCGGACCTCGTAGGCGAACTTATCCAGAGCCAGCTGGCAGTCCTCGTTACCCTTCTCGGCCTCGCCCTCGATGTCACGGAAGTCGGAGGACACGCCGGACAGAGCCAGCACGCCGGACTTCTTGTTCAGCATGTTCAGGCACTCGTCAGCGCTCATGCCGTACTTGTTCATGATGAACTGCACCACAGCGGCGTCCAGATCGCCGGAGCGGGTGCCCATGGGAACACCGGCCAGAGGGGTCAGGCCCATGGAGGTATCCTGGCACTTGCCGTCCTTGACAGCGGACATGGAGGAGCCGTTGCCCAGATGGCAGTTGACCAGCTTGATGTCCTTGCGGCCCATCAGCTCAATAGCACGCTTGGTGACGTACTTGTGGGAGGTGCCGTGGAAGCCGTAGCGGCGGATGGAGTCATTCTTGTAGTACTCGGTGGGGATGGCATAGCGGTAAGCCACAGGGGGCATGGTCATATGGAACGCGGTGTCGAACACGGCGACCTGGGGAGTGCTGGGCATAACAGCCTGGCAGGCGCGGATGCCCATCAGGTTGGCAGGGTTGTGCAGAGGGCCCAGGGGAATGCACTTCTCGATGGCAGCAATGACGTCGTCGTTGATGATGCAGGAGTCGAAGAACTCCATGCCGCCGTGCAGGACGCGGTGGCCAACAGCATCGATCTCGTCGGTGGACTTGATGACGCCGTCAACGGGGTCGACCAGAATGGCCAGCACCGCCTGGATGGCCTCGGAGTGGGTGGGCATGGGGATGTCCTTGACGACCTTCTTGCCGCCCGCGTTGTGGGTCAGGCGGCCGTCAATATAGATACGCTCGCACAGGCCCTTGGCGGACACCACGCCGGTATCGGGATCCATCAGCTGATACTTCAGGCTGGAGGAGCCGGCATTGATGATCAGAATGTTCATGGGAATCTGCCTCCTAAAATTTTTATTTCCTTGTTGGGGACTTTATGATATGATAACCATAGCTGAACTTATTATATTGCATTTTTCCGAATTTCTCAACCCCTGAAACGGAAAAATTTCGCGAAGGAGGAAAAAAATCCATGAACGTGGGGATCGTCTGCGAATACAATCCATTTCACCGGGGACATTGGAAGCAAATGAACACGATTCGGGAGAAATTCGGGGCCGAAACCGGTATTATCTGCGCTATGAGCGGCAATTATGTTCAAAGAGGACACCCCGCCGTCTTTGACAAAACCCTCCGGGCGGAGGCCGCCCTTCGGTGCGGTGCGGATCTGGTGGTGGAACTGCCCGTAACAGCAGCCCTTTCTTCGGCGGAAGGCTTCGCTTCCGGCGGCGTTGCGGTACTGTCCCGGCTGTGCGGTGGGCTGTGCTTCGGAGCGGAGACTGCCGACCTTTCTCTTTTACAAAATACCGCGCAAGCCCTTCTCAGTGGGGATTTTCCGCCCCTGCTGCGCCGGGAGCTGGACAAGGGCCGCTCCTTCCCTGCCGCCCGTCAGGCGGCGCTGGAAGAAATGGGGCTTTCCGGGGAAATTCTGGGATCGCCCAACAACATTCTGGCAGTGGAATACTGCAAGGCCATCCTTCGCCAGCACTCCCCCATGAAGCCCCTGCCCATTTTCCGGGCGGGCAGCTATCACGCGGAGAAAGCCGATCCGGAAAATCCCTCAGCCACCTCCCTGCGCCTGCTGTTGCAGGACGGGTCGGATATTTCCGAATATCTCCCGGAAGCGGCAGGGCAGGTTTTCGCGGGCGCGCCCATCCACACGCTGAGGGCCGGTGAGCGTGCGGTTTTGGGAAGGCTTCGCACCATGACGGATGCGGAATTTGAAGCCCTGCCCTTTGGTTCGGAAGGCCTGTGGCGTAAGCTCATGCACGAAAGCCGGAAACAGGCCACTGTGGAGGACATCGCCGCCGCCGTCAAATCCAAGCGCTACACCCGCAGCCGCATTGACCGCATGATCCTGTGCGCCTTTCTGGGGATCACCGACGAAATGTTGAATATGGAAATCCCCTATGTCCGGGTGCTGGCCTTTAACGGCCGGGGGCGGGTAATTTTGAACAGCGTGAAAAAAGACGGATTCTTTGTCAATGCCGGACAGGCGGCCGCCTACCCCCTTTGGGAGATGGAGCAGAAGTGGGAAGATTTATACGGCCTGTTTCAAACCGGCATCCCCGGCCAGCCCGGGGCGGCGAAAAATAACCGGGTCTTCTACCTGCATTGAGGATTGTTCACAAATCCGATATAGACTTTTGAAACAATTGCTGATAAAATGGACCCAGACTACAATTGGAGGTCACGGCATGAAAAACCTTCGCAAACAATTTGAGCTTTTCTGCTACAAAAACCGCAATAAAGGCATTCCCAACCTGATGCTCTACATCGTTCTCGGCAACGCCGTGGTGTACGTTATGAGTACGTTCGCAGGCAATAACTACCTCTACTACCTGCTGTGCTTTAACCGGACTGCCATTCTGCAAGGGCAGATCTGGCGGCTCATCACCTATCCTCTGACCTACAGCGCCGGGAATCTGCTTCTGACCGCCGTTGTGCTTTTCTGCTATTATTCCCTGGGGCGGGCCATGGAGAATATCTGGGGCACCCTGCGCTTTAACCTGTACTATCTGTCCGGCGTGGTCATGATGGATATTTACTGCATGATCTTCGGCGGGGCAGCGGACGTATCGTATCTGAACATGAGCCTGTTCCTGGCCTACGCCACTCTGTTCCCCGATGCTACCTTCCTGCTGTTCTTCATCATCCCCATCAAGGCCTGGATCTTCGCGCTGGTCGATCTGGTGCTGGTGCTGGTGGGTCTTTTTACCTACCCCTTCCCCTACAATCTGTTCTCCGTCATCTCCCTTGCCAACTACTTCCTGTTCTTCGGCAAGGATGTGCTGAATGTGATCCCCATGTCCTGGCGGGCCAATGCCGCAAGGCTGCTGCGCAAAAAGCCGCCGAAAAAGGCCAAAGTCATCCGTTTTGACGCCGGCTCCTATGAGGCCAGCAACGCTTCTGTAAAAGCCCCCTACACCCACAAGTGCACCGTCTGCGGGCGGACCGATGTGAGTAACCCTGAGCTGGAATTCCGCTACTGCTCCCGCTGTAAGGGCTACTACTGCTACTGTCAGGACCACATCAACAACCACACCCATATCCAGTGACTACGTTCCCGGTACGGTTTTTCCGTGCCGGGAATTTGTTCTCTTTCCCCGGGCAGCGCATAGGATGTTCCATACATCTGTACATTGAGGTGGTACTATGGAACTGACTGCAAATCACATTACGCTCCGGGGTTCCCTGTCCTCCATGCCCCAGTTCTCCCACGAAAACCACGGGCGGCGGTTTTTTCGCTTTTCTCTGGAGGTGCCCCGGCTGTCCGGGGCGGTGGACGTGCTCCCGGTGATTGCCCGGGAGGATGTTCTGAACGCCATGGAGCTGTCCGACGGGGAGATGCTCACCATCACCGGGCAGGTGCGCTCCCACAATGTCCGGGAGGACGGCAGGCGGCGTCTTCTGATCTTCGTATTCGCCAGTCTCATCGTCTGTGAGGACGGCGAGCCGCTGAACGACGTGGTGCTGGAAGGGCCGCTGTGCCGGGAACCTACTTACCGAAAGACCCCGCTGGGCCGGGAGATCTGCGATGTCATGCTGGCAGTGCCCCGGGCCTTCCGTCGGGCAGATTACCTGCCCTGCATTCTATGGGGCCGCACCGCATTGGAATGCTCCCAGTTCCACACCCGGGATATCTTACGCATCACTGGACGTCTGCAAAGCAGGACCTACACCAAGGTCACGGAGACCGGAAGCGAAGAGCGCACCGCCTATGAAGTTTCCGCCCTCACCGCCCAGCGGGTGGAAGAAGAGGGATAAATCAGCTATTGTTTTTCCCGCAAATTCGTGGTATAAAGAGAAAAAACGAAAAGGAAAGACGGCTATGGAAGAGAAAGTAAACGCCATTATTGAGATCCTGAAGCAGCGCTACCCCGATGCGTTATGCGCTCTGCATTACAAGAAGGACTACGAGCTGATGATCGCCGTGCGGCTGTCCGCCCAGTGCACCGATGCCCGGGTGAATCTGGTGACCCCTGCCCTGTTCGCCGCCTACCCTACGCTGGAAGCCATGGCGGGGGCGGACATTTCCCGTGTAGAGGAGCTGGTGCACTCCTGCGGATTTTACAAGCACAAGGCCCGGGATATTGTACTGGGCTGTCAGATGCTTCTGAACGACTACGGCGGAAAGGTGCCCGGCACCATGGAGGAGCTGCTGAAAATCCCCGGCGTGGGGCGGAAAACCGCCAATCTGCTGCTGGGCGACCTGTATCAAACCCCCGGCAGCGTGGTCTGCGACACCCACTGCATCCGCATCTGCGGGCGGCTGGGGCTTTCCCGGGGAAAGGAGCCGGAAAAGGTGGAAGTGCAGCTGCGCTCCATCCTGCCCCCAGAGGAAAGCAGCGACTTCTGCCACCGCATTGTGCTGTTCGGACGGGACTGCTGCACCGCCCGGAACCCGGACTGCGGCAGCTGCCCCCTGAGCCTGTACTGCCGGGAGTATAACCCGGAAGCTTGACCATCATAATCCCTCCTTTGTCCGCATAGGCTGTGGACAAGGGAGGGATCATCTTTGCGCAGAAAGCTTCCGATCTTCTACTCCGCCCTGCTGCTCACCGGCGTGAATCTGCTGCTGCGGCTGGTGGGCACATCCTTTCAGGTCTATCTCTCCGGGCGTATCGGCCCCTCGGGCATCGGCCTGCTCCAATTGGTTTTGTCTGTCGGCTCATTCGCCATGGTGGCAGGCATCGCCGGTGTGCGGACCGCCACCATGTATCTGACCGCCGAGGAATTGGGAAAAAAACGGGCGGACAACGTGACGCGGATCTTGTCGGCCTGCTTCCTGTACAGCATTCTTTGCAGCGGCGGAGCGGCACTGTTTCTTTACACCATGGCTCCCAGGCTGGCAGAGCACTGGATCGGGAACCCGGACACCGTCCCGGCCCTGCGGCTGCTGGCGGCGTTTCTGCCCGCCTCCTGCCTGTGCGCCGTCATGACCGGGTACTTTACCGCCGAAAACCGCATTGGCACCCTGGCGGCGGTGGAGGTCTGCGAGCAGCTGTGTTCCATGGTACTGACCCTGCTGGCCCTGAAGCTCTGGGCCGGGCAGGATACCGGACGGGCCTGTCAGTGCGTCATTCTGGGAAGCAGTCTCAGTGGCTGTCTGACTCTGTGCACGCTGGTGATACTGAGAAACCGGGAGCATCCACAAACCAGCAAGCCCTTTCCGATCGTCGGGCGGCTCCTGCAAGCCGCCGTTCCGCTGGCGCTGGCGGACGTACTGAAATCCGGCATCAACACCGCAGAGAATTTGATGGTCCCCAAGCGTCTTGCGAGAAATCCCGCCATTTCCGACCCACTGGCCAGCTTCGGTACCGTCAGCGGCATGGTGTTCCCCATTCTCATGTTCCCCGCCTGCATTCTGTTCGGGCTGGCGGAGCTGCTGATCCCGGAGCTGGCCCGGTGTGCCGCCGCCGGCAGTAAAACGCGGATCTCCTACCTGATGCGGCGGGGGCTGAAAATCACGCTGCTGTATGGGCTTACCTTCTCCGGTCTCATGTATCTGCTGGCGGATACCCTTTGCCTGCGGTTTTATGGCAGTGCAGAAGCCGGGCGGTATCTGAGGCTGTACGCGCCGCTGATCCCCATGCTGTACTGCGATTCCATTACCGACGCCATGACCAAAGGGCTGGGGCAGCAAAAGGCATGTGTCCGCTACAACATTCTGACCTCCGCCATGGACGTAACCTTTCTCTACCTTTTGCTTCCCAAATACGGGATGGAAGGGTATTTTGTCAGCTTTCTCGTGACACATCTGGTGAATTTCATCCTGAGCCTTCGGCGGCTGCTGAAAATCACCGGGGAGCGTCTGCCTGCCCACATCCCCATGCTGGCCCTGTCCGCTGCGCTGACGGCTTTATGGGGCGCAGGACAGCTGAGTACCGTTTCCGCCCAGTGCGTTATCTTTCTGATTCTGCTGTTCTGTCTGCTCATTCTGATGCAGGTTTGCAGGAAGGAGGATTTTTTATGGTTTGCCAAGCTGGTAACACTCAAAAATGTCAAACTGCCGGATAGTCCATGATGTCCAGATCCTGATAGGGATATAGCCGTTTCCAGCCGTCTTCCGTTTTCACGATGCTGCTGCGGTGCTGGGACAGCAGGCGCACAATGTCGTAGACGTCGATCCAGATCTCCGAATTGCACTCCTTCTGGCTCTCATCGAACACCAGCTCAAGACCAAAATGCAGGTGTACCGTCTCGATATTGTTGACATTTTCCCGGTCAGAGTAGCCCGTTCGCCCCATAAAGCCGACCAGATCCCCGGCCTGCACCATGTCCCCCTCCTTTAGGCCCGGAGCGAAGGGGCAGTCCTTTTGCAGGTGGGCATAATAATAGTAGCGTTTGCTGTCGAAGGAGCGGATGCCGATGCGCCAGCCGCCGTAACGGTTCCAGCCCATGGCCTCCACGATGCCGCCCTCCACCGCCACGATGGGGGTGCCCAGGCCGCCCATCAGGTCGTTGCCCAGGTGCTTCCTGCGAAAGCCAAAGGAGCGGGCCACGCCGAAATCGTCGCAATGGCTGTAGCCGTAGCCCGCGGCAATGGGAGAAAAGGCTTTCAGGCCATAAGCGGGCACCCACTGGCCGTCCTTCTCGATGGCGTAGCTGCCCACGAGACCCCCTAAGGCAGCGGAATAGGCATTGTGATAATAGGTATAGTATTTATACAGGTCACCCAGCAGTTCTTCCGGGGACTTGTCCTTTTTCAGATCAGACACCGCCTGCTTTACCGCGTTCAGTCCGCACTTTCCCCCGGTGCGGCAGGCCGCCAATGCCAGCGTATCGATCCAGGAAATGTGCTTTTCCTGCTGGGCCGTCAGAATATCCTGCTCCAAGGCGTACTTCATGGACTCATAGGACACGTCAAAATCCACCCACCGGATGGTCTCCCCCCGCACCGGCAGCACCAGCGCCGGGATCAGCAAAAAAAGCACAAAAAACCGCTTCATACCCTCACCTCACGGGTTAGGGTATGGAGCGGTGCAAAATATATGCGAAGTTAACAGTTGAAAATTGAAAGTTGAAAATGATTGTATCCCTTCGGGATAGATTTGATACTATTACCTGATAAAACCATTTGGTTTTATCAGGTAGACACCGCCTTTGGCGTTGTCGTATTCATGATTTTTGAAATAGAAAATCATGAATACCCGTCTCATTATGATCTTCATATAGAAAACTTCA
>JAUNSH010000045.1 GCA_030539285.1 Eubacteriales bacterium
TATCTTGTATCTTAGTATCTTAGAATTAGTGGTGGAACAGTCTCATGCCGGTAAAGGCCATGACCATGTCGTTCTTATCGCACTCCTCGATGACCAGGTCGTCCCGGATGGAGCCGCCGGGCTGGGCGATATACTTAACGCCGGAGGCCTTGGCGCGCTTGATGTTGTCGGGGAAGGGGAAGAAGGCATCGGAGCCGAGAGCCACGCCGTCAAAGCTGGCAAGGAACGCTTTTTTGTCCTCCTCGGTCAGACGCTGGGGCTGCTCGGTGAAGTAGTTCTGCCAGATGCCGTCGGCGCAGACATCCTCCTCATTGCCGTTGATGTAGCCGTCAATGACGTTGTCCCGGTTGGGGCGGCCCAGATCAGGGCGGAAGGGCAGAGCCAGGGTCTTGGGGTGCTGGCGCAGGAAGAAGGTATCGGCCTTGGAGCCGGCCAGACGGGTGCAGTGAATGCGGGACTGCTGGCCCGCGCCCACGCCCACGGCCTGTCCGTCGTAGGCAAAGCAGACGGAATTACTCTGGGTGTATTTCAGGGTGATCAGGGCCACAATCAGGTCAATCTTGGCAGATTCTGGCAGATTTTTGTTCTTGGTGACGATGTTCTGGAGCAGCTCTGCGTTGATCTTAAAATTGTTCCGGCCTTGCTGGAAGGTGATGCCGAAGACCTGCTTGGTCTCCTGCTCGGCAGGAACGTAGGCGGAGTCAATGGCAACAACGTTGTAGCTTCCCTTGCGTTTGGTTTTCAGAATTTCCAGCGCTTCCTCGGTGTAACCGGGGGCGATGACGCCGTCGGAGACCTCCCGGGCAATCAGCTTGGCGGTGGTGGCGTCGCAGATATCAGACAGGGCCACCCAGTCGCCAAAGGAGCACATCCGGTCGGTGCCACGGGCGCGGGCATAAGCGCAGGCCAGAGGGCTGTCGTCCAGCTCGGGCACATCGTCCACAAAGCAGGCCTTTTTCAAGGTATTGCTCAGGGGCTTGCCCACGGCGGCGGAGGTGGGAGAGACGTGCTTAAAGGAGGTGACCGCCACCATGCCGGTGGCCTCTTTCAGCTCCTTCACCAGCTGCCAGGAGTTCAGAGCGTCCAGAAAATTGATGTAGCCGGGGCGGCCGTTGAGAATGGTGATGGGCAGGTCGGAGCCATCCGCCATGTAGATGCGGGAGGGCTTCTGGTTGGGGTTGCAGCCGTATTTCAGTGCAAATTCGTTCATTTTTATCCTCCAAAAAACGGTGCGCTGTGGGAATAACACCCACCGTAGGGATCGATGCCTACATCGATCCCTCGCGAAGCGCTTGCGAAACGTACACCGCAAGGGGCGATGTGGCATCGCCCCCTACGGAATATTACTGGTGCTTATTGATGATCCGCTGCTCGTGCTTGCCGGTTTCCAGATCGGTATAGCGGACGAACAGGGAAATTTTGTTATCTTCGTTCAGGTTCTCCCACAGCTCGGCGGTGAAGGCATCGATGTCAGCGGGGATGCTCACCCGCTCCGGCTCGCCCTGGAAGGTGGGGATCACGGGATTGCCGTCGCAGACGTAGGTGTGCAGGAAATGGCCCAGACCGGCGGTAGCGGGGTACTCGTAGAAGAACCGGGCACAGGCCTTCCCTTCCGGATCGGCGGCTTTCAGGATGGACAGTTTATAGCTGCCATCGAAAGCCTGAATACCGGAAATGCGGGGCGTCCAGTTGGGGCCGTCGTCCTCAAACTGGCGGGTGCGCAGAGCGGCCTCCCAGCTCTCGCCCTTCGCCAGATACTCCCAGATGGTGTCGGTCTGGTCGCCGTTGGTGACGATCAGGCCGCAGCCTGCTTCCCGGACGGGATGGTAGATGATCAGATGGGGATCCTTCATCAGGCTGGGATCGTGAGCCTCGGTGCGGATTCCGTCCGGCTCCTGGATGAACACCCGGTTCCGGGAATTGACGCTGCGGCCCATAATGAAATAGGCGGCAACAGCTTTTCTGCCGTCAGGGGTCACGCCCAGCACGATGCCCCGGCCAGGGTAAGTGTTGCCGGACAGCCGCTCCGCCATGGTTTTGGTTTCATAGACGTTCATAAGAATTCTCCATTTCGTAGGGCGGGGTCATGACCCCGCCGATCAGGTGGTACATTTTGCCAAGTTACTGGTATGCGAGACGCAGCCGTTCCGCTTTTACCGCAACGTGATTCAATTTCGTTGGCGGGTCGGCGGGGTCATGACCCCGCCCTACGCAAGGCATCAGCGCAGATTTGCGCAAACTTTTTCCGCCGCCTGGGGAAGCAAAATCCACTCGGCCTGCTCCATGACCCGGCGCTGTAGAGTTTCCGGGGTGTCGCCTGGCTCAATATAGACGGCCTTCTGGGCAATGATCTCGCCGCCGTCGGGAATTTCGTTGACGAAGTGCACGGTGGCTCCCGTGACCTTCACGCCATATTGCAGGGCCGCTTCATGCACCCGCAGGCCGTAGAAGCCCTCGCCGCAGAAGGAAGGGATCAGGGAGGGGTGGACATTCAGGATCCGCTTGGGATAGCAGGAAGTGAACTTTTCCGTGAGGATCGTCATAAAACCCGCCAGAATGATGACCTCGATGCCGTATTCCGTCAGAATTTCTTTCAGCTTTTCCTCGAAGGCTTCCTGAGAGCCAAGCTCTTTTTTGAGCACCACGGCGGTGGGGATACCAGCCTTTTTCGCCCGCTCCAAAGCGTAGGCGTTTGCATTATTCGACACGACCAGTGCGATCTCGCCGCTGACTAAAGTCTTCCCCTGCGCGTCGATCAATGCCTGCAAATTGGTGCCGCCGCCGGAGACCAGAACCGCGATTTTGGTTTTCACTCCAGAATCACCTTTTCCTCGTTCTCGACAATGACGCCCATGGTGTAGGCTTCCACGCCGTTTGCTTTCAGAATTTCAATGGCTTTGGCTTCCTGCGCCGCGGGAACGACAATGCTCATGCCAACGCCCATGTTGTAAGTGTTGAACATATCCCGCTCAGGAATGTTGCCCCACTTGGCAATCACATCGAAGATGGGCAGCACCTTGACCTTGGACTTGTCGATTTTCGCGCACAGGCCGTCGGGGATGGAGCGGGGAATGTTCTCGTAGAAGCCGCCGCCGGTGATGTGGCTGATGCCCTTCACGTCCACCTGCTCCAGCAGGGCCAGCACGGGCTTCACGTAGATCTTGGTGGGAACCAGCAAGGCCTCGGCAATGGTCTTGCCGCCCAGCTCCTCCCGTGCCACATACAGCTCGGGGTTGTTGTTATCGATATCGAAGACCTTCCGGCACAGGGAGAAGCCGTTGGAATGGATGCCGGTGGAGGGCAGGGCGATGACCACATCCCCCGCGTTCATCCGTGTGTTGTCGATGATCTTCTTCTTGTCCACGATGCCCACGGCAAAACCCGCCAGATCGTACTCGTCCACGGGCATCATGCCGGGATGCTCGGCAGTCTCGCCGCCGATCAGCGCCGCGCCGGACTGGACGCAGCCCTCGGCCACGCCGCCCACGATCTCGGCGATCTTCTCAGGCACGTTCTTTCCGCAGGCGATGTAATCGAGGAAGAACAGGGGCTTCGCGCCCACGCAGATAATGTCGTTGACGCACATGGCAACGCAGTCGATGCCGATGGTGTCATGCTTGTCCATGAGGATGGCCAGCTTCACCTTGGTGCCGCAGCCGTCGGTGCCGGACACCAGCACCGGCTCCTCCATGCCCGCCACAGGCAGGCCGAAGCAGCCGCCGAAGCCGCCCACGTCGTCGAGACAGCCCTCATTGCGGGTGCGGGCAACGTGCTTTTTCATCAGCTCCACAGCCTTGTAGCCGGCGGTGATGTCCACGCCGGCAGCGGCGTAGCTGGCGGAGAAGGAATTTTTGTGATCCATAGTAACGCGCTCCTTTTCGCTTATGTTTCTATCGTAGGGCGGGGGGCTTGCCCCCGCCAAAGTTTGTCAAAAAAGCATCCCGTAGGGGGCGATGCCCACATCGCCCCTTTCGTAGATGTTCCGAATTCGCCGAAGATTGAAATAATCCTGCACGTTTACGGCGGGCCGATGTGGGCATCGGCCCCTACGGTGAGGAAAATTCAGGCTTTTCGACAGTCTGGGGCGGGAGTTGGTTTATTCGTTACCCGTCCAGCAGTAGGTGCAGACCTTATCTTTATCCAGGCCGATGGCTTCCAGCAGGCCGTCCAGAGACTGGTAGCCCAGAGAATCGAAGCCCATCTCCTTGCAGATGGAATCCAGCATGGCCTGACCCCGCTCGGTGGTGGGATCGGCGTACTCGGAAAGGTGGTGCTGTCCAACCGCGCCCTCCAGATCCTGAATGGTCTTGCGGGTCAGCAGCTCCATCTCAGAGCGGCTGCTGGAGAAGTTCAGGTACTTGCACCCGTACATAATGGGCGGGCAGGCGGAGCGCATATGCACTTCCTTCGCACCGTTCTTGTACAGGAAGTCCACGGTCTCCCGCAGCTGAGTGCCGCGCACAATGGAGTCGTCCACCAGCAGCAGCTTTTTCCCATCGATCAGCTCCGGCACGGGGATCTGCTTCATTTCCGCCACCTGATTGCGTACCTCCTGATTGGAGGGCATGAAAGAACGGGACCAGGTGGGGGTGTACTTGACGAAGGGCCGGGCGAAGGGCTTGTGGGAGTAGTTGGCATAGCCGATGCCGTGGGGCAGACCGGAGTCCGGCATGCCGGCAACGTAGTCAACATCCGGCATGGTGCCGTTCGTTTCCTCGTTGCGGGCCATGATCTCACCGTTGCGGTTGCGCATGACCTCCACGTTGACCCCCTCGTAGTTGGAGTTGGGGTAGCCGTAGTAGCTCCACAGGAAGGCGCAGATCTTCATTTTCTCGCCGGGAGCAGACAGCTGGGTGTAGCCCTCGGGGGTCACCTGCACGATCTCGCCGGGGCCAAGGTTGTAGCAGGGCCGGTAGCCCAGCTTCTGGCAGGCAAAGGATTCCATGGCGGCGCAGTAGCCGTTCTCGCTCTTGCCGATGACGATGGGCAGACGGCCCATCTGGTCCCGGGCAGCGATCAGGCCGTCGGCCTTCAGGATCAGGATGGTGCAGGAGCCTTTGATGGCAGCCTGCGCGTAGCGGATGCCGTCCACCAGATTGTCGCAGCGGTTAATGAGCGCCGCCGTCAGCTCCGTGGCGTTCACCGCGCCGGAGGACATGGCCATGAACTGATAGCCGGGGCCGGAGAAGGTCTTCTCCACCAGCTCCTCGGCGTTGGTGATGATGCCCACGGTGGAGATGGCGAACAGGCCAAGGTGGCTTCTGACCAGCAGCGGCTGGGGGTCGGTGTCAGAGATGCAGCCCAGGCCGAAGCAGCCCTCGAATTTTGTCAGGTCGCTTTCAAACTTGGTGCGGAAAGGGGTATTTTCGATGTTGTGGATCTGACGCTGGAAGCCCTTGTCCGGGTCGTAGAAAGCCAGGCCGCCCCGCTTGGTGCCCAGGTGGGAATGATAGTCTGTGCCGAAGAACACGTCGTACTTGCAGCTTTTACGGGACGCAGCCCCGAAGAAACCACCCATTTGGGAATCCTCCTTGATAAAATAAATAACGAACGATTTGTGTCACTGTAGGGCGGGAGCTTGCCCCCGCCCTACAGTGCGGATTACTTGGAAAACAGCAACGCAGGGGAGGGCCATTTTTCCCTCTCCTACGCCGCGAAATCTATTGATTTATGCGAAAAAAAGCTTGTTCAGGGTCATGGGATCGATGTACTTTCCGTCCTTGTAGACCCGCATATTGCCGGAAGCGATCTCGTCGATGAGCATAACCTTACCGTCGGCGTCATAGCCGAACTCGAACTTGATGTCGTACAGGTCAAGACCCTTTTCCTTCAGATCGTCGGCAACGATCTTGGTGATGGCCTGAGTCTGGGCCTTCAGGGAGTCGTACTGCTCAGCGGTCATGACGCCCAGGGTCACCAGACCGTCCTTGGTGACCAGAGGATCGCCCAGAGCGTCATTCTTGAAAGTCGTCTCCACGTAGGCGGGCAGATCCTGGCCCTCGGTGCAGTACTGGTTGTAGCGGCGGTAGAAGGAACCCACGGCCTTGTAGCGGCAGATGACCTCCAGACCCTTGCCGAAAACCTTGGCGGGCAGGACTTCCATGGTAGTGTCGTCCAAATTGGCGGAAACGTAATGGGTACGGATGCCAGCGGCGTTGATCTTCTCGAAGAAGTAGATGGACATACGCAGGTTCACGTCGCCCACGCCCTCGATGGTCAGGCCCACGGAGTTCTCGCCGGGGTCGAACACGCCATCCTTGCCGGTACAGTCGTCCTTGAACTTCAGCAGGCAGTTGCCGTTGGGCAGGGCGTAGACGTTCTTGGTTTTGCCGGTGTACAGTAGCTTCAGGTTCTCCATAATTTACATACCTCTTTCATAGCTGCCAAATAAAGCTTTTTATATATGGGAAACACAGGGGGACCAATCCCTGTGGGGCGCGCGGGATTATCATAATTAAAAATTGCAAGTTGAAAGTTGAAAATTATGGTTCTATGCTGATTGATTCAGCACCATAACTTTCCACTTTCCATTTTCAACTTTCAACTCAGCAATGCAGCTCTGCCTGCAATGCGGCGTCCTTTTCCAGCACCTTGGCGGCATCGGCGGCACGCTTGGCGTCCAGTCGGGCGGCAAGCTCAGCGTCCTCCACGGCGATGATCTGGGCACATAACAAAGCGGCATTCACGCCTCCATTGATGGCTACGGTGGCTACCGGAATTCCGGAGGGCATCATAACAGTGGAAAGGAGTGCGTCAATGCCGTCGAGGCAGGCTCCCTTGCAGGGGATACCAATGACGGGAAGGGTGGTGTTGGCGGCAATGGCGCCGGCCAGATGGGCGGCCATTCCGGCGGCGGCGATGATGGCGCCGAAGCCGTTTTTCCGGGCGTTCAGAGCGAACTGCCGGGCCTCCTCGGGGGTGCGGTGGGCAGAATAGATATGACACTCATAGGGGATCTGCAGGGAATCCAGCGTGTCCATAGCCTTGCGCAGGATAGGCAGGTCACTGTCGCTGCCCATGACGATACCAACTTTTTTCATACGTTACCTCCAAAAATAACAAGAAAAAATGGGCGCACTTATCCCTAACGCAGGAAAAGTGTGCCCAGACGGTCGGCCGTATACGAAATTTCTTTCGTATCAAACATATGCCCTTACTCCATGTGGTGCTCCACGAATCCGTCAGTCATAAGGGTTTCTCTCTTTACGACAAAATTATACCACGGGGCAAAAAACGCGTCAAGCCCGCAGAAAGACAATTTCTGACAGGTTTCGCGCCGCTGCCATGTGGAAAGTGACAAAAGCGAAAAAGGCTTTTCTAGGGAAAGTCACAATTGACAAACGGAGGAAGCTTTCGTACAATATATCTGACCTCTTACATGACTGACGGGTTTCGCGGTTCACCGCGGTGGAGTGTGGGAGTTTGTATTATGCCGACCGTCTGGGCAATTCAGTATTGAGGCTGGATTGTCCATTTTTTGTTTTGAACAATCCGGTCGCGACAAAAACAGAGGTGTCTATCATGAAAAAGATCCGTTCCCTGACCGAAGGCAAATTTTTGAAGCTGTTCTTCGCTTTCTTCACCGCCGCGTTCCTAATCGCCGCGATCTTCATGCCCGACCGGGCTTCCATGTTCTCCGGCCTTTGGCAGATCCTCAGCCAGCCCAGCAAGCTGTCCACCAACTACTTTGCCATCGGCGGCTATTCCGCCACCTTCCTGAACATGGGTCTGGTGGGTCTTATCTCCCTGCTGCTGTTCGTTGTTTTCAAGGGCACGCCTACCAATGTCTCCACCCTGGCTTTTGTGCTGACCCTGGGCTTCGGCTCCTGGGGCATCAACATTCTGAACATCTGGCCCACCATCTTCGGCGTAATGATCTACTGCGTCGTCAAAAAGGTAAAGTTCGGTGCCAACGTCAACGCCATGCTGTTTTCCACCGGCATCGCGCCCCTGATCACCGATCTCATGATCCGCTACCCCAATGCGGAAGTGGTCGGCTTTAATCTGGAGGGCATCCTGATTGCCCTGGCGGTGGGCTTTGTCATCGGCTTCTTCCTGCCTGCCGGCCTTGCCAACTCTCCCAAGGTGCACAAGGGCTTCGACCTGTACTCCGCCGCCCTGCCCGTGGGCATGACCGCATTCTTCCTCAACGCCACCCTGTTTAAGACTCTGGGCGTTGACCTTCCCGCCGGCGCCGACGCGGCCCAGCTTCAAGTTGCCTCCCGGCTGACAGTGAACACCTTCTGCCTGATTTTGTTCGGAGCGTGCATCGTCTTCGCCTTTATCCTCGGCTGCAAGCCCAGGGACTACTGGCAGCTCATTATCGACCCAGAGCTGGTGACCAATTTCTCCTCCACCTACGGCAATTCCGTGTTCCTGATGAACGTGGGCGTCTTCGGCCTGTTCATTCTGGGCTACTACAACCTGATCGGCGCAAGCTTTAACGGTGTGACCTTCGGCATCATTTTCTGTATGCTCTCCACCTGCAACTCCGGCTCCCACCCCGGCAACGTCTGGCCCATTATGCTGGGCTACATCGTGGCCTCCACGGTGTGCGGGTTTGTTTCCCCACTGGTGGGCGGCACCTTCACCTTCGCCATCAACGCCCAGGCCATCTGCGTAGGATTGTGCTATGCCAACGGCCTGAGTCCCATTGCGGACAAGTACGGCTGGCGCTACGGCTTCCTGGCCGCAATCATGCACTATCTGCTGGTGACCTCCGTGCCTACGCTCCACGGCGGATTCTGCTTGTACAACGGCGGCTTCACCGCGGCGCTGATCTGCATTATCCTGGTACCCAATCTGGAGCACCTCAGCCGGGACAAGTTCGAGCGCAAGGCGCTGAAAAGCAAGTGATCCCAAGGCTATCAAAATAGCAAACCCGTAGGGGGGCGATGCCCACATCGCCCCTTTGCGGATGTTCCGTATTCGCCGCACTCCTCAACAATCGCCCGTTTTACCGCGGGCCGATGTGAGCATCGGACCCTACGGTGAGGAAACGACAAATTCTTCGACGCACTGAGGCTTCCCTGAGAGGGGAGCCTTATTTTATGCCAAAAATTCCCATCTATTTTCGTCCACTTCGTCTCTTTACAAACACCCTTTCCTGTGGTATGCTTTCCCCATGATCCTGACATTAAGGGAAAAGCCCTGCGTGAAAGGTGTGCATAGGTTTTTTCAGCCGCGGAAGCTCCGGGGCTGCATTGGCTGTTGCCGCACCGTCGGGGTCGCGGCAATTTTTTATTGGGAGGAATATGGTATGGAAACCCGGGTGGCGGTCATCAGCATCATTGTGGAAAACCCCGATATGGTGCAGACCCTCAATGGCCTTCTGCACGAATACAGCGAATTCATCATCGGCAGAATGGGCATCCCCTACCCCAAGCGGGGTGTCAGCATCATCACCGTGGCGATGGACGCGCCCCAGAACACCATCTCCACCCTCTCCGGAAAATTGGGCGGCCTGTCCGGTGTCAGTGTCAAAACCGCCTATTCCAGTGTCACTGGAAAGAATGAATGAAAAGAGGTATCCCTATGAGTAAAAACGTTCGCTGGATCACTGAAACCGCCGTCATGCTGGCACTGCTTGTCGCCTTGCAGGCTCTGACCAAGCCCCTGGGCCAGCTGGTCACCGGCTCCTGTGTCAACGCCGTATTGGCCGTCTGCGTACTGCTGGCGGGCCTGAGCAGCGGCATCACCGTCGCCATCATCTCCCCGGTTCTTGCGTACCTTCTGGGCATCGCCCCCCAGCTGGTCACCGTTCCCGCCATCATGGTGGGCAACACCGTGTTTGTGATTCTGCTGCACTTCATCGCCGGCAAGAGCAGTGCTCTCCCCCAACGCATCGCCGCCTGGCTGGTGGCCGCCGTCGCCAAGTTCGCCACCCTGTATATCCTCGTCGTGAAAATCATCTGCGGTCTGGCTTCCGCTCCTCTGCTGGCCAGCGGCACCCTGAAGGAGCCTATGCTGAAGGCCCTGCCCACCATGTTCGCCTGGCCCCAGCTGTTCACCGCCCTCATCGGCGGCGGTATCGCCCTGCTGATCGTCCCCGTTCTGCGCAAGGCCCTGCACAAGTAACTATACGCACAAACGCCCGGACAAAAGTCCGGGCGTTTTGCACTGTCATTCATATTGTCCGCCCAGCAGCCAGTAGTGCCAGACTCCCGCCACTTCCCGCATGAAGTGGTTGATCTTCTGGGTGACCCGGCTGGTCTTCGCGGGCACCCCCACAAATTCCACGCCGCAGGCCTTAGTAAACAGGCTGGCCCGGTACAGGTGATACTCGCTGGAGAGCACTCCGATCTTTTCGGGACGCTTCCCCGTTTTTTCCTCGATCAGGTCCAGGGAAAAATGGAGGTTTTCCCAGGTGGAGGTGGCCCGGTCCTCGATCCAGATACGGCCCGGGTCGATGCCCAGATCGATTAGCTCCTCATACATGGAGTAGGCCTCGGCGGTAGGCTCGTCATCCCCCTGCCCGCCGGAGACGATGGCAATGACATCCGGGTGGGCTTCCAGATAGTCATAGGCCCCGTAAATTCGATCCCATAAGGATGCCGACGGGCCGGTGACCCGGACCTTGGCTCCCAGCACCACCAGATAGTCGATGTCCTCGGCAGGGCTTCCGAAGCTGGCCTTGATGATGATGCCCTCGGTGATTGTGACCACGGCGATGCCCACGGCAAGGCACACCGTGAACACCCGGCGAAGGATGGGAATGACCACCGGGAACCGGGGCAGAAGGATTCCCGTCACCTCATAAAAGGCGAGAATGCCCGCAAGGCATACGCAGACCAGCGCAGAAAAGCTGTAGCCCCACAGGACGAAGCGCAGATAAAATGCCGCCGCGCACAGCGCTCCGATGATCAGCCACGGCAGAATGTGAATGTGTTTCATGGTTTTCTCCGAATGTGAAAATGCCTTCCCCTCTGGGAAAGGTGGCCGAGCGTAAGCGAGGTCGGAAGAGGTTTTCCCGTTTCGCCGAAATACGCGTAACGCACAACATTGTACCCCCCCTCTTCCGTCTCGCCTTCGGCGATCCACCTTCCCCAAAGGGGAAGGCTTTTTTGTCAAATAGGCGTAAAAACGAACTTCTGCATCAGCCCATCCACCACCGCGTGGACGGTCACCGCGCCATTTGTTCCTTCTTCCACGGACAGTTCCACATCCTTGCCTTTAAGCTGGCCCCGAAGGTATTCCACCGGGTCGTCGCACTCCACTTCCTCAAAGAAGATGTCCCGCATCTGGTTGTTCCGGCAGAGATTTTTGATTTCATGTACCAGTTCGTATTCCATTACAATTCCTCCAAAAGGGTCTCCAGTTGACATAATCCCTCAATTTCGTGATCCGGGCGGATGTCACCGCAGGGCTTATGCTCCGGGTTGACCCAGACGGTTTTCAGCCCCGCGTTGATGCCGCCTTTGATGTCCGAGGTCAGGCTGTCGCCTACCATCAGGGCCTTTTCCGTGGCAAAGCCGGGGATCCGTTCAAAACATCGGTCAAAAAAGCCCTTATCCGGCTTATTAAAGCCAATTTCCTGGGAAATAAACACCTGCTCAAGGTAGGGGTACAGCCCCGCGCTGGTGAGCCTGCTGTGCTGCACCGTGGCGGTGCCGTTGCTCACAAGGAATAGACGGTGGGTTTCATGAAGCCGCTTCACCGCTTCCTCCGCCCCGGGCAGAAAGTAGTGGCCGACGGACAAATTCCGCTCATACCCCTTCATGCAGGCGGCCGCGTCCACCTCCATGCCCAGCTCCTTAAAAAGCTGGGCGAAGCGTCCCACAAGCACCTGCTCACGGGTCATGACCCCCAGTTCCAGCTGCTCCCAGTGCCATTTGTTGATCTGGTGATAGCGGTTCAGCACTTCCTCCGTCGGTTCCACGCCGAACTGACGGATGGTCTTGCTCAGGGCAATGCGCTCGGCCTTGTGAAAGTCCAGAATGGTGTCATCCAAATCTAACAGCAGAAATTCGATCATTTCTCTCTCCATTTCACGATCTCATTGGCAATTTTCGCAAATTCCGGAATGCCCAGGGTCTCCCCCCGGATATTCGCGTCAAAGCTCGCTTTTTCGATGACCTCCGCCGCGCCGGTTTTGCCCAGCTCAGGAAAGCCGGAAGCCAGGCCGTTGCTCAGCTTTTTGCGCCGCATGGCGAAGCTGGCCCGGACGGTGCGGAAGAAAATATCCTCGTCCAAAATGTCCCAATCCCGGTTTTTCCGCACCTTCAGCTGGATCACCGCCGAGGTGACCTTGGGCTGGGGCAGGAAGCAGTGGGCGGGCACGTCGAACAGCAGCTCCGGCTCCGCGTAGTACTGGCAGAACACGGTGAAGGCGCTGTAATCCGGGCTGCCGGGAGCGGCGGCGATGCGCTGGGCCACCTCCTTCTGCACCATGACGGTGACAGACTCGAAGCAATCCGCTTCCAGCAGGGCCGTCAGGATGGGGGAGGTGATATAGTAGGGAAGGTTGGCGCAGGCCATGGGCCGCAGACCTTCAAATTCCCCCTTCACAAGGGCGGGAAGGTCCAGCCGCAGGACATCGTTCCAAATCACTTCCAGATTGTCAAATTCGCCCACGGTGATGTCGAGGATCGGCTCCAGCCGCTCGTCCAGCTCCACGGCGCAGACCTTTTTCGCCCGCAGGCACAACTGCTGGGTCAAGCTGCCGATGCCGGGACCGATCTCCAGCACGCCCGCACTTTCATCCACCCCCGCCTGTTCGGCGATGGACTGGGGCACCCAGGGGGCAATAAGGAAATTCTGGCCCTTGGCCTTGGAAAAGTGGAAGCCGTGCTCGGCAAGCAGGGGCTTCATCACCTGAATATCGCATACGTTTATCATCGCAGAAACCGCCTTTCTGACCGCTATCATACCAGATAAAAGGCGGTTTTGCAAGGGTATTCCAAAGCCTTCCCCTCTGGGGAAGGCTTTTTAGGTTTTCATATTCAGCACCACGATGGCCGCCAGCACAAGGGCAATACCCGCAAAGGCGGGGACCGTCAGGGCCTCTCCAAATACCAGCGCCCCGGCGGCGGTGGCTACCACCGGCTCGATGGAAGCCATAATGGCCGCCGCGCTGGCCCGCATATTGGATAGACCCACGGTGTAGAGAAGGTACGGCAGCACCGCCGTGACAAAAGCGGTGACAACCAGCAGGAGCACCAGACTCCACGGATTGGGTGCCGTGCTGATGATCCCGACAATTTCCACAGGATTGCACAAAACCAGCGCTCCCGCCGCGCCGAACAGAAAGGCGTAGGTAGTAACGGTCAGGGGCTGGTACTTGCGCAGGGCAAAGGTGCCGAAAATGCTGTACAGCCCATAGCCCACAGCGGACAGCAGGCCCGTGACAAGGACCATGGGAGAAAGGCCCGCCGCCGATCCCACGCCGGACACCAGCACGCAGCCCCCAAAGGCCATGGCGGCGCACAGGAGCTTCCGGCGGGTGATCTTCTCCCGGAAAAAGACCGCGGACATGAGCATGACCCAGATGGGAGACGTATACAACAAAATCGCCGCCACGGACAAGGACGCCAGGTTAATGGTGGTAAAATAGCACACTGTGAACATCAGCAGGCTGATCAGGCCCATGCCCAGAAACAGTCCTATATCCCGTGGCTGAATTTTCAATAAATTCCGGTTAAAAACGCCGGTGATAATCAGAAACAGCGCCGCCCCGAACAAGATCCGCAGGCAGGCGATCTGCAGGGAGGAAAAGCCGTAAGTCCCCAATTTTCGGACAAAGATACCCATAACGCCCCACAGCGTCCCGGCGGACAGCACAAACACCGGCGCGAATTTTTTCATGGAAATCAAACTCCTTCGGTCAGAGGTTTTTCAACATTCTACGCACTGGACCGAAAGAAGTCAATAGAAAAGTGTGAAGTGGGGAGTGTGGAGTGAAAAGGGACATCACCATCCATTTCCAACTCTTAACTCCTCACTCCTAACTCCCAACTCCACACTACCCTAAAAAGTAAAGGGTGCACCGCCGTCTGCCAAACTCCATGCACTGTTCATAGGTCGGCATATACAGGTCCATCCGGTCGCCCTTGATGTCGCCGCCGCAGTCCTCCGCCGTGGCAATGCCGTAGACGTAGGAGCCGTCGCTGGCCATAATGAACATTCTTGTTCCGTAGGGGATGTACCGGGGGTCCACCGCCACGGTGCCCCAATGCACCACGGTGCCGGTGGAGGTCACGGTGTCACAGCCTTGGTCGGTGTGGGTGTAGGCCGTGGCCCGGACGGTGTCCTTGTGGGTATAGGTCAGCACCTCGCCGGTGGGCAGGGTGATGTAGCCGTCGCTGATGATGGGTGCGTCGCTTTTTTCCGCCACCGCCCCCGCGCCTACGCCGATGACCTCGGTGGTGGGCATTTTGGTGACGGTCTCCGACAGCACACGGCGGGAGGATTCCTCGCCGTTGATGTAGGTGACCTCGGCGGTACAGAGCATCTCCCCGTCTTCACCCTCTGTGAGCACTTCTTCCGTGCCCTGGGGCAGGGTACCGTCGCTGCACCGTGTTACCTCATGGGGGATGGTGGTGGTATAGGTCTGGCACAGGGTCTCCACCCGGTCAATGCGCAGGACCATGCCGTCGTAAGTCTCTTCCTCCAAACCATGGGAGACCACGTCCTCTCCGGACACCTCCAGATTCAGCCGATGCAGCAGCTCCCCTGCCGTTTCGCCGAATGTGGTTGCCGCCGTGGTCTGCCCATGGTATTGGACCGTAATATTCTGGGCGCGCTGAATGGTGATGGACGCCGCGCCCTCCACCGCTGCGGTGGTGAAGGTATCGTCTTTGCTCAGGGTGACCCCCGCCTGCCCCAGGACCTCCTCCGGGTCAGTGGCAAAGGTGGTGTAGGTCACCACCCGGTCCCCGTCGGTGATGACATAGGTCCGGGCAAGGGCCGTCTGGGACAGCAGCGCCGTCATGGCCAGCACCAGGATCAGTGTCAGCGCCAATACATACAGACGCATCAGCAGAATTTTCCTTCTGAGGATCTTGGATCTGGTCTTTGCCATAAGGGCACCTCCCGTGAAAGTGTCGCTGCAAGCAGTTTGTAACCGTTGGTGTCGCGAATAGTTACATTTCGTTTCTAATCGCGCCTTGCATATCCCTATTATAGCAAATAATCTTAATTTGTCAAGTATTTCATTGTTTTTCCATTATTTCGTCGATTTTTGCGCTTTAAAAGTTATCAAAATTATGTCAACCGAATTCTATATTTTGGTCGCATCCTGTCGAAGCGGCACGACACTTGGTGTCGAAAAGTAACAAATGTTTACATAAGCCGTCGAGTTATGTTATCTTCCGTCACAATTCGTTGCTTGTCGATTATGTAACCTTACGACACTTTTCAGCACCGATTTTTGGTGATTTTGGCATGGATTTTTCCCGGCCCAGACATTGACTTTTCAAAAAAAGTGTGCTAAATTTTCGCATAGAAAGGCTTTGACGAAGACACGCGCTCCGGTAAGATTCTCAGAGAGGATGCCGCCTTGGTGAAAGGCACCCGTACCCCTGCCGTCAGCGTCACCACTTCCGAGCCGCGGGTCGGAAATGTCCCGCCGGGTGCGCCCGTTACGGCGTCAATGAGTGGCTCTGCGCAAGCGGGGCAACCAGGGTGGAACCGTGGAATACTGTCTTTACTGTATCCCACCCCTGATCTTCAGGGGGCGGGATATTTTTATGCCCACCCCAGCGGAAGATACAAGATACGGAGATACGAGATATTTCGCTGTCTCCGGCCAGCCATATCTTGTATCTTCTATCTTGTATCTTAAGTATCTTAAATTTGTGGAGGGTATTATGGAAAACGAATTTACTTTTGAGAATCCCGAGTACCGCAAGACCTACTGGCACACCTGCTCCCACATCATGGCTCAGGCTGTCAAGCGCCTGTGGCCCGAGGTGCAGCTGGCCATCGGCCCCGCCATTGACGAGGGATGGTACTACGACTTTGACGCTCCCTTCTCCTTCACTCCCGAGCATCTGACCCAGATCGAGGGAGAGATGAAGAAGATCTGCAAGGAGCGCGCCCGCATTGAGCGCAGCGAGAAGCCCCGGACCGAAGCCATCGCCTACATGGAGGGCAAGAACGAGCCTTACAAGGTGGAGCTGATCAACGACCTGCCCGAGGACGCCACCATCTCCTTCTACACCCAGGGCGAGTTCACCGACCTGTGCGCCGGCCCTCACCTGGATCACACCGGCCGGGTCAAGCACAACGGCTTCAAGCTGCTGAGCACCTGCGGCGCTTATTGGCGGGGCGACAGCAAGCGGAAGATGCTTCAGCGTGTCTACGGTATTGCCTTCCCCACGAAGGATGAGCTGGATGCTTACCTTGCCCGGATTGAAGAGGCAAAGAAGCGTGACCACCGGAAGCTGGGTAAAGAGCTTGGCCTGTTCATGCTCACCGACTACGGTCCCGGCTTCCCCTTCTTCCTGCCCAAGGGCATGGTGCTGCGCAACACCCTGATCGACTACTGGCGTCAGGTGCACAAGAAGTACGGCTATGTGGAGGTTTCCACCCCCATGATCCTGAACCGTACCCTCTGGGAACAGTCCGGTCACTGGGATCACTACAAGAACAATATGTATACCACCGTCATCGACGACCAGGACTACGCCATCAAGCCCATGAACTGCCCCGGCGGTATGCTGGTGTACGCCGCCGAGCCTCACTCCTACCGGGATCTGCCCCTGCGGGTGGGCGAGCTGGGTCTGGTGCACCGGCATGAGCTGTCCGGCGCCCTCCACGGTCTGTTCCGGGTTCGGTGCTTCACCCAGGACGACGCCCACATCTTCATGACCAAGGAGCAGATGGAGACGGAGATTCAGAACGTGGTAAAGCTCTTTGACGAGGTTTACTCCGTGTTCGGGCTGAAGTACACCATTGAGCTTTCCACCATGCCGGACGATCACATCGGGACTGTGGAGGAGTGGGAGTTCAACCAGAACATCCTGAAAAATGCCATCACCGCCATGGGCAAGGACTTCGTCATCAACGAGGGCGACGGTGCCTTCTACGGCCCCAAGCTGGACTTCCACATTGAGGACTGCCTGGGTCGTACCTGGCAGTGCGGCACCATCCAGCTGGATTCCCAGCTGCCTGAGCGGTTCCACCTGGAATATGTGGGCGAGGACGGCCTGAAGCATCGCCCTGTCATGATTCACCGGGTGGTCTTCGGCTCCATCGAGCGGTTTATCGGCGTGATTACCGAGCATTTTGCCGGTGCCTTCCCCCTGTGGCTGTCTCCTGTGCAGGTGAAGGTGCTGCCTGTCACCGAGCGTGCTCACGAGTATGCCGCTCAGGTTGCCGCCAAGCTGGAGAAAGCCGGCGTTCGGGTGGAGAGCGATCTGCGCAGCGAGAAGCTGGGCTACAAGATCCGGGAAGCCCAGATGCAGAAGGTTCCCTATATGCTGGTGGTGGGCGACCGGGATATGGAGAACGGCACCGTGTCCGTCCGCACCCGCAAGGGCGAGGATCTGGGCGCCATGACTCCCGCCGAGTTCACCGCCAAGTGTCTCATGGAGATCGCCTCCAAGAGCAAGGAAGTGTAAAAAACAAACGCCTGCCGCATTTTTTTGCGGCAGGCGTTCCATTTTGTTGCCGTAGGGGCCGGCGTCCCCGACGGCCCGTCCACGTCCTTCCGTGTCAGGCGGGGCGTCCGGTAGGCCGCCCCCTACAGATCGGTTCTCCCGTCTGTGTCAGCTGAATAACAGCTCTCCCCGACAGACGTAATTTTTTGTATTTTCTATCAAAATATGGGTTGAATTTAGGCGGGATATGTGATACGATATCGTTGTATCGATATGGGGGAAGTGTACCCATGTGCGGGTACGGAATTCACGGGATGCCCAGCGTATCAGGAGGTAGCATATATGTCTGTCATGGACGCTCTGCACAGGCATAACGCCCTCTCCTTTGAGGTGTTCCCTCCCAGGACCGACGTAGGCATGGGGGAGCTGTGCGGCGAGGACGGCATCCTCCGGCGGCTGTACACCCTGGGGCCGGACGCCATCTCCTGCACCTACAGCGCCGGCGGCACCAATGCCGGCAAAAATCTGGAGGTTCTGGACCGGGTCGTAAAGGACGGTATCTGTATCCCTGTCACCCATTTCGCCTGTATTGGCAACACGGAGGAAAGCGCCAGACGCCAGCTTCAGACCTACCTGGAGCACGGCGTTCATCACATTCTGGCCCTGCGGGGCGACCAGCCCGCCGGCCGGGCCGGTGCCGGCGGTGATTTCCAGTCCACCCCTGAACTGGTGGCTTTCGTGCGCCAGGAATTTGGAAGCCAATTCACCATCGCCGTGGCTGCCGCGCCTGAGGGCCATCCGGGCTGCCGCTCCCTGGAAGCGGAGATCGATTCCCTGAAGCGCAAGCAGGACAGCGGCGCGGACTATATCATCACCCAGCTTTGCTGGGATATGGACACCTTCCGCTGCTGGCTGGACTCCATCCGGGCGGCAGCGATCCGATTGCCCATAGAGACCAGCGTCATGCCCGTTGTGGATCAGGCTGAGACCATTCACGCCGCCCTGTCCCGCAACGGCAGCGTCATGCCCCGGCCTCTGTGCGAGATCATCTCCAAAAACTGGATCCTCCCCAATCCCTTCGTGAAAGACCCCTTCGATGCCGACGTGGAGCAAAAAAAGGCGGACTTTCAGAAGGCCGGGCTGGAATACACCGTCAATCAGATTCACGAATTTCGGGCCTGCGGCGCAGACGGCATCCGCCTGCTCACCCGGAACCAGTTCGGAGACGCAGCCCTGATCGTCAGGGAATCCGGCCTATTGAAAGAGTGGAAAGTTGAAAATTGAAAGTGGAAAGTTTTATTTTCTTTTCAACTGTCAATTATCAACTATCCGCTGTCAACTAATATAAGGAGTGTCATTTATGCCTCATACCATTGCTGTTGCCGGTAAGGGCGGCGTGGGGAAAACCACCACCTGCGGCATGCTGATCGATTATCTGTGCAAAAAGAAGAACGGCCCTGTCCTCGTTGTGGACGCCGACGCCAACTCCAACCTGAACGAGGTCCTGGGCGTGGAGGTGGAGACCTCTCTGGGTCAAATTCGTGAGGAAATGGCCCAGGCCGAGCTGAAGGGCACCATCCCCACCGGCATGACCAAGGCGGACTATGCCGAAATGAAGTTCAGCCAGGCCCTCATTGAGGACGATGACTTCGATATGTTGGTCATGGGCCGCACCCAGGGCAAGGGCTGCTACTGCTACGTCAACGGTGTGCTGCAATCCCAGGTGGCAAAGTACGTGCCCAACTATTCCTACGTGGTCATGGACAACGAGGCAGGTCTGGAGCACATCGCCCGGGGCACCCTGCCCCATGTGGACACCATGCTGCTGATTTCCGACTGCTCCCGCCGTGGCGTTCAGGCCGTGGCAAGAGTTGCCGAGATGGTTCAGGAGATGAACCTGAACCCCGGCCAGATGGGCCTGATCATTAACCGCGCTCCCGGCGGCGTGCTGGACGAGGGCGTAAAGGTGGAGATTGAGAAGCACGGCCTGAAGCTTTTCGGTGTGCTGCCCCAGGACGAGGCGGTGTACCGCTGTGACTGCGACGGTGAGCCTTCCGCGAAGCTGCCCGAAAGTGACCCCATGAAGGTCGCCCTCAAGGACATCATGCAGTCCATTGGGCTGTAATCCGATTCGTAGGGAGCGATGCCCACATCGCTCCTCCGAAGGCATTTGCGCTGCGGGCCGATGTGGGCATCGGCCCCTACGGTGTACATTTATTTGTGGGCAGATTTCTTTTGTAAGTGACGCGGAACGTGGTTGATTTCCACGTTCTACGCCCTATATAAATCACTCAAAATCAATCAAGGGGGAAAAACACTATGGCTTTCACACCCAAGACGGCTCCCTTCAGCGGCAAGATCAATGCCGTGACACTGGGCACCGGTGACAAGGCAATCGTCATCGGCGGTCAGAACGTGATGCCGTTCTACACCTTCGACGCTCCCATTGAGAACGCTCCCAAGATCGGCGTGGAGATCTCCGATCTGGCGGCTTCCTGGGACGCTCCCGCTCTGAACGAGTTCTACGCGGGCTGCACCACCATGGCCGACTATGCCAAGAAGGCCGAGACCATGCCCGGCGCTGACTTCCTGTGCCTGCACTTCGAGTCCGCCGATCCCAACGGTGAAAACCGCTCTGTGGCCGACTGCGTCGCCGACGCCAAGGCTGTGGCTGACGCCGTGTCCATGCCCATCGTCATCATGGGCTGCAAGAACATCGAGAAGGACGGCGAGCTGTTCAGCAAGATCGCTGAGGCTCTGCAGGGCAAGAACATTCTGGTCCTGTCCGCCCGCAACGAGGACTACAAGACCGTCGGCGCTTCCGTCGCTCTGGCTTATGGCCAGAAGGTCGGCGCTGAGACCGCTGACGACATTAACCTGGCCAAGCAGCTGAACATCATGCTCAAGGGCCTGTCCATCAACCCCGAGAACATTGTCATGAACATCGGCACCGCCGCCGTGGGCTATGGCTTCGAGTACGTGGCTTCCACTCTGGACCGCGTCCGTCTAGCCGCCCTGGCTCAGTCCGATGCCGACCTGCAGATGCCCATCATGTCCCCTGTGTCCCCCGACGTCTGGGGCGTGAAGGAGTCCACTGCCACTGAGGAAGACGAGCCCACATGGGGCAGCCGGGAAGAGCGCGCCATCGACATGGAAGTGTCCACCGCCGCCGCCAACCTGACCGGTGGTGCCGACGCCGTCATCATGCGTCATCCCGCCGCTGTTGCCACCATCAAGAAGTTCATCACTGAACTCGTCTAATTCGGAAGGAGGATACATACAATGGCTTTGAAGGGTCTTGACATTTTTAAGCTGTCTCCTAAGAAGAACTGTAAGGAGTGCGGCAGCCCCACCTGTATGGCTTTCTGCATGAAGGTGGCGCAGGGCGCTGTTTCCATCGACAAGTGCCCCTACTTCTCTGACGACGCAAAGGCGATGCTCAACGAGCAGACCGCGCCTCCCATGAAGACCATCACCGTCGGCAGCCACAAGCTGGGCGGCGAGACTGTCCTGTACCGTCACGAGAAGACTCTGGTCAACAAGAATCTGTACGCTGTTGCCGTGGGCACCAGCCTGTCCGCCGAGGAAGTCGACGCGAAGTTGGCCGACCTGCAGAAGGTCGATTACGAGCGTATCGGCGAGCGGATGTACGTGGAGTTCGTGTTCGTTGCCAACACCCAGTCCGATCCCGCTGTCTACGCTGAGCTGGTCAAGAAGGCCGCCGCTACCGGCCGTGACCTGATCCTGGAGTGCTGGGACGTTGAGTGCGCCAAGGCCGCTCTGGAAGTCGCCGGCAAGAACGTGATCCTGGACGGCGCTACCCCCGACAACTGGGAAGCTATGAGCGATCTGGCCACCTCCGCCGGTGTGGTGCTGGGCGTTTCCGCCACCTCTCTGTCTGACCTCTACGACACCGTCAAGAAGCTGGAAGGCAAGGGCAACAAGAACCTGGTCCTGGACGTCACCGGCAAGACTGCCAAGGAGACGCTGGCCAACGCGGTTCTGGTCCGCCGCACCGCCATCAAGGACGGCGACCGTTCCTTCGGTTATCCCTCCATCGTGAACATTGCCCGCCTGGCTAAGGGTGACGACCACCTGCAGACCGCCTACGCCACCATGTTCACCGAGAAGTACGGCTCCATCCTGGTCATGGAGCACATGACCTACGCCCAGGCTCTGCCTCTGTACGGCCTGCGTCAGAACATCTTCACCGATCCTCAGAAGCCCATGAAGGTCGAGTCCAAGATCTATCCTCTGAACGGCGCCGACGAGAACAGCCCCTGCGCTCTGACTGTCGACTTCGCTCTGACCTACTTCCTGGTTTCCGGCGAGCTGGAGCGCTCCAACCAGCCCGTGAACCTGATCATCACCGACGCTTCCGGTATGTCCGTTCTGACCGCCTGGGCCGCCGGCAAGTTCTCCTCCTCCACCGTCAAGAAGACCTTCGAGACTCTGGACATTGAGAACAAGATCAAGAACCGCACCCTGATCATCCCCGGCAAGGTCGCCGTCATGAAGGGCGAGATCCAGGAGAAGCTGCCCGGCTGGAACGTGGTCGTCGGTCCTCTGGAGGCTGTTCAGCTGCCCAAGTACATGAAGGACAAGGAGTACGAGGCTGCCGCTAAGGCCGCCGCTGCCGAGAACGCCGCCAAGGCTGCCACCGCTGTGGAAGTCAAGGAGCTGTCCTTCGACGAGCTGCTGGCTACCAAGGTCCCCGAGATCAAGGTCGTCGACATGGGCGTCAAGTACAAGGGCCACAACCCCGAGTCTCCCACCTTCGTCACCATCGGCGAGCGTATCCACTGCATCGCTCCTTCCATCCGCAAGGCCATGGACGAGCGTGACCCCGAGCCCATCCTGAAGCGTGCCGCTGAGCAGATCGCTGCCGGCGCCACCTATCTGGACGTCAACATCGGACCTGCCGAGAAGGACGGTCCCGAGCGCATGATGTGGGCTGTCAAGCTGCTGCAGGAGAACTTCAACAACGTGCCTCTGGCTCTGGATACCGCCAACAAGCGGGCCATCGAAGCCGGTATCAAGGTCTACAACCGCACCAACGGCAAGCCCATCGTCAACTCCGCTGACGCCGGCTCCCGTATCTCCTACATCGATCTGGCCGCTGCCAACGACGCCATCTGTATCGCCCTGTGCTCTGCCGACGGCATTGCCAAGG
>JAUNSH010000046.1 GCA_030539285.1 Eubacteriales bacterium
CCCCCATCGCTATCGAGAAGGGCCTGCGTTTCGCTATCCGTGAAGGCGGCCGTACCGTTGGTTCCGGTGTTGTCACCGAGATCATGGAGTAATTCTCTGAGCGGTTCATTCGCAAAATGGCTCCCCAGTCTTCGGACTGGGGAGCTTTTGTCGGCAGGGCCGACAGCCAATGCGTTACCAACCCCGGCGGAAGCCTTCACACCATTGGGTCTGCTCGATTCGATACTGCGGCCGGGACTTTATGTCTTTTTTCATTACGCAATAAATGAAGGAAACCCCACTGAGCGGAACTCAGTGGGGTCATTCGTTATTTTGCGACACAGGTCTATAAGCCGGGTTCTGTCTTGACAGCCATCTATCTAGCCCCGCGATCGCTCACGGGGTCAAGCCGCCTCCTCGGGACGGTCGGGCAGACCCATTGTCCCTCCACGGCGTTGCTCCGGGATAGAGTTTACAGCACCGATATGTCTCCATACGGCGAGTGCGCTCTTACCGCACTTTTTCACTATGACCGGAAAACCGGCTACATCTCTCTGTTGCACTTGTCCTGAGGTTACCCTCGGCGGGCGTTACCCGTTATCCCTGCCCTGTGGAGCCCGGACTTTCCTCATCCGCAGCCTTTCGGCTCGCGTCCGCGGCTGTCCGACCTGGTCGCGGGAGTATTGTACCGCAGAACTTAGAAAATGTCAAACATCTTGCAAATTCTTTTGTAAAGGGCTATACTATAAAAAGCAAAGATTGAATATTGGAAATGCTCCTTTTATCAGAAACGTATGTCATCCTGAGCGAGCGAAGCGAGTCGAAGGATCTTTCCCTTGTCGTCGCTTGTACGTGGGTAGATCCTTCGACTCCGCTACGCTCCGCTCAGGATGACAAACAGAACGGTTACTCTATGAAACGAGGAATGGATTATGAACAGCAAATTTGAGGAATACTTTTCTTCCCTGAAACATAAAAAGATCGCCGTGCTGGGCCTTGGGGTCAGCAACCGCCCGCTGGTGCGGCTGCTGCTGGAATACGGCTGTGACGTGACCGGGTGTGACAAGACCCCCCGGGACAAGCTGGATGCGGAAGTGCTGGCGTTGGAGCAGGCGGGCTGCAAGCTCCGGGTAGGGGAGGGGTATCTGGATGGTGTGGAAGCGGACATCCTGTTCCGCACCCCCGGAATGCACCCTTCTAACCCCGCCATTGAGGCCCTGCGCAGCCGTGGGGCAGAGGTCACCAGCGAAATGGAGGTCTTCTTCGAGGTCTGCCCCTGTACCCTGCTGGCGGTCACCGGCTCTGACGGCAAGACGACGACCACAACCCTGATCTCCGAAATGCTGAAAGCGGCGGGGAAGACCGTCTGGCTGGGCGGCAACATCGGCACACCTCTGCTGCCGCTGGTGCGGCAGATGCAGGAAAGCGACTACGCCGTGGTGGAGCTAAGCTCCTTCCAGCTCATGGACATGAAGCGCAGCCCTGCCCGGGCCGTGATTACCAATCTTGCTCCAAACCATCTGGACATTCACAAGGACATGGCGGAGTATGTGGAAGCGAAAACCAACATTTTCCGCCATCAGGACGAGAAGGGGCTTCTGATTCTGAATGCCGACAACGCCATCACCGCAGGATTCAAGGGCAACGGCACCACACGGTTCTTCTCCCGGCAGAAGGAGGCGGACATCTGCCTGAAAGACGGGGTCATCTGCCGCCACGGGGAAAAGGTTCTGCCTGTTGCGGACATTCTCATTCCCGGAGTCCATAATGTGGAGAATTACATGGCCGCCATCGCCATGGTGGAGGGACTGGTGGACGACGACACCATCCGTCACGTGGCGAAGACCTTCGGCGGCGTGGAGCACCGCATTGAGCTGGTGCGCATCAAGGACGGCGCGAGATTTTACAACGATTCCATCGCGTCCAGCCCCAGCCGCACCATCGCCGGCCTGCGCAGCTTCCCGGAGAAGGTCATCCTCATTGCGGGCGGTTACGACAAGCACATCCCCTATGACGTGCTGGGACCGGAAGTTTGCGCCCATGTAAAGAAGCTGTTCCTGGGCGGTGCCACGGGGGAAAAGATCCGTCAGGCGGTGATTTCCTGCCCGGAATATGATCCGGAAACCTTGGAAATCGTGGACTGCGGCAGCTTTGAGCCGGCAGTCCGGGCTGCCGCCGCCGCCGCCAAAGCGGGGGATGTGGTGCTTATGAGCCCCGCCAGCGCGGCCTTTGACCAGTTCAAGAATTTCATGGTCCGGGGCGAATTCTACAAGAAACTCATTAAGGAGCTGTAACTATGGACATTACCAAGGTCACCCGCCCGGCCCGGAAGCTGCTGCCGCTGAAACAATGCGGCGCGGTGATCGTGGCTGCGGGCAGCGCTTCCCGCATGGGGGGCATCGACAAGGTCATGGCTCCCTTGGGGGGAGAACCCATGATCGTCCGCACCGTCCGGGCTTTCCAGAACTGCGACGCCATTGCGTCCATTGTCATCGTCACAAGAGAAGACCTGATCCGGCCCATTTCCGGCCTGTGCCGGGATATGAAAAAGGTCATTGCCGTGGTTGCCGGGGGCAGCAGCCGTCAGGAATCGGTGCGTCTGGGCCTGAATGCCCTGCCCAAAGGAACCAAGCTGGCGGCAGTCCACGACGGGGCCAGACCGCTCATTTCCTGGCAGCTCATTGACCGGGTGGTCCGTGCCGCCAACACCTACGGCGCGGCGGCTCCCGCCATCCCCGTGAAGGACACCATCAAGGTGGTGGAGGGGGGACTGGTGAGGGATACACCCGACCGGGCTACCTTGCAGGCGGTGCAGACCCCGCAGGTCTTCGACTTTGACCTGCTCCGGGGGGCACTGAAAAAGGCGGAAGAAGATGGGGCAGCAGTCACCGACGACTGCTCCGCCGTGGAGCGCACGGGCATGAAGATCAAGCTCGTGGAGGGAGACGAGCGGAATCTGAAGGTCACTACTCCCATGGACTTAAAGATCGCGGAACTGCTTTTGGAGGAAACACAATGAGAATTGGACACGGATACGACGTACACCGCCTTGTGGAGGGCCGGGACTTGATCCTGGGCGGCGTGAAGATTGACTACGAAAAGGGCCTGCTGGGTCACTCCGACGCGGACGTGCTGCTCCACGCGGTATCCGACGCCCTGCTGGGGGCGGCGGGACTGGGAGACATCGGCCGCCACTTCCCGGACACCGACCCCAAATATAAGGGGGCGGATTCTCTGAGCTTGCTGCGGGAAGTCTACCGGAAAATCTCGGAAAAGGGCTTCCGGGTGGGCAACATTGACGTGACCATGATCGCCCAAAAGCCCAAATTGAAGGACTACATCCCCCAGATGCAGGAAAACATTGCCGCCGCCGTGAACGTTACCCCTGACCGGGTGAACGTGAAGGCCACCACCGAGGAAAAGCTGGGCTTCACTGGCACCGGCGAGGGCATGTCCTGCCACGCGGTTTGTTTGCTGGAAGGCGGCGAGCCGCCGCAGACAATGCGTGCCCGGGCTGGTCTGTAGTCGTCACGCCATCGGGTACCGCTCGGTATCGTCACCAACCCGTAGGGGGCGGCGTCCCCGACGCCCCGTCTGCCGTTGCCTGCCCAGCCGATGCGGCGGGACTTTTCTGCATTTATTGCATTTCTTGCAGCGCTTCCATATCCCCCACTGAGGATTGACCTTGGTGGGGGGTTTCTGCATTTATTGCATTTCCTGCAATAAACGTCAACGTTCCTGACAAAGGGGCAGCTGTTCCTTCTTAGCCACAGCGGTCCCCTTCCTTGTGTACTTCATAAATGCAATTTGACATTGCGAAAAATGTCGTTGAGCAACCTGTTTCCGAGTCTGTCGAAAAAGCAGCCCCGTAGGGGCGATGCCCACATCGCCCCTAGCAGACGTTACGAATTTTCTGAAAATCGCCGATAATCGTTACAGTTTACTGCGGGCCGATGTGGGCATCGGCCCCTACGGAGGGGATACCTGCGTAATCTCTCCCTCGGAACTATGCAGTAAATGCAATAAATGCAATAAACTCCTGCGCCGCCCCCTACGGTTGGGTAACGATACCGAGCGGTACCCAATGGCGTAATGACCAAAGACTGCCTTGCGCACGCATTGGCTGGCCGTACTGCGGCCTGCACGGTTCGCGCCAAACCGGCATAGATTGGGCCGGGGAGGTTATGGGCATGAGATACTATTTTATTACCTTTCGATCAGTGACCTATGCCCAGCAGGGGGAGCGGCTGCTGAAAGGGAGCGGGTTTCGCTGCGCATTGCAGCGGACGCCGCGGTGGATGGAGGAACAGGGCTGCGGCTATGCCCTGAGAGTTTGGGCGTCGGAAATCGAACCGGCGACAACCTTGCTGGCGGAGCGGCAGATCCCGATCCGGCGGGTCTATGTGCAGAAAAATGACGGGGTCTTGGAGGAGGTAGCCACATGATCTATCTTGACTATGGGGCCACCTCCTTCCACAAGCCCCCGGCGGTGTACCGGGCGGCGGAAAAGGCCATGCGGACCTGCGCCAACCCGGGCCGGGGCGGCTATCCCGCGGCCATGGAGGCGGCGAAAACCGTGTTCGACTGCCGGATGGCGGCTGCGGAGCTGTTTTCCTGTGAGCCTGTCCAGGTGGTGCTCACCACCAGCTGCACCCACGGACTGAATATCGCCATCCGCAGTCTGGTAAAACCGGGAGACAAAGTGGTGGTCACGGGGTTTGAGCATAACGCCGTCACCCGGCCCCTCCACGCCCTGGGGGCGGACATCCGGGTGACGGGGCGGAAGCTGTTCGACTGGGACGATACGCTGGAGGAATTTGAGAGGGCATTAAAGGGAGCCGACGCGGCGGTATTTACCCACGTTTCCAACGTTTTTGGCTATATCCTGCCGGTGGGGGAGATGGCGGCAATGTGCCGCTCCCGCGGGGTTCCCTTCATCCTGGACGCGGCCCAGTCCGCCGGGACGCTGCCGGTGGATTTTTCCGCTCTGGGGGCGGAATTTATCGCCATGCCGGGGCACAAGGGTCTGCTGGGCCTGCCGGGCACGGGCATCCTTCTGTGCGGGAAGCCGGGAGAGCCGCTGCTGTACGGCGGAACAGGAACCCAGTCCATCCGGCAGGAAATGCCGGAGGAGCTGCCGGAACGGCTGGAAGCGGGGACCCTGAATGTGCCGGGATACGCCGCGCTGACGCAGGGGCTGAAATACCTGAAACGGGTGGGTACGGACACGGTTTTCCGGCAGGAGCAGCAGGTCCTCCGGCACTGCGTCCGGGGCCTTGTACAGCGGGGCTTCCGGGTGTTCGCCGGGGAACATCAGGCGGCCACCGTGTCCTTCCTGACGGGGGAGGACTGCGAGGAAGCGGCGGAAACCTTGGCAAAGCAGGGCATCGCCGTCCGGGCGGGGCTGCACTGCGCGCCTCTGGCTCACGAGAGCGCGGGAACCTTAGAAACGGGGACTGTCCGGGTCAGTCTGGGCTTTGATTCCACAAATGGGCAAATTGACGCTTTTCTCCGGGCATCCGCCAAATTAACACCCATTCGGTAATAAATTTTTTACAGAAATACCTATTGCTATCGGGGCCTGAATCCGCTATAATGGAGCGGATAATAGATAACTATACCATGCCCCGCTGCGGGCGTGGTTTCATGATAGAAAGCAGGTTGATGGGAAGATGAACATTATTCAGCAGGTACTGAAAATGCAGTGGTCTGATTATCTGGATATCCTTGTGGTTGCCTTCCTGATCTATAAACTGCTGCCCCTTCTCAGAACGCCGCATATTATGCGCCTGGCCCGCACGGTCATCGCGCTGGTGCTCATCGCCTGGATCACGGGCGTGGCAAAGCTGTATACCATCAACTGGCTCCTGAACCAGCTCCTTGCCATAGGCCTGCTGGCATTTGTGGTGCTGTTCCAGCCGGAGCTGCGGCGGATGCTGGACCATCTGGGCAATGTGAAGATCAGTAATTTTTTCGGGATGCCCCGGCCTGTGCAGGAGATGGACGCGGTGATCACCCAGACCGTCCGGGCCTGCGAGGCCATGAGCCGGGAGAAGGTTGGCGCGCTGATCGTGTTTGCCCGGGACCAGCGGCTGGAGGAATATTTCAAAACCGGCACGGCCATTGACGCTCAGGTGTCCGACCAGCTGGTGAGGAACATTTTCTTCAAAAATTCCCCCCTCCACGACGGCGCCATGATCATCCGGGATGGGCGCATCGCGGCGGCGGGCTGCGTGCTCCCGCTGAGCACCAATGAGAATCTGGCCCCGGAGCTGGGAACCCGGCACCGGGCCGGCGTGGGCATGAGCGAGGCCACCGACGCGGTGGTGGTCATCGTGTCCGAAGAAAACGGCGCCATCTCCGTGGCGGCGGGCGGTATGCTCAAGCGGTCACTGAAGGTGGCGACGCTGGATAAGCTGCTGCGGCAGGAGCTGCACACAATGGAGGCCGAAGAGGAAGACGGCAATTTCACGGCCCAGGTGCTCAAAAAGCTTTCCGGCAAGGCAAAGGAGGATGGCGGCTATGAAAAGAAATAAGCTATATTCCATGCTCCTGTCCCTGGTGGTTGCTTTTGGCCTGTGGCTGTACGTAAAAAACAATGTGAGCATTGAAGATAACAATACCTTTTATAATATTCCCGTGGTCATGGAGGGCGAGTCGGTGCTCAGTGAGCGGAACCTGATGGTGACTTACGTATCCAGCAACGCTGTGTCCCTGAACCTGTCCGGTGCCCGCAGCGACCTGAGCAAGCTGGATTCCAGCAAGCTGGCTGTCAAGGTGGACCTGTCCCAGATCACGGAACCGGGGGAGCACATCGCTCTGAGCTACACCATTTCCTACCCCAGTGATGTGTCCTCAAGCGCCTTTACCGTGGGCAACAAGAACCCAGGCGCGATTTTTGTGGATGTGGACTACCGCCGGGTGTCGGAGATCCCGGTGCTCATCAAGTGGACCGGCAACCGCTCTGAGGATTACATCTACGACACAGAGAACGCGCTGCTGGACAACAACACCGTGACTATCAGCGGTCCGGCCTCCGTGGTGGACACCATCGACCACGCCCGGGTGGAGATCGATCTGACGGAGCAGGTGGAGTCCATCAGCCAGAATTACCGTTACACCCTCTGTGATGCCGAGGGCAATCCTGTGGATGCCGAGCAGATCACCACCAATGTGGAAGAGGTCCGGCTGGAAATGCAGATCCAGAAGATCCAGGAGATCCAGCTGGCGGTGGACGTGGTTTACGGCGGCGGCGCCAATGAGAGTAATACCACCGTGGAGATATCTCCTGCGACCATCCGCGTCTCCGGCGGTGAGGCGGTGCTGGCGGAGCTGGGCGATACCCTCACCATCACCACCATCAATCTGGCGGATCTGGATAAGAATGTGAACGAGCAGAAGTATACCCTGACCCTGCCCGAGGGCGTGACCAACCAGACCGGCGTCAGCGAGGTCACGGTGACCATCAAGTTTGCGGGCCTGAAGAGCAAGGAATTCACCATTGACCGCTTTGAGACCATCAACGTGCCCGAGGGCCTGTCTGTGGAGATCATCAACGCCAATCTGAGCGTAAAGCTTCGCGGACCCGAGGCGGAGATCGCCGCTTTGAAGGAAGAAAACATCCGTGCGGTGGTGGACTTTACCAATGCCGAGGTAGGCACGGCTACCTATAAGGTAAAAGTTGTCTGCGACGACCAGTTCCCCAATGTGGGCGCTGTGAAGACCAGTTCCGTGTCCGCCACGGTGCAGGCAGTGGGGGATTGACATGGAGCAGCTGGTACGGGTTCGGGAAGTCCATAACGACGGAACCGCCGCTGTGATCCACATCCGGGAGAGCGCCTGCTCCGGCGACTGCCACAAGTGCTCCGGCTGCGGCGCGGCGAAGGAAACGGTGGTTTTTACCGCCGATAACCTCATCGGGGCCGTCCCCGGGGATCTGGTGAAGGTGGAATCCTCCACGGCCCCGGTGCTGAAGGCGGCCATGGTGCTGTATGTCCTGCCGCTCCTGCTGTTTTTCCTTGGCTATTGGCTGGGGACCCTTCCGGGAAGCTTTGGGGCTCTCGGTGGCGGCCTGGGCTTCGCGCTGGGTGTCCTGATCGTAATTGGCTATGACCGTTTGGTGCTGAAAAAGGCGGAGCTTCGCTATACCATTACCGCGTTCGCGGATGGGGCAGCCGCCAGAAAAGAGGAAGAATACCATGGTTAAGAGTATGACTGGCTATGGCCGGGCGGTGGAGACCGTTAACGGCAGGGAGTTCACCGTGGAGCTGCGCTCCGTGAACAACCGGTACTTAGACTGCACCGTAAAGCTGCCCCGGGCACTGTCCTTTGCCGAGGACGCGGTGAAGCAGGCGGTGAAAGGCTCCATCTCCCGGGGCAAGGTGGATGTGTTCATCTCCCTGCGCTCCGAGGGGGCACAGGATGTGAAGATCACCCTGAACACCCCTATGGTGGAGGGATATCTTTCTGCCATGCGCCAAATGGCGAAGGATTATGGGGTCCGGGAGGACATCAGCGTATCCCTGCTGTCCCGGATGCCTGACGTATTTACTGTGGACAAGCCAGAGGTGGACGAGGAGCAGCTTCTTGCCGACCTTCTGAGCGTGGTGAATCAGGCGCTGGAGCGCTACGACGCCATGCGCTGCGCGGAAGGAAAAGCCTTGGAAAACGACCTGCGCTCCCGTAGGCAGACCATCCTGTCTCTTGTGGAGCAGGTGGAAGCCGGCAGCGGTCAGACCGTGGCGGATTACCGCACAAGGCTTGAAAACAAGCTGAAAGAGGTGCTGGCGAACACCGCCATCGACGAAAGCCGGATTTTGACGGAAGCCGCCATTTTCGCGGACAAGGTGGCCGTGGACGAGGAGACCGTCCGCCTGAGAAGCCATTTGGATCAGATGAACAACATGCTCACCACCGGCGGGGCCATCGGCCGGAAGCTGGACTTCCTGCTGCAGGAGATGAACCGGGAGAGCAATACCATCGGCTCCAAGTGCTCTGACGTTCGGCTTGCCCGGATCGTCGTGGACATCAAGGCCGAGCTGGAAAAGATCCGCGAGCAGACCCAGAACATCGAGTAAGGTTTCCGCAGCGCGGGAAATTGGAATTTGGATTCGCTGCGCGGAGCGCCACCCCAAAGGGGAAGGCAAGAAGGAGGTACCCCAATGAAGCTAATCAACATCGGATTCGGCTCTATGGTGGCGGCGGACCGGCTGCTGGCCATTGTGGCCCCGGATTCCGCGCCCATCAAGCGTGTGGTGCAGGAGGCCCGGGACCGGGGAATGCTCATCGACGCCTCCTTTGGGCGAAAAACCAAGGCGGTGATCCTGATGGATACCGACCATGTGATCCTGTCCGCCATTCCCTCGGAAACCATTGGCGCCCGGTGGATGGACGTGCGGGAGGAAAAGTTGGAGGAAGAGATATGAGCAAGGGAAAGCTGATCGTGATTTCCGGCGCATCCGGCGTTGGAAAGGGCACGGTTCTGGGCATCATGATGGAAAAGCGGAAGGACCTGTCCTTCTCCGTTTCCGCCACTACCCGCGACCCCAGACCCGGGGAGATCGACGGGGTGCATTATTACTTCATTTCCCGGGAAAAATTTGAGGAGATGATCGCACGCGGCGAATTCCTTGAATATGATGCCCACGCTGCAAACTACTATGGAACGCCCCGCGCTCAGGCGGAAGAAAAGTGGGAGCATGGCCCTGTTCTGCTGGATATCGAGCCTGCGGGCGCGAAGCAGGTTCGGGAAAAGGTGCCGGAGGCGGAGCTGATCTTCATTATGCCTCCTTCCATGGAGGAACTGGAACGCCGTCTGCGGGGCCGGGGAGACACCCCGGAGGAACAGATCCGGATGCGCATGGAGCGTGCCGTCTGGGAAATGGAGCAGAGATTCTGGTATGACCACGTGGTGGTCAACGACGACCCGGAACGCTGCGCCGACGAAATTTTGAACATTATCGCCGAATAAGGCGGGAAACATGTTGAAAGTTGATAGTTGAAAGTTGAAAGCTACAGAGTATTTACGAAAACTTTCAATTTTCAACTGTCAACTATCAACTCAAACCGAATGTAAATTTTCTATTGGAGGAAAAGAATATGCTGTACCCCCCTGTTGCTGATTTGCTGAAGAATGTGGATAGCCGTTACCTGCTGGTGAACGTGGTGGCCCATCGTGCCCGCCAGATCGCCGCCGAGGCTGAGGCCCTTCAGGAAGAGCTGCCGGAAAAGCCCGTGACCCTGGCCATTCAGGAGGTGGCCGACGGGAAACTGTCCGGCTTTGTGAAGGAAGAATACAAGAAGTAATACGCAAGGAGGGTTGCTATGATCGCGAAAATTGCTGTTGCGGCGGCGAATTTTGCCATAGACAAGCCCTATTCCTACTATGTTCCCGAAACTCTCACCGTCCAGCCGGGGCAGCGGGTGATGCTGCCCTTCGGACGGGCCAACAAGCGCACGGAAGGGATCGTTCTGACAGTGGAAGATGGCAGTGCCGACAAGCTGAAAGCCATCGAACGCTGTCTGGATGATATCCCTGTGCTTACCGAAAGCCAGCTTCGGCTGGCGGCTTTTTTACGGGAGCGGTATTTCTGCACCTTTTTTGACGCCATCCGGGTGATGCTCCCGGCGGGGCTGTGGTTTCGCACGAAGCTGACGGTTCGCCTGATGGAAGACCGCAGCTGGAAGGAAAAGACCCTTCGCAAGGAAAACGCCTCCGCGGTGCTGGAACTGCTGGAAAATCTGGGCGGGCAGGCGGAGGAGGAAGCCCTTCGGAACCTGATCCCCGACGAGGACGCCCTGTCCGAGGTGCTGACCTACCTGACCCGGAAAAAGTGGGTGTCCGCCCAGACGGACTACCTGCGGAAAACCCACGACAAATCCGAAAAGATCGCCACCCTTGCCGTCCCACCAGAGGAGGCCATGGCCTACGCCGAAAAGCGGCCCAAGTCCGCCGCCATGCAGCGGCAGGTGCTGGAACTAATGTGCAGCGTGGGCAGCGTGGCGGTGAAGGATCTGTGCTATTTTACTGGCGCGTCCACTGCCACGGTGAACCGGCTGGAAAATTTAGGTTATCTGACCCTGTCGGAGCGCCCGGTGCTGCGGTGCCGGGAGATCCGCCCGGCCCAGTTGGACGGCCCGCTGGTGCTGAATGAATCGCAGCAGGCCTGCTTTGAGGGACTGTCTTCCCAGATGGGGGAGGAGGCTCCCGGCGTGGCCCTGCTATATGGTGTCACCGGCTCGGGAAAGACCTCTGTCTATATCCGCCTGATCCAAGCCTGCCTGGAGCAGGGAAAAGCCGCCATGCTGCTTGTGCCGGAGATCGCCCTGACTCCCCAGCTTCTGGGGCTGATGGCGGCCTATTTTGGCGATCAGGTGGCGGTGCTCCACAGCAGCCTGTCCACCGCGGAACGCTATGACCAGTGGAAGCGGGTGAAAAGCGGCGACGCGAAAGTCATCGTCGGCACCCGCAGCGCGGTGTTTGCCCCCTGCGCCCCGGGCCTCATCATTCTGGACGAGGAGCAGGAGCATTCCTATAAATCCGAAAGCAGCCCCCGTTACGCGGCCAAGGAAGTGGCCATCTGGCGGGGGGCGAAAGAAGGGGCGCTGGTGCTTCTCGGCTCCGCTACCCCTTCCATTGAGAGTATGTACCGGGCCAAGTCCGGGGCGTACAAGCTGTATACCCTCCATGAACGCTACAATGGACGGCCTCTTCCCGAGGTGGACATTGTGGATATGCGGGAGGAATTGAAGCTGGGCAACGATACCAGCCTGAGTATCCCCCTGCGGGAGGACATTCTGCGGACACGGGATGCCGGAAAGCAGACTATCTTGCTTCTCAACCGCCGGGGCAACAGCCGTGCGCTGGTGTGCGTGGACTGCCGGGAAACCCCGGAGTGCCCCCGGTGCAGCGTGAAGCTGACCTACCACAGCGCCAACCACCGGCTGATGTGTCACTACTGCGGCTTCTCCCAGCCCGCCCCGGAGCGGTGCCCCAGCTGCGGCGGGCCGCTGAAAACCATCGGCACCGGCACTCAGAAGGTGCAGCAGGAGCTGAACGCCCTGTTTCCCGACATGGAAACCAGCCGTATGGACACTGACACAGTCAGCGCGGTGAACACCCATGAAAAAATTCTGGAACACTTCCAGAAGGAGAATATCCCCATCCTTCTTGGTACGCAAATGGTTGCCAAGGGCCTGAACCTGCCGAATGTGACGCTGGTTGGCGTGCTGGATGCCGACCTGAGCCTGTACACCGGCGGCTTCCGGGCGGGGGAGACCACCTTTAATATGCTGACCCAGGTGGTAGGCCGTGCCGGACGGGGCGATACCCCGGGGCGTGCGGTGATCCAGACAGTGTGTCCGGAGCATCAGGTCATCCGTCTGGCGGCGAAACAGGACTACGACGGATTTTACGATTTGGAAATTCAGCTGCGCCGTGCCCAGAGCGCCCCGCCCTTTGGGGACCTGGCGGCGGTGACCTTCACCGGGCAGGAGGAACCCAACGTCCTGCGGGGTGCGGCAAAATTTCGGGACAGCCTGAACGCCTGCCTGCGGCAGGCACCTTATACCGATGAAAAATGCACCGTACTGGGGCCTGCCCCCTGCGTGGTGCCCAAGGTAAACTACAATTTTCGATATCAGCTGACCCTGCGGTGCCGGATGAGCAAACCCCTGCGGCAGCTGCTTGCCTATCTGCTGCGGCAGTTCAGCAAGGACAAAGCCAACCGTGGCGTCAGCGCCTTCGTTGACATCAACGGCTACGATATGTAAAGAGAGGAACGAACTATGGGACTGCGAAAAATTCTGACGGATAAGGATCCCGCGCTGCACAAGGTTTGCAGGCCGGTGGAGAAATTTGACGGACGGCTGCACAAGCTGCTGGACGACATGGCGGAGACTCTGGAGCGGGCCAACGGCGTGGGACTGGCAGCCCCCCAGGTGGGCATTCTGCGCCGGGTGGTGCTGGTGGACAACGGCGAGGAAGTGCTGGAGCTGATCAACCCCACTCTGCTGGAAACCAGCGGCGAGCAGGTGGGGGCGGAAGGGTGCCTCAGCGTCCCCGGCAAGTACGGCCTGGTGAAGCGGCCCAACTACGCCAAGGTTCGTGCCCAGGACCGCTACGGCAATTGGTTCGAGGCCGAGGGTGAGGAACTGACCGCCCGGTGTTTCTGCCATGAGCTGGACCATCTGGACGGCATCGTGTACACCGAGGTCATGGAACGGTTCCTCACCGAGGAAGAGCTGGCGGGAGACGAAGAGTAATGCGGGTCGTATTTATGGGAACGCCGGACATCGCGGCGACCTGTTTGAAGAAAATTTTGGCGGACGGCTTTGAGGTGGTGGGCGTCTACACCCAGCCTGACCGTCCCAAGGGCCGGGGCATGAAGCTGGTTGCGTCTCCTGTCAAGGAAGTGGCGCTGGCGGCGGGCCTCCCGGTGTTCCAGCCGGAGAACTTCCGGGAGGAGGAAACCGTGGAGCAGCTGCGGGCATTGAAGCCCGACATCTGCGCTGTGGTGGCATATGGGCGGATCCTCCCGCAGAAGGTGCTGGACGTGCCGACCTACGGCTGCATCAACATCCACGCAAGCGTTCTGCCCAAGTACAGGGGCAGCGCTCCCTATCAGTGGGCGGTGCTGGACGGCCTGAAAGAGACAGGCGTGACGGCAATGTATCTGTGCCGGGAAATGGACGCGGGGGACATCATCGACGTGTCCAAAACTCCCATTGGTGAAAATGAGACTGCGGGGGAACTGCTTGACCGTCTGGCGGTGCTGGGGGCTGACCTGCTCAGCAAGACCCTGAGCCGCTTTGCCGCGGAGGGAAAGGTGCCTGCCATGGCCCAAAATCCGGCAGAAGTCTCCTACGCCCCCATGCTGGACAAGTCCATGTGCCCCATTGACTGGAATAAGTCTGCCCAGCAGGTGCATAACCATGTACGGGGCCTGCACCCCTGGCCTGTTGCCACCATGACGCTGCAAGGGAAGACCTTCAAGGTGCACGCGACACATGTGGTGTCCGGCAGCGGCGAGCCGGGGCAAATTCTTGGCCTGACCAAAACGGGCCTTGTCATCGCCTGCGGCGAGGGCGCGGTGGAGATCACCTCCTTACAGGCCGAGGGCGGCAAACGGATGGCGGCTCCTGACTATTTCCGGGGCCACCCGCTGGACGCCTGATGGGCGCAAGAGAAACGGCGCTGAACGCGCTGATTGCCTGCCGCCGGGACGGGGCCTGGCCCAATGGCGTGCTGAAAACCGCCATCCGCCGGGACCGGCTGGACAGCCGGGAGGCGGCGCTGGCAACGAGACTGACCTACGGCGTATCCCAGAACCGTGGGAAGCTGGACTTTTACTTAAGTCAGCTTTTGACCGGGAAGCTCAAGGACCTGCACCCGGTGGTGCGGGACATCCTCCATCTGGGGCTGTACCAGCTTTACGAATTAGACAAGATCCCGGACAGCGCGGCGGTGAATGAATCCGTGGCGCTGGCGAAGAAATACTGCCGCAACCCCAAGGCGGCGTCTCTGGTCAACGGCGTTCTGCGAAATGCCGTCCGCACCCGGGGAGAATTAAAAGAGCCGACTTCCTACGCTGACCGCTACAGCCACCCCGACCCGCTGATCTCGCTGCTTAAGGCCAATCTGCCCAAGGGAACGCTGGAACCCATGCTGGCCGCGGACAATGCCGCCCCGGATACGGTGGTGCAGGTGAACACCCTGCGCATTACAACCTCTGCGCTGGCAGAAAAGCTGGAAGGGTTGGGAATTTCCGTGCGGCTCCATGACTGGATGCCGGACTGCCTGATCCTCTCGGGCACGGGAGATTTGGAACGGCTGGAACCCTTCCGAGAGGGTCTCTTTTATGTGCAGGACCCGGCAGCAAAGCTCAGTGTGCTCTGTGCCCAGCTTCCCAGCGAGGGGGCACGGGTGCTGGACTGCTGCGCCGCGCCCGGAGGAAAGAGCTTTGCCGCTTCCATCGCCATGGGCGGGAAAGGGGAAATCACCGCCTGCGACATTCACCCCCACAAGACCGGCCTGATCACCGCCGGGGCGGAACGGCTGGGCCTGACCAACATCACGGCCCGGTTGCAGGACGCGTCCCAGTTCGTCCCGGAGTGGGAAGAAAGCATGGACACGGTGATCGCGGATGTGCCCTGTTCGGGCCTGGGCATTATCCGGAAAAAGCCGGATATTCGCTATAAAAACCTGAAGGAAACAGAAGATTTACCGGAATTACAGCTGCGTATTCTGGAAAATCAGGCCCGCTATGTAAAAAAAGGCGGCCTTCTTCTCTACTCCACCTGCACGGTGCTGCGGCGGGAGAATGAGGACGTGGTGAAAGCATTTCTGGAACGGCACGGGGACTTTTTCACGGAACCCCTGCCCCTGCCGGGGATTTTTCCCAAAAACGAAACCGGGATGTTGACCCTGATCCCCGGACAGTACGATACCGACGGCTTCTTCATCTGCCGTCTGCGGAGGAAAGCATGAATCTGAAATCCCTGACCCAGCAGGAGCTGGCTGAAATCTTAAAACAGCTGGGTCAGCCCGCTTTCCGGGCCAAACAGGTGTTTACATGGCTGCACAAGGGCGTCCGTTCCTATGACGAGATGACGAATCTGCCCAAGGCTCTGCGGGAGGCCCTGGCCCGGGAATATCCCCTGTACATCCCCGAAGTGGTGAGAAAACAGGAATCGAAAAAGGACGGAACCATCAAATATCTCTGGCAGCTGTCTGACGGCAACTGCGTGGAGACGGTGCTCATGCGCTACCGCTACGGCAACACGGTCTGCATCTCCACGGAGGTGGGCTGCCGCATGGGCTGTGCCTTCTGTGCCTCCACCATTGGCGGTCTGGTGCGGCGGCTGGAGCCTGCCGAAATGCTGGACGAGGTTCTGTTTACGCAGGTGGATTCTGGATTGCCCATCTCCCACATCGTGCTCATGGGCATCGGGGAGCCGCTGGATAATTTCGACAACGTCATGCGTTTTCTGGAGCTGGTGAACCACCCCGACGGCATGAACATTTCCATGCGCCACATCAGCCTGTCCACCTGCGGTCTTGTGCCGAAGATCGACGAGCTGGCGGCAAAAAAATTGCAGATCAGCCTTGCCATTTCCCTTCACGGCCCCAACAACGAGCTGCGCAGCAAGGTCATGCCGGTGAACAAGGCCTACCCAATCGAGGAATTATTGGACGCCTGCCATCGCTACTACGATGCAACAGGACGTCGCATCCACTTTGAATACGCCATGATCGACGGGGTCAACGACACCCCGGAGTGCGCCAAGGAGCTGCTGCGTCGCTTAAAGGGACTGGGTGCCCACGTCAATCTCATCCCCTTGAACCATGTGGAGGAAAGTCCCCTGAAGCCCAGCTCCCGGGAAGCGGTAGCACGGTTTCAGAAAATTTTGGAGGACGGCGGCGTGACGGCCACCGTGCGAAGGACCCTGGGCGGCGATATCGACGCCTCCTGCGGGCAATTACGAAGGAAGTATCAGAGAGAAAAACAGTAGAAAGAAGGTGCTGCGCCTATGCAGAGCTGGGGCTTAACCGATCCTGGCTGCGTCCGAAAGCAGAATCAGGACGCCTACCGAATTGAACAGCTTGACCGGGAGACGTTACTGTGCGTGGTCTGCGACGGCATGGGCGGCGCCAAATCCGGCAATATCGCCAGCACCCTGGCGGTGGAGGTCTTCGTGGAGGAGATCCGCCGCAGCTGGGTGCACGGCATGGAATCCGACCGGGTGGACCAGATGCTCCGCAGCGCGGTGAAGCTGGCGAATTTCATGGTCTACGACCAGAGTGCCCAGTTCGAGGAATTCGACGGCATGGGTACCACTCTGGTTGCCGCGGTGGTACGCAAAACCAAGGCCACGGTGGTCAACGTAGGCGACAGCCGGGCCTATGGCATCAACCGCACGGGCATCCACCAGATCTCCAAGGACCACTCTCTGGTGCAGATGATGGTGGACCGGGGGGACGTAAGTCCGGAGGCGGCAAAAAGCTATCCGGGCAAGAATTTCATCACCCGGGCCATCGGCACGGAGCCTATGGTGCTGTGCGACATTTTTCATTGGAGCGTCAGCCGGGGCGACTATCTGCTGCTGTGCTCCGACGGACTGAGCAATCTGATGGACGATCAGGAGATCCTCTTCGAGGTCGCCCACGGCGTGAATAAGCATCAGTGCTGTAAGCGGCTGCTGGACATCGCCAAGAGCCGCGGCGCGCCAGATAACGTGACCAGCATTCTGGTTTTGGTTTAAGCCGAAAGGAGCCATTGCACTTATGGATCAATACATTGGACGGCTGCTGGACGGGCGCTACGAGATCCTGGAGATCATCGGCACCGGCGGCATGGCCGTAGTCTATAAAGCGCGCTGCCATCGGCTGAACCGGTTGGTCGCGATCAAAATACTGAAAGACGAATTTGCCAGAGACGAGGAATTCCGCCGCCGGTTCCGGGCGGAGGGCGAGGCCGTGGCCATGCTGAGCCACCCCAACATCGTGCAGGTCTACGACGTTTCTACCTCCGACAGCGCCAACTTCATCGTCATGGAGCTGATCGACGGCATCTCTCTGAAGGAATACATGGAAAAGAAGGGCGTACTCAACTGGAAGGAGACGCTGCACTTCTCCCTGCAAATTGCCAAGGGCCTGGAACACGCCCACAGCCGGGGCATCATCCACCGGGACATCAAGCCTCACAACATCATGGTGCTGAAAAACGGCTCTGTGAAGGTCATGGACTTTGGCATCGCCCGGGTGATGAACAAGAGCAACACTCTGACGAAGGAAGCCCTGGGCAGCGTACACTACATCTCCCCCGAGCAGGCCAAGGGCGGCCACACGGACAACCGCTCCGACCTGTACTCTCTGGGCGTGGTCATGTACGAAATGATGGCGGGCCGCCCGCCCTATGACGGCGAATCCGCCGTGTCCGTGGCCATTCAGCACATCAACGGCGGCGCGCCCCTGCCCTCCGCCTACAACCCCAACATCCCCACAGGCCTGGAGCAGATCATCATGAAGGCCATGGCGCTGGAAGTCCGGGACCGGTATGTTTCCGCTACGGAAATGTTACAGGATATGGAGGAATTCCGAAAAAATCCTGCCATTGTCTTTGACTACCACAGTCTTCTGGACGACGCCACCCGGAAGATCCCCACAGCGGGGATCTCCATGACCACGGCGGAAAAGAAGGTGCAGGCCAGGACCGGTGAGCGCCCGTCCCCCGTGTCCCAGCAGACCGGCCAGCGCCGCACCGCCACGTCGGCCCGGCCCGCCACCACCCAGCGGGACAGCGAGATCGTCAGCCGGGTCCAGCAGCGGCATCGTCAGGAGCAGAAAAAGAAGGACAATGAGCGCAGCCGGGTGGCCACCACCGCCATCGTGATCTGCAGCGCCGTGGCGGTCTTTGCCATCATTGTATTCCTGCTGGCCCTGTTCAGCGGCGCGCTGCTGGATCAGGAGAAGGACACTGTGGAGGTGCCCTATCTGGTGGGCGGACTGTACAGTGAGGCGCTGGTGGAAGCCCATCCGGATTTCAATATCCGCCTGCGGCCCCAGCAGTACAGCGAGACGCACCCCAAGGACGAGATTATCGACCAGCAGCCCGCAGGCGGGTCCAAGGTCCAGCGGGGATCCGACATCTGGATCACCGTCAGCATGGGCCCGGAGCCGGAGGTCAGGAAGCTGGACAATTTTGTGGGCGCCGATGCGGAGGAGGCCTACAAGCTGCTGGAAAGCCAGGGCTTCAAGCCCCTGAAAAAGAAGGAAGCCAGCTACGTCTATGAGGAGGGCGTTGTGACCCGCACCGACCCGGCGGCGGATTCCGAGGTCACCGAGGGCCAGACCATTTACATCTATGTCAGCACCGGCCCCGAGGTGGTGGAGGTGTCCATGCCCAACGTGGTTGGGCTGGAGCTGAGCCGTGCCAAGGAGCTGATGACCCAGATGGGCTTCACCAATGTGCGCTATGAGCCGACGGAAAGCTCCCGGCCGGAGAATGAGGTAGTCTACCAGTCGGTCACCAAGAATGAAACTGTGGACGTGTCCACAGAGGTGATCGTACAGTATTCCTCCGGCGTGGCGGAAACGGTGCCGGAACAGCCGGCGGCTACCGAGTCGGAAGCCACCGTGCCGCCCTTCAGCGTGTCCTGGGTGGTACCGGAGAGTGACGTGGAGTACCGGCTGGATGTGTGTCTGGGCGGAACAAAAGAGGTGCTGTTCTCCAAGATGATCCAGCCCGGGGCCAAGACCGTCCTGCTGGACCTGTCCGGCAGCGGTGTTGTGTACTATGATCTGTATATCGACGGCGAGTTTGCCGAAACGAAAACGGTGGACTTTACACCGAAGACAGTGGAGTCCGATTCATGACGGAAAGAACGATTGGACGCATTGTGCGATCCCTAAGCGGCTTTTATGATGTCCAGACCCAGCAGGGGATCGTCACCTGCCGGGCCAGGGGCATCCTGCGAAAAGAGGGGAATTCTCCCCTGACTGGCGACATGGTGGAGATCACCGTGGACAAGGGCAGGGGCATGGTGGAAAAGATCCTGCCCCGGAAAAACCACTTCATCCGCCCGGCGGTGGCCAATGTGGACGCGCTGGTGGTGTTCGCCGCCAATGTGAACCCCGTTACGGAGCCATTCCTCATCGACCGGGTGGCGGCCATCGCGGGAGATCAGAATGTGGACGTTTACCTGTGCGTCAACAAGTGCGACCTTGACCCGGCAATGGATTTGGCGCGGATTTACCGCCACGCGGGCTTCCCGGTGATCTGCACCAGCGCCCAGACCGGGGAAGGGGTGCAGGAGCTTCGCGCTGCGCTGGAAGGAAAGCTCACCGCCTTCACCGGCAACTCCGGCGTGGGCAAGAGCAGCATCCTCAACCGGCTTTCTCCCGAATTAAAGCTGGAAACCGGCGAGGTTTCGGAGAAGCTGGGCCGTGGGCGGCACACCACCCGCCATGTGGAACTCTATCAGCTGTCGGAGAACACCTATGTGGCGGATACGCCGGGGTTTTCCTCCTTTGATACCGACCAGATGGAGCTGATTCTGAAAGAAAATCTCCAATATGCCTTCCCGGATTTCGGGCGGTTTCTTGGCAAGTGCCGCTTTGACGACTGCTCCCACCGCAAAGAGCCGGACTGCGCCGTCCGTGCGGCGGTGGAGGCCGGGGAGATTGAAAAGAGCCGGTATGAAAGCTACCTGCGGCTCTATGAAAAGTCCAGCCAGATCAAGCTCTGGGAAATAAAATAGGAAGACTGACTGGCTCCCCTTGCAGGGGAGCTGGTATGGTGGAAAAATGGTAGGGGAGGGTCATTGACCCTCCCTTCGGCGTAAGCCGCTCCGCGGACGGGCGGGTCGGTGACCCGCCCCTACAGAAAAAGAAAACCGGGTGATGCCGCCAACCGTTGGCGAAATCACTCGGTTTCTTTGTGTTTGTTCATTTCCGCTTCGATCAGGTCGCAGACGAAGCGGTTCAGGCTTTTGCCCTGACTGGCGGCGAAGTCCTTGATGATTTGCCGCTGGCCTTTTTTGACGATGATGTCAATTCTGTCGTAAGTTTTCTTGTTATATCTGGCTGTAGCTTCTTTTTGCGCGTCAGAATATTTCACATATACCCACCTCACAGTAGAATATATACTAGCGTAAGTATAAAAATTCTTGCACAATTCCATAAGTAGATTTTTAGTTGAACTGCGAATTGATATAATTATGGAATTATATTATGATGAGGAGGTTAGTTGCCCAATATACACGATGAAGGAGAATACGAAGATGAAAAGAAATGAAGTGCTGCGAACTATATTGGAAGCGGACGAGGATTTTATTGAGGAGATCCTGACGGTGGCTATGAAGCGGAAGCAACAGCTATACCCGGACTGGGACATCCGCTATCTGGCGATGCCCCGGACAGAAGGGGAGCGGCAGCGTTACGAGCGGGCGTGGAAAGTCTTGACCGAGTAAATCGTAGGGCTTATGTCATGACCCCGTCGACCACGAAACAATGACAGAACGGCTGGTGTTTGGAGAACGCCTCATCCGACCTCGCTGACGCTCATACTATTTCTCGATAAAATGGTTAACACCATTTTATCCTGCGATAGAATCGCAGGCCGCCGATGGCGTCGAGAAATGTATGGACTACGTTTTTTAGCGGCTATGCCGCTGGCCGCTTTATCCGCGGCCTAATAAAACGGTTTTCAACCGTTTTATTAAAAACTAGTATCAGCCACCTTCCCCAAAGATGCGAATCAAGGTTTGAAAACGCAAGAAATAGGAAAAACGTATGTCATTCCGACTGGAGCGCAGCGGAATGGAGGAATCTTTCCCGTTCGATCTTCCTTTCACGTTCCCGCAAGTAGTAAGGCAGAAGATCCCTCCACTCGCTTCGCTCGGTCGGAATGACAAACGGGGGTGCGTTTCCAGTATTTTCCGAACATTTCAAATCTTGATTAGCATAAAAGGGGAGAGCATTCTGCCTCGCAGACGGCGGGGTCATAACCCTGCCCTACGATGTGTTGATTTCGATACACCGATAAACGAAAATTGTATACCGCAGATTGTACGAAAATCACATAGAAAGTTTGTGATTTTTTCTGAAATTTTTCTTGACAATTTGCGTTTAAGGTGGTATCATAACTGAGCGCGTGTAGGGAAAGACTGCGCGTGCACTGCGATGATGCGGGAGATTGCGTCGAAAGGCGGTAACTTCCGCGGAGTATGTCCGGTCATCGGGCGGCTGAACTGCCTTGTGTGCGCTTGCGTATATCGCTGCGCCTATGGGAAGGGTCGGCCTCGGTCGGCCATTTTTCATGGCATAGAGTGATACGCACGGCGGCGCGGACAAGAAAGTTCGACCGTACCCAGCCACTACGCAAACTGAGTACGATATTCAAGGAGGAAAACAAACCATGGCAAACCAGATGATCCGCATTCGGCTGAAGGCTTACGATCACCAGCTGATCGACTCCAGCGCGGCAAAAATCGTGGAGACCGCAAAGCGCAACGGCGCACAGGTTTCCGGCCCCATCCCGCTGCCCACCAAGAAGGAGATCGTTACCATCCTTCGGTCCCCCCACGTCAACAAGGACTCCCGTGAGCAGTTCGAGCGCAGAACCCACAAGAGACTGATCGATATCCTCAACCCCAACCAGAAGACCATCGAGGCCCTGATGAGCCTGGATCTTCCCGCTGGCGTTGAGATTGAGATAAAGCTGTAATCATACGTAACAACGCGATTATGGCAGCCCGCACTGTCTGGCATCGGGCGGACGGGTCATGTCGGTAACCGTCCCAATGCGGTAAGCCGACCAATAACCTATTTAAAAGGAGAAAACCAAAATGCAGAAAGCAATCATCGGCAAGAAGGTCGGAATGACCCAGATCTTCGATGAGAGCGGTAAGGTGATCCCTGTTACCGTCGTGGAAGCAGGCCCCTGCACCGTCACTCAGAAGAAGACCGTCGAGACCGACGGCT
>JAUNSH010000047.1 GCA_030539285.1 Eubacteriales bacterium
TCGAGAAGCTCGGCAAAGTTCTCCTCCTGCACAGCCTCAACATTGGTAATTTCGCTCATAGTCTTGTTGACCTCCTTTATAATCCACGCCGGAGTCGACGCACCGGCAGTGATTCCAACATCGCTGACACCGGAAAAGTCCTCCGCTTTCAACTCGGCGGCGTTGTCCACCAGAAAGACTTTATCGCAGTGTTCTCGGCAAATCATAGCGAGACGGCCTGTGTTGGAACTCTTGGGGTCTCCGACAACGACCATTGCGTGGCATACTTCACTCAATCCTGCTGCTTCGCTTTGCCTATACTCAGTTGCTCTACATATTGTATCAAAAATTTTCAAGTTAGTAAACTGTTTTTTTGCAATTTCACAGCACGTTTTCCACAAAGATTCTGTGCTCGTCGTCTGAGAAACTATGCAAATCGCCGAATCTTTCTGAGTTTCCCGGGAGTTTGCCCAGTTTTCCAGGTCCGCGGGATCCGCAAACACCCGGCAGTCAGAGCACCACCCGGCAATGCCCTCCACCTCCGGATGGGTGGGGGTCCCGATGATGATGGGGAGTCGGCCTTCCTCCTCCGCACGGCTGACGATGGTATGGATCCGCTTGACAAACGGGCAGGTGGCATCGATGATCTCCACGTTCTGACGCTCCAGCCGCTCGTACACCCCGCGGCTGACACCGTGGGAGCGGATGATCACTGTCTCTCCCGGCTGGGCCTGCTCCGGGGTATCGATGACCCGGACACCCATCTTTTCAAACTTATCCACCACATGACGGTTGTGGATGATGGGGCCTAACGTGGCTACCTGTTTCCCGGCCTGGGCGGCCTGCTCCACCAGCTCCACCGCCCGGCTGACGCCGAAGCAGAAGCCGGCGCTTTTGGCGACCCGAACGCTCATCGGACCACCTTCTTTGCGATCGCTTCCTTCATGGCGGCAATGACCTCGTCGATGCCCATGTCAGAGGTGTCCAGCTTGATGGAGTCCCGGGTCATTTTCAGAGGTGCCACCTCCCGGTGGGTGTCCTGATAATCCCGCTGTTCAATTTCCTTGAGGATCTTCTCGTAGTCCGCCCTCTGCCCCTTTTCCAGCAATTCTTTGGTGCGGCGGCGGGCGCGGATCTCGGGAGAGGCCGTCAGGAAGAACTTCACCGTGGCCTTGGGCAGCACCACAGAGCCAATGTCCCGTCCGTCCATGATGACATTATGCTGCTGCGCCACCTCCCGCTGCATATCCAGAAGCATATCCCGGACAATGGCGTGGGCAGAAATAATGCTGGCCTTCTGGGAGATCTCCTGCGTTCGGATGTCGTTCGTCACGTCCATGCCGTTCATGATCATGTGCTGGACGCCCTCGGCATCGTATTCAATGCGGATGGTCAGCTCGTCGATGTAACGGGTAATGCCGTCGATATCCTTGGGGGAAACACCCCACAGGTCAAAAAAGTAGGCCACGGTGCGGTAGATCGCGCCGGTATCCACATAGTGATAGCCCATTTCTGCCGCCAAACGGCGGGCGATGGTGCTCTTGCCCGCGCCGGCAGGGCCGTCGATGGCGATGGAGATTTTCTTTACCATAAAAATCCTTCCTTTTTATCCGTTTCTCAAGGAAGCTCTGATTAAATCGGTGAGAGCTGACAGCGAGAGATTTTGATTCTCCAGAAAGTTTGAAAAATCGAGGAATACTGTATGTATTTCCGATTTTTCAAACTGCGCTGGAGGAGCAAAAGATCCGCTGCTCAGCCGAAAGCGATTTATTCAGAGATTCCTTAACTTTGCCAGAGCCGCGGCCTCCCGGGCCAGTACATCCTGCGCGGTCATGCCCAGGATCCTTCCGGTTTCCTCGGGGCTGGCGGGCCTGCCGCCTTCCAGGCCGAAGCGCAGCGTGAGAAGTTTTGCGTCAGGTTCGTCCAGATTGGACAGCAGGTCGCCGATGCGCTGGTGCATCTGAAACAGTGCGGTATCCTGCACCGCCTGCTCCGCTTCCGGATCTTCATCCTCTTCCTCGGGGCGCACAGCCTTGTCCAGCATCCGGGCGTTGTCGATCATTTTTTTGACGATCAGAGTTTCCTCCACGTTCATATGAAGCTCTTCCGCGATTTCCTCAGTGGTAGGATTGCGGCCCAGCTCAGAGAGCAGGCGCTCGTCCACCTGCCGGTAGTCCTCCATGGCCCGGCGCATTTTCTGGCCGATACCGCTGCTGTGGGCCTGCAGGATCACCGCCCGGGCCAGATAAAACCGGATCCAGCGGTCCCGATGGGCGGCGTATTCGCCCTCCCGGTAGCAGCCAATGGCCTGCCACAGGCCGAGACTCCCTTCCTGGATCAGATCCAGCAGAAGAACGCCGTAGCCCACAAATTCCTGGGCCAGCTCAATGACCCGGCTCAACCCCAAATGGGTCAGCGCTTCCGCGGCACCGCCCTGCTGAGCCAGCCGCTGCTCGTCACCACAGGCGGGCACTGCCGCCACCTCTTCCAAATACAGCCGCAGAGGGTCGTTCGGCTCCAGCGCCTTGGGGTTCAGCCCCTCCCGAACCAATTGGGTCTCCTGCTTAAGGCGCACCGCCGTGTCCCCGGTTCCGCCGTTTTTCGGCAGGTCGGAGATATCCAGCCTCACGCAGGCCGTTTCCAGCTCCTGCAGGGCGTCCTCCAACGTCTGACCATCCTCCCCTTCCAGCAGGGTCAGGATCTGAGAAGCGGACACGGTGTCGCCCATGGTCAGGGACATCCGAAAGACATCCATGGGGTCCGGTTCAAAGGAAAATTCCAGATCATTCATTTAAAAAGTCCTCCAATCCAAGACTTTCTCCGTCCTTTTGCAGCTTGTCCATGGCCTGACGCTCGATCTGCCGCACACGCTCCTTAGAAATCCCCAGCTTTTTACCGATCTCCTCCAGAGAGTAGCACACGCCGTCCTCCATTCCGAAGTGGAGCCGCAGGATCTTCTGCTGCCGCTCGTTCAGCCGGGACAGGAGGCTGTGCATGGTTTTTTCCAGCTCCTGCCGCACCAGCTCCTCATAGGGCTGAGGGGACAGGGAATCCTCCACCAGCGCGCCCAGCACGCCATCGTCCCCCTCGCCGGTGGGTACGTCCAGAGAGCACACGTCTGGCGCAAGACGGATCAGTTCTTTTACCTTTTCCTCCGACAGGCCCACCCGCCGGGCGATCTGGGCCGTGGTAGGTTCCTCGCCGGTCTCCTGCGTCAGGGCGTTTTTCGCCGCCTGTACCGCCCGCATTCTTTCCGCGGTGTGCAGGGGCACCCGGATGGGGCTGCCGTGGTTGATGAGGCACCGGGTCACGCCCTGCCGGATCCATTTGGTGGCATAGGTAGAAAAACGGTAATCCAGCGTATAGTCAAATTTCCGGGCCGCCGCCAGCAGGCCGATGCTGCCCTCCTGAATGAGATCCATCAGGGCAACGCCACGCCCCGCGTACTCCCAGGCGATGCTGACTACCAGCCGCAGATTGGAGTTGACCATCTGACGAATCGCATCCTCATCTCCGGCTGCACAGCGGCGGGCCAACTCCTTCTCCTCCTCGGCAGTCAGCCGGGGATAGGTACGGATTTCACGCAAAAACTGCCGCATATCGTCCTCACCGGCACTGATGGGCAGGTCTGTATCTTTGTCCAAAAGCTCTGTCATGGGTTTGTTCCTTTGCTTCTTTGAAGTGACTTCCAACGACGATTAAATTCGTCATCTGTATCAATATGGGATTTCTGATATTCCTCTCGAATCGTTTTGGAGCAGTCGGAGAGAGCCTGATGGTTCACAGGCCCCGTCAGCCGCTGGGTGATGCCCGCAAGGCAGGCCATTTCCTCCGGGGTAAAATCCGTCAGGCCGGACAGGGAGACTTCCAATCCCTGCCGATAGCGGTCGGAAAGCTGAGAAAACGCTCTGCCCATAAACCCGCTTGAAAACATCTCCGGTTTCAATTCCGGGGTCTCTTCAAGCAGAGCAGGCTCTTTCAGAATATGCGCCAGCACGATCTCCTCCGCACGGGCGGATTTCATATTGTCGTAGCGCAGGCTCTTATCCGTAGGCTGCAAAGAACGTACCGGGGACAGGTCGATTTTTTCCTGCTTCTTCTTCTCCTGATATGCGCGCCGCTTGAAAGCCCGGTTTACTTCCAGCTTCATGGCGTCCATGCTGATGCCGGCGGCCTCCGCCACCCGGTTCCCATAGACCTCCCGCTGGACAGAACTGCTCAGACTGCTGATGAGCTCCGCAGACTCCTGCAAATATTTGACCTTCTGGTCGTCATCCCGCAGATCGTATTTTTTCAGGATCGCGTTCAGCTGGTACTCCACCCGGTTGGAGGATTCCTCCAAAAGGAGCTTAAAGCGGTCGGCGCCGAACTTTTTCAGGTATTCGTCCGGATCTTTCGCGTCCCGCATTTGCAGTACCTTGACCTGCAAACCCGCCTTTTCCAGAATAGGAATGGCCCGCTTGGTAGCATTCTGGCCCGCCTCGTCGCCGTCGTAGATCAGCACCACCTGCTCGGTGTAGCGGGAGAGCAGATTCGCACCGTCCTCGGTCAGGGCTGTTCCAAGGGAAGCCACGGCGCAGTCAAAGCCGAACTGGTGCAGGGCGATGGCGTCCATGTAACCCTCCACCAATATCAAGTAACCCAGCTTGCTTTTTTTCGCAAGATTCAGGGCAAACAGGTTCTTCCGTTTATTAAAAATCAGGGTTTCCGGGGAATTTAAGTACTTGGCGGCGGTCTTATCCTGGTTATTCATGATGCGTCCGCCGAAGCCGATGACATTGCCCCGGACGTCGATGATGGGGAACATCAGCCGGTCACGGAAGCGGTCAAAGAGATTTCCGTTCTTCCGGGAAACGGTGACAAGGCCGGAATCCCGCAGCTCCTGATCGGTATAGCCCTTGCTTCTGAGCCAGTCCACCAGTGCCGTCCAGCTGTCCGGGGCATAGCCGATGCCGAATTTCGTCAGAATGGACTTGGGCATTCCCCGCCCGGCGGCGTATTGCAGGGCGTTCGCGCCGACGGGAGCGTAAAGCTGGCTGTGGTAGAACCGGGCCGCTTCCTTGTGCAGCGCCCACAGCCGCTCCTGCTGGCGGTAGCGGGACTGGTACTGCTCATCCTCCGGCACCTCCATGCCTGCCCGTTTGGCAAGGGCACGGACGGCGTCGGGGTAGCTCAGGCCCTCGATCTCCATCTCAAAATTGATGACATTGCCACCCTTATGGCAGCCGAAGCAATAGTAGATGCCCTTGTCGGGGGCAACAGAGAAGGAGGCAGTCTTCTCCCCGTGGAAGGGACACAGGCCGAACAGGTTGGAGCCGGAACGCTTCAGGTTTACGTACTGTCCAACCACGTCTTCAATTGGATTGCGGGCGGTCAGTTCGTCCAAAAATGCCGGTGGAAACGCCATGCTCCCCCTCCTTTCTCTTTCTTGGAAGAGATATTATAGCACACTATCCCCGGACGTTCCAGCCCATGGGAATGAAAATTTCGGTGTATTTGTCAACAGCGTAATTATCCGTCATGCCCGCGATGTAGTCGCAGACCGTGCGCTCCATGCCGTCAAAGGACAGTTGGGGCTGAAAATCCTCCGGCAGGGCCTCGGGGTGGGCGATGTAGTATTCAAAGAGCCGCGCCAGCATGGCTTTGGCCTTGCTCTCCTCCCCCTTCGCCACGGGGTTGCGGTAGACCCGCTCGAACATGAAGGAGCGAAGGTCTTTCAGGGCCTTTTCCACCTGCGGGGTCAGGCAGATGGAGCCAGCTTCCCGGGAGGTGCGGATAACGTCCGTCACCAGGGTGTTGATGCGGCTGCTGTGGGTGTGACCCAGAATAGCCGTAATATCTTTCGGCAAATCCTCGTTGGTCAGGATCCCCGCCCGGATGGCGTCGTCGATGTCGTGATTGACGTAGGCGATCTGGTCGCTGCGGCGGACGATCTGGCCCTCCAGCGTTTCCGGCCAGGTTTCCCCGGTGTGGCCCACAATGCCCATACGAACCTCGTAGGTCAGATTCAAGCCCTGCCCATCCTTTTCCAGCACGTCCACCACCCGCAGACTCTGCTCGTTGTGGCGGAAGGGCTTGCCCATGCAGGCAGTCAGCGCCGCCTCTCCGGCGTGGCCGAAGGGGGTGTGGCCCAGGTCGTGGCCCATGGCGATGGCTTCTGACAAATCTTCATTCAGGCCCAGCGCCCGGGTGATGGTGCCCGCGATGCGGGAAACCTCAAGGGTGTGGGTCATGCGGGTGCGGTAGTGGTCGCCCTCGGGCTGCAGGAAGACTTGAGTCTTGTGCATCAGCCGGCGGAAGGCCTTGCTGTGGACGATGCGGTCAATGTCCCGCTGATAGCAGGTACGCACGTCCTCCTCCCGAGGCTCCTCCTGCCGGGGGCGGCCCCGGCTCTTGTCCGCAAAGGCGGCCAACGGGTTCAGCCGTTTGTGTTCCAACCGTTCCAGTTCCTCTTTTACCGTCATAGTAACACCCCGCCGTGCAATTGAAAATTAAAAAATGTTATAAAAAGGGAAAAAGTCTGTCGATGTCATCCTGAGCGGAGCGGCTTACCGCGTAGTCGAAAGATAACAAACGCTCTATTTATTCAGCTTTATACTGGAAACGCCCGGTACTCCTGACCGACTTCCATGCCCTCTACCGTTCCGGAGGTCATGTCCGTCAGCCTGTCAAGAAAAGCTTGGGTCTTATCTTCGGGAAACAGCAGTTCCAGCTCCACCTCGGCGCCGAAATCGGTGCCACGGATGATGCCGCCGAAGGCCTCCGCCTCCAGCTTCACCCGCTCATAGAAATTGTATGGACAGGGCACATACAGCACAGTCCAGACCCGTTTCATGGATTTACCCGCGGCGTCCACGGCAATTTTCGCGCCCTTGGTATAGGCCCGCACCAGTCCTCCAGCGCCCAGCAGAATGCCGCCAAAGTACCGGGTGACCACGCAGACTACATTATATAGGCCTTCCCGCTGCAATACCTGCAGCATGGGCATTCCCGCCGTGCCGCCTGGCTCGCCGTCGTCAGAAAACCGTACCGCGCCGTCCCGGATGATGTAGGCCCAGCAGTTGTGGGTGGCGTCGTAGTGCTGCTTTTTCATCTCCTGAATTCGGGCCAGGGCCTCCTCTTCGGTTTCCGCCGGCCAGATCCTGCCGATAAAGCGGGACTTTTTTTCGATGAATTCCGCTTCCCCGAATTGGGTGGGGACAAGGTATTCGTCCACGCCTCAGCACTCCTTCACAACGTACTCCCGGAGCCGTCCAAGGAGAATGGCGTCCAGAATCGCTTCGACCTCAATGCCTTCTTCGGTGTAGTCCACCTTCTTCACCTGGGCGTTGTCGTGGAGCGTCTCCACTATGCCGCCCTTGGCGTAGGGGAAGCGCAGGATCACGTGGTGCCGGGAATGACCCAGAGCTTCCTCGATGGCTTTTAAAAGGCCATCCATGTTCTTGCCCTTCTTGGCGGAAATGGCCACGCAGTCCTTGCCCACCGGGATGTCCTCGGTGTAGACAAGGTCGGCCTTGTTATAGCACCGCAGGACAGGGGTGTCCGGCTTTGCCAGCTTGGCGATGAGCCTGTCCACCACCGCCACGTGCTCTTCTAAGTTGGGGTCGGACACGTCGATGACGTGGAGCAGCAGGTCGGCGTATTCCAGCTCTTCCAGCGTCGCGTGGAAGGCATTCACCAGATGGTGAGGAAGCTTGGCGATAAAGCCTACGGTATCCGACAGGATCACGTCCAGATTGTCGGAGACCGTCAGCTGCCGGGAGGTGGTATCCAGCGTGTCGAACAGGCGGTTGTTGGCGGGGATGCCGGCACCCGTCAGCTTGTTCAGCAGGGTCGATTTGCCCGCGTTGGTGTAGCCCACGATGGCGACTACGGGGATGGCATTCTTCATCCGCCGCTCCCGCTGGACGGCCCGCACCTTGCGCACCTGTTCCAGTTCCTCTTCCAGCCGGGCGATCCGCTCCCGGATGTGACGGCGGTCAGTTTCCAGCTTGGTTTCGCCGGGACCGCGGGTGCCGATGCCGCCGCCCTGCCGGGACAGGCTGACACCCATGCCGGAAAGTCGGGGCAGAAGATACTTGTACTGGGCCAGCTCCACCTGTAAGCGGCCCTCCTTGGTTTTCGCCCGCTGGGCGAAAATGTCCAGGATCAGGGCGCTGCGGTCAAGAACCGTCACGCCGATAATCTCTTCCAGGGCACGGATATTGCCGGGAGACAGCTCGTTGTCAAAAATGACCATAGTGGAAGCGGTGGCTTCCACCAGCATCCGCACCTCCTGGGCCTTGCCCTCGCCGATAAAGCTGTGGGAGTCCGGGGTATGGCGGTTTTGCAGCACCTTGCCGGTGCAGAAACCCCCGGCGGTTTCCAGCAGGTCTTCCAGTTCTTCCAAGGATTCCGCAGTGGCGGTCTGCTCCGCCGTGAAGCAGTCGGCATTCAGGCCCACCAGCACTGCCCGCTCCTGTACTTTTTCATCAAAATTCGATTCCATAGTACCTCCAAAGATACATTATTTTTTAGTATACCACACAAAGCACCGGGCGGACAACTGTTTTCCCCGAAAAAAACAAAAAATCCGCACCACGATCCGTGGCGCGGAATTTTCTGCTCTTACTTCAGGCCAAAGCGCTTGTTGAAGCGATCAACACGTCCACCGGTGTCAACCAGCTTCTGCTTGCCGGTATAGAAAGGGTGGCACTTGGAGCAGATCTCAACACGAATGTCCTTCTTGGTAGAACCAGTGGTAAAGACATTGCCGCAGGCGCAGCGGATGGTGGTCTGTTCGTACTTGGGATGGATACCTTCCTTCATTTCGTTCACCTCTTTCGTATCAGTTAAAGGGCATAGATGCCCTAAGCAATCTTCAATCGCCCGGATATCATATCACAAGCAAGCAAAGAATGCAAGCATTATTTTCAGTTTTTTTGAAAAAAGTTGTCAAAGTCAGAACGCCCAATTGCCATTTCGGAATACAGGCACCACCCGGCCATCTTCGCAGATGGCATCGATATTCATAGTATCGCAGCCGATCATGAAGTCCTCGTGGTTCATAGAATCGTTGACGCCCAGCTCCCGGCACTCCTCCAGCGTCCGGTTCTGGAAGTCGGAGATGGTGTCCGCAAAACCAAAGCCCAGGGCCAGATGGCAGGCCGCGTTTTCGTCGAACAGGGTGTTATAGAACAGCAGGCCACTCTCCGCGATGGGACTTCTCTGGGGCACCAGCGCGCACTCGCCTAAGAACGCCGCGCCCTCATCCATGGAGATCATGGTGTTCAGCAGCTCCTCCCCTTTTTCCGCTTTGGCTTCCACTGCCCTGCCGTTTTCAAAGCGGATGGAGAAGTTCTCAATGAGCTGGCCTTCATAGCTCAGGGGCTTGGTGGCGTAGACGATGCCCTGGGCGCAGCCCTTCTTGGGAGAGATGAAGCACTCCTCGGAGGGGATGTTAGGGTTGAAGGGGATCCCTTGCAGGCTGGTCTCTCTGCCGCCGCACCAACGTGCCTCGGGGATCATGCCCACGGTCAGGTCGGTGCCGTTTTCGGCGGTGTAGTGCAGGCTCCGGATGTGCAGGCTGTTGAGATAATCACAGCGGGCCTTCAGGTCCGCATTGTGATCTTCCCAAGAGGCGATGGGATCTTCATTGACCCGGGAGGTATAAAGGATGGCCTCCCACAGCTTTTCCACGGCGGTGCTGGTGCGCATACCGGGAAAGACCTTTTTCGCCCAAGCCTGCCCGGGGACGGCGGCAATGCACCACTGATCCCGGTTCTCCCGGCGGTCACGATAGGGCTTGATGATGGGATAGCGCATCTGACGGGCCTTGGCGGCTTTCTCCATATTCACGCCCTTCAGACCGTCGGGATCGTCGGATTCCAGATAGATCCGGCAGGGCAGCGCCTCACAGAAGTGCTCCTGACGGGCTTTCTCCCATTCTTCAACGGTGCCAAGGGTTTTCAGGCTCTGATGGCGGACGGCCAGCTTTTCCAGAGGCTGGTAGGACCACTCCACGATGACCTTCTTGGCCTTTGCCTTGTAGGCTTCCTCCACGACCATCTGAACAAACTCCGGCTGGTCCAGCCCAGCGTAGATCATGACCTCCTGCCCCTTCTGGACATTGACGCCGCAGCGGACGATCAGTTTGGCGTATTCCCGCAAAACAGTCTTTTTCATAGGTATTACTCCTTTGATATAATGGTTTCAGGTTTTATTATGGTAGCAGATTTGAATGGAAAGGTCAATACTGTTGCATTCTTCCTTTTCTGCGTGTATAATGCAGGTGTTATTTTATGGAATGGGAGAAATGCTTATGCTGACACGGGAACAGTTCCTGCAAAAAATAGAAGAAGGCGTGCGGATCCTGGACGGCGCCACCGGCTCCAACCTGCGCAATGCCGGTATGCCCAAGGGCTGCTGTGCCGAGGAATGGATCCTCGCCAATCCGGAACCGCTGGTAGCTTTGCAGCGGGCCTATGCCGAGGCTGGCTCTCAAATCATTTACGCCCCCACCTTTCAGGCCCAGCCCATCGCTTTGAAGGCTGTGGGCCTGGATGCCCAGACGGAGCAGATCAACGAAGCGCTGGTGGCCCTGTCCCGGTCTGCCGCTCCCGGCTGTCTGATCGCCGGAGACATTACCACCCTCGCCACCTTCTGTGACAGCTGGGACGCGGAGTCCTTCGACCTGCTGGTGGAGAACTACCGCCGCCAGATCCGGGGACTTATCGACGGCGGCGTGGATGTGCTGATTGGCGAGACCCTGCTGTACCAGCAGGAGGCGGAAGCCATTCTGTGCGCTGCCGAACTGGAAGGGGCGGGAGCTGCCATGTACAGCTTCACCATGCAGCCTGACGGCTCCCTGCTGTCCGGGGCAGATGCGGCAATGGCCCTGAAATCTCTGGAGGATTCCGGCGCGGCTGCCGTGGGCTTCAACTGTGTGGCGGCGGATATGATGACGCCCTACCTTGTGACCCGGCTGCGGCGCAGCGTGAAGATCCCCCTGATCTGCAAGCCCAACGCGGGAGTTCCCACCATCGGGGACGACGGCATTGCGGTGTATTCCCAGACCCCGGCGGAATTCGCTGCAGTCATGAAGCAGTGCAAGGAAAATGGAGCGACCTTGCTGGGCGGATGCTGCGGCACCGCGCCGGAATACATCGCTGCTCTCCACAGCCTTTGATTGATGAAAAAAGCAGGCCGACGCCTGCTTTTTTTATTGCCATTTTTCAGGAAATTTAGTATACTATGTGTGTATGAAAACAAGAACTCATCTTTATGTCAGCCGCAAAAACGTGCTGACCTGGCTGATGGCGCTTTGCATGGCAGCTTCGGCAGTGGCCCGCATTGCTTTCTCCGGTGTGAAAGGGTCCGGGGATGCGACTTACCTGTGGAGCCAAATTCTCCTGCCAATCGCGGCTACCACGCTGTACGCGCTCATCACTCTTATGAACGGCGACAAGCTGTTCTACAAGACTGCCATCCCCGTCTGGATGATGGCTCTTTACGCCGGGCTGTGTATTTCCGGCAATGTAAGCAGCCGCATGATGGTATGGCTGTTCTGGGTGGCGCTGATCTTCTTCGCCGTCCTGTACACGGACATTACTGCCGGACACCACGCGCTGCTATTCCTTCTTCCCGTGGTCTGCGTGCCCATGGTGATCCTGCTGTACTTCTACCGCGGAAGCCTCCTGCGGGGGGAAATTATGGGTATGCGGGACCGGTTCGCGGATTTTCTGGCGCTGATTGGCGTACTGATCCTCTGCTTTGCCGTGCGCATTCATCCCGCCGGGGAGTATCACCGGGCCTGGGGCGACCGGGTGGATGGACGCAGGATCCGCTCCCTGCCCGCCATGGCCCAGGTCTCTCCCTACATCATGGTCACCCGCAACACCTCCTCCAACTACTTTGAGGACTCCTTCGAGATCAGCCAGATCGACCGGTACATCCGTCAGAAGCGCCGGGAGGGTCTGACAAATTTCGGCATCACCCATGTGCTGCTTGCCTGCTACGTCCGGGCGCTGTGCAAGTATCCCGGCCTGAACCGATTCATTTCCGGCCAGAAGGTCTACTCCCGTGGCGATGATATCCAATACTGCATGACCATCAAAAAGGAAATGAATGCCCAGTCCCCGGATACGGTGATCAAGGTGCACCTGAATCCCCGGGACACCGCCGACGACGTCTACCGCAAGCTTCAGAATGCTGTGGATAACGTGAAGAACACCCCGCTGGACAGCAGCTTTGACAACACTGCCAGTGCCTTTACCATGATCCCCGGCGTGCTGCTGAAATTCGCCGTATGGTTCCTCAAAACTCTGGACTATTTTGGGATGCTGCCCGGTTTCCTGCTGGAGGTCAGCCCCTTCCATGGAAGCCTGTTCTTTACCTCCATGGGCAGCCTTGGCATCCCGCCCATTTTCCACCACCTGTACGACTTCGGCAACCTGCCCGTCTTCGGCGCCTTCGGCATGAAGCGCAGGGCCACCGAGGTGCTGGAGGACGGCACCGTGGTCCAGCGGAAATATGTGGATGTGAAATTCGTACTGGACGAGCGGATCGTGGACGGCTTCTACTACGCCGCCTTCTTCAAGCACTACAAGCGGATTTTGATGCACCCCGAGATTCTGGACAAAGTGCCGGAGGAAGTGCTCTCCGATATTGACTGACATGAAAGAACAGATTTTAGGCTGCGTTTCCCCGGACTACCCGTGGAAAGACCGATTCCACTTCCTTCCCGAGGTGGATTCCACCAACGACTATCTGAAAAAACTTGCCGCAGAAGGCGCTCCCCATGGCACCGTGGCCCTGTCCGACCATCAGACCGGTGGGCACGGGCGGCGGGGCCGAAGCTTCCTGTCCCCGCCCGGTGTGGGGCTTTACCTGAGCATCCTCCTGCGCCCGGCGTGTCCTCCTACCCGGCTGATGCACCTGACCTGCGCCACAGGCGTCGCCATGTGCAACGCCATTGAGCAAAGTGCAGGCTTCCGTCCGGGCATCAAGTGGACGAACGATATTGTTTATGACAAGCGGAAGCTGGGCGGCATCCTCACGGAGCTGCGGCTGAATGCCCAGGGCCTTGTGGACTACGCCATCGTCGGCATCGGCATCAACTGCTGCCAGACCGCTCAGGACTTCCCTCCGGAAATTTGGGAGGTTGCCGGTTCTCTCGCCATGGTGACAGGACAGGAAATTGACCGCTTCCGGGTGGCGGCGGCGGAGCTGGACGCGTTGTACGATATGAGCGCCAAGCTTCTGACCGAACAGGAAGCCATGCTTACCCAATACCGCAAGGACTGCATCACCATTGGGCAGGAGGTTTCTCTGGTGCGCGGTGATGATGTCCGTCACGGAACGGCTCTGGACGTGGATGACGAGGGCGCACTGGTGGTGCTGTTTCCCGACGGGCACACGGAAGCTGTCAATTCCGGGGAGGTCAGTGTCCGGGGAATGTACGGGTATGTATAAATCGTCGAATTTACAATTTATTCTAATTTGTTTATTGCTTTTTTCTCCCATGCTGGCTATAATAAGCATGGATTTACAATTACGGAGGTAATGCCATATGAAAACCGTGAATACCATCGTGAAGCTCCTGTCCGCTCTGGCCGCTGTTGCCGGCGCCGTCTACATCATTGCCACCTACGGTGAGCAGATCACCGCCTGGGCGAAGAAGGCCCTTTCCTCCCTGCCCAAGTGCCCCTGCTGCAAGGAGGATTCCACCGAGGAAGAGGCCCCTGTGGAGGAGCCCGTCGCTGAGGAAGCGGCTGCCGAAGAGCCTGCCGCTGTGGAGGTTCCCGTGGAAGCGCCCGCCGCTCCTGCCCAGGAGCCCGTTGTGGCATCCCACGAGCCTGTGGCTGAGGAATCTGATTTTGCCGAATAACTTCACCAACGAAGTCAGGTAGCTTGGCGGATACGCTGAAACAGAGATTTTGACAGACTACGAAGGAGGAGCGAAATCGCTCCTCCTTTTGCTATACCTCTGTGTCCTCCGCTTCCATTTCCTTCAGAAGCTTTTTGTCCTGCTTGGAGGACAGGTCCAGTTTTTCGTACATATCCGGCCTGCGTGCCCGGGTGCGGCGCAGGGACTGCTTTCTTCGCCACTGGCGCACCTTTTCATGGTTGCCGGAGGTCAGAATCTCCGGAATGGCTCTGCCGTGCCAGATAGCTGGGCGAGTGTACTGGGGATATTCCAAAAGGCCGTTAAAATGGCTTTCATCCTCAAAGCATTCAGGATCCGCAAGAACGCCGGGCACCATGCGGCACACCGCATCCGTCACCGCCATGGCGGCGATCTCCCCGCCGGTGAGGACGAAGTCCCCCAGGGAGATCTCCTCGTCCACGCACTCATCGATAAACCGCTGGTCGATGCCCTCGTAGTGGCCGCAGACCAGGATCAGGTTGTCCATTTTGCTTAAGCGGATGGCATCCGCCTGCCGGAAGGTGTGCCCGCAGGGGGACAGATAGATGGTATGCACCGGGCCGCCGGCTTCATCGCAGACCGCCTCCCAGCAGCGGTACAGCGGGTCGGCGGTCATTACCGCTCCCCTGCCCCCGCCGTAGGGGTAATCATCCACCTGATTCTGTTTATTCGCCGTGTAGTCCCGAATTTGATGGGTGTCGATGTGGATGTAGCCCCGCTCCTGTGCCCGGCCCAGAATGCTCTCGGACAGCACGTCTCCCAGGGTCTCCGGGAACAGGGTCATGATGTCAATTCTCATCGCTGCGCATCCCTTCGATCAACCGAACCTGCATGGTATTGTTCTCCATATCTGTGGACAGGATGAACTGTTTGACGGCAGGGATCATGTATTCATGCTCGCCCCGCACCACGTAGACTGCATTGCCGGGATAGTCCAACACCTCCCGGATGGTGCCGATATGGATATCGTCAGAATAAACCTCCATACCGACCAGCTCGGCGGCAAATATCACTTCATCGTCAATGTCCTCCCGGTACAGCTCCAGCACCTTGCCGCGAAGCTTCTGGGCGTCCTCCATGGTATCAACGCCGTTGAGCTTTACCAGATTGCAGGTCTTCTGCACCCGCACGGATTCCATTTTGTAATCCTTCCCTGCAATGCGGCAGCGGTCAAATTCGCACAGCATTTCCGGGGCATCCAGCCAACACAGCACCTTCACTTCCCCACGGACGCCGTGGGTGTTGACGATCTCTCCGGCTTCAATATAGTCAAGTTTCATAGTCGCTCACGCTCCTAATACAAACAGATTTTTCTCGTCATTCATCGCAAAACGGAACGATACCGAGCAGAACCCAATGGTGTAACGATCACCGCCATCCCGGTAACGCATTATCCGGCGGCATTGCCGCCCGGGCACGAAAAATGCGTGACATACTGTCACGCATCCTCGTTTAATCCACGATTTCGACCGTGACCTTTTCGCCAGTGCGCTGGGCTACAGTCTTAATGATGGTACGGATTTCCTTGGCGATCCGTCCCTGGCGGCCGATCACCTTGCCCATGTCGCCCTCCGCGACACGCAGCTCCAGCACCTTCCCGTCATCGCCTTCGACTTCGGTTACGGTGACCGCCTCAGGATCATCCACCAGATTTTTTGCCATGTACAGCAAAAGTTCTTTCATTCGGGATTCTCCTTTGGGATCTTACAGAACGCCGGCACTCTTCAGCAGGCCACGGACGGTGTCGGTGGGCTGTGCGCCGTTCTTGATCCAGTTCTGAGCCTTCTCGGCATCCACGGTGATGGTGGCGGGCTGGGTCAGGGGATTGTAAGTGCCGATCTCCTCGATGCAGCGGCCATCACGGGGAGAACGGGAATCAGCGACAACGATACGGTAGTAAGGAGCCTTCTTAGCGCCCATTCTTCTCAGTCTGATCTTAACCATGAGAGTTCACCTCCAAAATTATTTTAAATCTATATCGCAAAGCAATTTGCTTTCAGCGAACCATTCACGCCCCCCCCTTGTAGGGGAGGTGCCCCGCAAGGGGCGGAGGGGTTCACCCCTCAGTCACAGCTTACGCTGTGCCAGCCCCCCTCAAGGGGAGCCTATTATAAACCGGGGAACCCCCCGCCGAAGCCGCCCATGCGGCTCATGCGCTTCATCTTCTTCCCCGCGCCGGGGCCGGAGAACTGCTTGATGAGCTTGCGCATCTGCTCAAAGGACTTGAGCAGCTTGTTTACGTCCTCCACCCGGACGCCAGCGCCTGCGGCAATGCGCTTTTTCCGGCTGGCGCCGATGATTTCCGGCTTTTCCCGCTCCTTAGGCGTCATGGACAGAATGATGGCCTCGGTGTGGGCCATGGCCTTCTCGTCCAGCTTGACCCCCTTCAGGTTGGCGCCGCCGGGCATCTGGGCCAGAATTTCTTCCACGGAACCCATGGACTTCATCTGCACCATCTGGTCATAGAAGTCCTGCAGGGTGAAGCGGTTGGTTTTCAGCTTCTCCTCCATCTCGGCGGCCTTCTTGGCATCGTAGGCCTTCTCCGCCTTCTCGATCAGGGTCAGCACATCGCCCATGCCGAGGATCCGGTTGGCCATCCGGTCGGGATGGAATGGCTCGATGTCCTCCAGCTTTTCCCCCATGCCGGCAAATTTGATGGGCTTACCGGTGATGGCCCGGACAGACAGGGCCGCGCCGCCCCGGGCGTCACCGTCCAGCTTGCTGAGCATCACGGAGTCGATATCCAGCCACTCATTGAAGCTCTGGGCCGCATTGACCGCGTCCTGGCCGGTCATGGCGTCCACAACCAGCATAATTTCGTCGGGCTTTACGGCAGCCTTGATATTTTTCAGTTCGGTCATCAGCGCCTCGTCCACATGCAGGCGGCCGGCGGTGTCCAGGAACACCATGTCATGGCCGTGCTGGCGGGCGTAAAGGACGGCTTCCTTGGCCGTCTGGACCGGGTCCTGGGTGCCCTTTTCAAAAACAGGGATGCCCAGCTTTTCCCCGCAGACCTTCAGCTGCTGAATGGCGGCGGGACGGTAGATATCGCAGGCCACCAGCAGCGGATTTCTGCCCTGGCGCTTCTGCAAGCCCGCGAGCTTCGAACCGTTGGTGGTTTTGCCCGCGCCCTGCAGGCCCACCAGCATCACCACGGTAAGGCCGTTGGGGTTGATGGTGATATGCTTGGTATCGCTGCCCATCAGCTTGCACAGCTCTTCATTGACGATCTTGACGATCATCTGGGCAGGGGTGAGGGATTCCAGAACATCCGTGCCGATGCAGCGCTCGGTAACGGATTTGGTGAAATCCTTGACCACTTTATAGCTGACATCCGCCTCCAGCAGCGCCATGCGGATCTCCCGCATGGCCTCCTTCACATCTGCCTCTTTCAGGCGGCCTTTGCCGCGAAGCTTTTTGAAGGTGGCGGAAATTTTTTCGGTTAAGCCTTCAAATGCCATGGTTTACTCCTTCAGTGCCTGTGCCGCGAACAAAATCCGGTCGGCAAGGGGTGAAACAGCGGGATCGGAGAATGTTTTCAGTTCCTCCGCGGCGTCCAGAATTTCCCGAACCGCTTTGCGGGTGATCTGATCCCGGCGGACACAGCCAATGTTCTCTTCCATCCGGCGCAGCAGCGCTTCCGTGCGGGTCAGATTGTCACAGACCGCTTGGCGGCTGACCCCCAGCGCTTCTCCGATCTCTCCCAGAGAAAGATCCTGATTGTAGCGCATATCAAAGCAGTCTCTCTGCTTGTCCGTAAGCATACCGCCGTAATAATCCAGCAGCAGCGTCATCTCCAGCGCGTCCATGGGAACCTCCTCGTGTCAAGGTCTTTTCCTTGACCTCGGGCATTATAGCATAATGCGGCGTGGATGTCAAGTATTTTTCCGGAACAGGGAGTGGGGACTTTGGAGTTTGAAGTGAGGAGTGAAATAGTAATCCTTATTTCTATCGAAGTTGATACCACTGGGATATTTCTGCGGTTTGCAGGAAGCCGAGGCGCTCATATAGTTGTACCGCTTTTTGATTAACAGATGCCACTGTGAGTTTTATGGTGTCCTCTGTTGCGGCGTGGGCAAGGGCTTTGACCACGTCCGCACCGGCACCCGGGGTCACAGATGCCACCCAGTCAATGCGGTCAGCGCTGACTCTGCCGATGCCAAGCAAGGTTTCCCCACGGTGGATAAAATAGCCGTCGCCGGTTTGCATCATTTTTTCCGCATCCGCGTTTGTCATCCATGCGCCGTTGGGAACCTTTTTCACTTTCTCGTTATAGATTTTCTGCCACTGGGGCAGGGTCTTTTCCTGCGCGGGCCAAAGGGCCGCGTCGGTGTCCGGGATGCCTTCACGGATACAGGACATCTCCCACATGGCCGTGTAGAAGGGATAGACTGCCAGTGTGTCGTGACCCGTGGCATAGATTTTTTCCGCCCCGCAGGCCCGGCAGAAGTCCGCGCACTCCCGGACGAGTGCCTGCGGTTCCAGAGAATCCCGAAGAATTACGTATGCAGTTTCCTGATAGGGAATCTCCTTGAGAATCAGCGTTGCTGCTCCATGCTCCGTGGTAAAAACCGGTAAATCCTTCATATTTTGTCCTCCATTTTCACAATCATAGCATATTTTTCGTCTTTTCACAATCCCGAAAAACGACAAAAATCACGGATTTTTTGTGCACTGTGCACACACTCCCCCCGGTTTAACTGGGAACCAAATTGAAACATCGTCCAAAGTTTGGTAAAAAGTTTAGATTTTTCTAATTTTCCTCTTGATTTCCTTACAAAAAAGTGTATAATTTCAGGCGTACAAACGACTACCCATGAAAGGAGGTTCAATCCATGAAAAAGATCATCTGCAAAAAGGAGTATGACACCGAGACCGCTACTCTGGTCAAGAAGTTCACCTCCGGCGCCCTGGGCGATCCTGCCGGCTATGAGGAAGATCTGTACCAGACTCCCGAAGGTCTGTACTTCGTGTACGGCGTTGGCGGCGAGACCTCCAAGTATCCTACCGAGGATATTCAGAGAATGGCGAAGACCAAGGTCAAAGATTGGATGGAGAACCACTAATTCACCATACATAAGAAAAAGGAGCCTGTAAACGCAGGCTCTTTTTTTCTTGACAGACTGTGATACTATAGTAATGTGAGATTTTGTCGCAAATTGGAGTGTTTCCATGAAATACACAAAACTAATTATTGCCGTGATCCTGTCTCTTCTGCTGTGCGGCTGCGCGGCCAAAAGCGAAGGTGCCCAGGTCGCTGCCACCACCCTGCCCGTCTGGGAATTTTCCTCCCGAATATGCGCGGGAACGCCCATCACCGTCACCCGGCTGGTAACGGAACAGGTCAGCTGCCTGCACGATTACTCCCTGAACGTCCGTCAGGTAAAGGCCGCGGAGGCTGCCGAAACCATCGTGATTTCCGGTGCTGGGCTGGAGGACTTTTTAGATGATCTGCTGCTGAACGCCTCTGTCATCGATGCCTCGGAAGGAATTGACCTGCTATGCGGAGAAGAACACGAGGAAGAGGATCATCACGAGGAAGGCCATCACCACGAGGAAGATCCCCACATCTGGCTTGCGCCGGAGAATGCCAAGGTCATGGCCCGGAACATCTGCGATGGGCTTTCTTCCCGGTATCCCCAGTACGTCCAGACCTTCGAATCCAATCTCAGCCAGCTTCTGAAGGATCTGACGGCACTGCAGCAATATGGCGAGGATACGCTGTCTGAGCTGAAATACCGGGACCTGATCACCTTCCACGACGGCTTTTCCTACTTTGCGCAAAGCTTTGACCTGACGATCCTCAAGGCTGTTGAGGAAGAATCCGGCAGTGAAGCCTCTGCCCGGGAGCTGATTGAAATGATCACCCTTGTGGAAGAAAAGTCGCTTCCCGCCATCTTCACGGAAACCAGCGGCAGCACCTCCGCCGCCGGCATTATTGCCCGGGAAACCGGCTGTGGCCAGTACGCGCTGGACATGGCCATGTCCGGGGACAGCTATTTTGACGCAATGTACCACAACATCGACACCATCAAGGAGGCTTTGGGATGAATCTGGATATTCACGGCGGCTCCTGCGGGCATTCCTGCTGCCTGCGGGTGGAAAACCTCTCCGTCAAAATTGGAAATGACTGCATTCTGTCCGACGTCAATCTGCATGTCCACTGCGGAGAGCTGGTGGCGCTGATCGGCCCCAACGGCGCGGGCAAATCCACCCTTTTGAAAGCCATCTTAGGCCAGCGGGATTATGAGGGCGTCATTGCTTTTTCCGAACCGGGTCAGCGCAGCAAAAAGCCACGGATCGGTTACGTGCCCCAAAGTCCTGCCTTTGACCCCAGCGACCCTGTCAGCGTGGCTGACCTGTTCGCCTGCTGCATGAGCAAGCGTCCGGCCTTTCTTGGATTGAGTAAATCCATGCGCGCTCTGGTTCTGGGGTGTCTGGAACGGGTCCATGGCGAGGAACTGATCGACAAGCGGGTAGGTACCCTGTCCGGCGGAGAATTGCAGCGGGTGCTGCTGGCGCTGGCGCTGGAACCGATCCCCAACATTCTGATTCTGGACGAGCCATTGTCCGGCGTGGACGTAGAAGGCATGGAGACGCTGATGGACATGCTGGACGAGATCCGAAAGAATTATGACCTGTCGATCCTCATGACTACCCACGATTTTTCCATGCTCCCCCGGTATGCTGATCAGGTGGTGCTCATTGACCGGGGCATTCGGATCCAGGGCGATCCGGAAACCGTTCTGGGTTCTTCTGAATTTGCCCAGGCCTTCCACATGAAAGGAGGCAGCGTATGAGCCTTTGGTACTGGTTTTGTGATGTTCTGCCCATCGAAATGCTTCGCTGGGACTTTATGAAAAACGCCTTGCTGGCGCTGCTGCTGATGGCTCCCCTGTTTGGACTCATGTCCACCATGATTGTCACCGGGCGCATGAGCTTCTTTTCTGACGCTCTGGGGCACTCCGCTTTTACCGGCATTGCCATCGGCGCCATCTGCGGCATGAGCGCGCCCACATGGGCTGCGGTGCTGTTTAGTGTAGCCTTTGCTCTGATTTTTTCCTATGTTCGTAACCGCTCCAATCAGGCTGCTGACACACTGATCGGCGTCTTTTCGAGCACTGCGGTGGCGCTGGGCATCTTCATTGGCACCATCGGCGGCGGCAGCTTCACGAAGTACAATAAATACCTCATTGGAGACATCCTTTCCGTGACTCCTGCTGAAATTGGTCTGCTGGCGCTGGTGCTGCTGGCGGTGCTGATTTTCTGGGTACTGTGCGCCAATCGGTTGGCGCTGACCGCCATCCATCCCCAGCTGGCTTCCTCCCGTGGGATTCCCGTGGCCCTGTCTCAAACTCTATTCACCGCGGCAATTGCAGTCGTTGTTACCCTGAGTATTTCCAGCGTGGGCCTGCTGATCCTGAATTCTCTTATGGTTCTGCCCGGTGCCTCCGCCCGGAACGTCTCCAAAAATCTGCGGCAGTACCACGGCTTCTCCGTTCTCTTCGCCCTGCTGGCAGGCATTGGGGGCCTGACGGTGTCCTATTATCTGGGCTGTTCCGCCGGCGCAGCCATCAGCCTGATCCTGGCGTTGATTTTCGCCGTAACGTTTGCTATGAGGAAAGGAAACGCATAATATGAAGGCTGAAATTCAGACAATCGCCCGGATGCGCAGCGATTTCCCCACGAAATTCGGCATTCCCCGGCAGAGCGGTCTGGTGGAAGAGCTGCGCTCGACTATTCTTTTTGAGCCGGATTACCGAAACCCGGACGCTCTGCGGGGAATCGAGGGCTATTCCCATCTGTGGCTCATTTGGCAGTTTTCGGCAGCTGTTCGTCAGGATTGGTCCCCCACCGTCCGGCCGCCCCGTCTGGGCGGAAACACCCGCATGGGCGTATTTGCGACCCGCTCCCCTTTCCGACCCAACAGCCTGGGCCTGTCCTGCGTCCGCCTGCTGGGAGTGGAGGACACAAAGGAATTTGGCACGGTGCTCCACGTAGGCGGCGCGGATCTGATGGACGGAACGCCGATTTTTGACATCAAGCCTTATATGCCCTATAGTGATTCCCATCCAGATGCACTGGGCGGCTTTACCGATCATGCCGAGGATTTCCTTTTGGATGTAGAATTCCCTCCATATTTATTGGCACAGATACCACCTCAAAAGCAGCAGGCCCTGCTTGGCATACTGCGGCACGACCCGCGGCCATCCTACCAGCGAGACCCCCAGCGCATCTATGGTCTTCCTTTTGCAGGATTTGATATCCGCTTCCGGGTAACCGACCAAACACTCACGATTGTTGAAGTCGCCAAGATTTTCTAAAAAAGCAGCATCCGTACGCATTTGTACGTGATGCTGCTTTTCTATGTCATACTGTAGCTCGACTAATACTAAAACCTGATTGAAAGCTTTGATAAGGTACAATAAGTTGCGCAAATTGAAAAAAGCAAAAAAGTAGACACGGCT
>JAUNSH010000048.1 GCA_030539285.1 Eubacteriales bacterium
GGGTATCACCCACCGAAGTCTGCTCCGTCAAGTTTTCATCCGGCAGATTTTCATCCAAAGCGAACGCAGAAAAAGGAGCCACTGTCAACAGAAGGACACAGCACAGCAGCAGAGCAATGAGCCTTTGGCACCCTCCCGTCTTTTTCTTGGTTTTCTTATCCATTGAAATACCTCCCGCTTATTCTCGCCGCATTCACCGCGGGCTATAGAATCAAAATTCATGCCGCCCTTCCATATATATAATAGAGAAGGGGCACTGCTTTCGGACATGTTTCACGCGTCCGCCGCGGCTCCCTCCGTCAGGAGAATACCGCGCTGCTTCCGCTGGTTACAAATTGTAGCTATTGTTGCGTATATTCTAAATTCTTTTTTCTGAATGTCAAGCGACAAATGTCGAAAAATGTCAGATTTCTCTGTTTTTTTCATAGAAATTTCGGGTGAAAATTAATTTCATCAGCAAATCGTATCAGACACCCTCCAGTCCCTGCGCTGAAAATTCATAATGCATTGCCAGCGCACAAAAAAGCTCCTGCATGACCTGCCCCGCGATTTTCCGTACATCCAGCTTCGAGACGAAGGCGATGGCCTGCGCCACCTCCTCCGGCGGTACATGATATGCCCACAGGCTGAGGGACAGGAAGCACCTGAGCTTTTTTTCCAATGTCATTTCCCCGCCGCAGGGATGCGCCATATAGCCGCGCATCAGTCCTGCTGAGCCGATTTCCAGTGCGTAAAAATCCTTCTCGTCCAGTTCCGGCTGAAACTTACCGAAGATGGCGTACAGCTCCTTCGCTGTTTCCCGGAAGATAAATTCCGAAGCAGCCTTCTGGGTGTAGGCCTCAATGTAGATCTCCCGGATGTTTTCGTTCAGCTCGGTCATCGCCAGCTGGATGGAGGTCTCCACCGCGTATACGCATACGGGCGGAAGATCCTTTTGCGCGATCCCCCTGGCAGCGGAGAACTGGGCCGAGAACATGAACCGAACAAGCTCCGTCAGAATGCCATCCTTCGAACCGAAAATGTTCTGAATGCTGCTGTTGGAAACTCCTGCCTTTTTGATGATTTCCGCCATGGTGGTTTTTTTGTATCCCTTTTCCAGAAACAGCCGCACACAGACCTGCAGGATGCGTTTCTTTGTGGCCAGACTTGTATTCGTCAGCATATTCACCGGCCTTCCCTATCTCTATAATTGGCTCAGAAGCCAATTGGCTTTCGAGCCAATTATAGCAGAAGCAGGTCCCATTTGCAAGTATAATTTCTGTTTGTTACCAAAAAAGAAAACTGTCACCCCGGACCGGCCCCGGGGCCGATCCGCGATGACAGGATCCGCAAAATTTTCACATGGAGCCATCCCGGCGGAGAACCACCAGAACGGTTTGCAGGAGGATGCGCAGGTCCAGCCCCATGCTCCACTCCTGAATGTACTTCTTATCCAGAGCCACCACCTGCTCAAAATCGGTGATCTTGCTCCTGCCGCTGACCTGCCACATGCCCGTGATGCCGGGCTTGGCCGCGAGCCTTGCACGGTGGTGCAGCTCGTACCGGTCCCACTCGTCCACCGTCGGGGGCCGGGTGCCCACCAGCGACAGGTCGCCCTTGAGGACGTTCCAGAACTGGGGGAACTCGTCCAGGGACCAGTCCCGGATGAAATTGCCGATGCCCTTCTTCACCGTGCCGTCGGAAAGCTTTTTGCTGCCGATGATCCGGGGGTCAAAGTCCAGCTTGAACATCAGGCCGCCGCCTACCCGGTTTTCCGCCATCAGCTCCGCCTTGCGGGCCTCGGCATCCAGATACATGGAGCGGAATTTGTACATCTTGAACAGCTTGCCGTTCTTTCCCACACGGGTCTGGGCGAAGAAAATCGGGCCGGGGGACTGGATGTAAATGAGAGGGCCGATGAAAACCGTCAGCACCGCCGTGATCAGGCACCCCACCAGACCGCCTACGATGTCCATGCCCCGCTTTAGCAGCAGCTGGGCCGGGGTCGCCATGTTCATGCCGATGGTCAGCACCGTCCTGCCGGCGAGCTTCTCCACTTCCTGCCGCTGCCAGCCAAGCTCCGCGAAGCCCTCCATCTCCATGTGCACCACGATGCCCATTTCCGCCAGTTTACTCATCAGGTCGTCGGCGACCTTGTCCCGCTCCGGGATGGAGAGCACTACCTCGTCCACCCACTCCCGGCACAAAAATTGCAGGACGGTTTCCGCATTGCTGGTGACGGGCACGCCCAGAATGTCCGTGCCCACCTCGTCCGCGTCCACCAGGCACACGCCGGTCAGGCGGTACTGGCTGACCTCCCGGGTCTGGTAGCGCTCCACCACGTCGGCGGCCCGGTCCTTCGTGGTGATGACGTAGATGGCGTTTTTGTTCTTGTCCGGCGTCCGCTTCAGGAAGGATTTCCAAACCTGACGGGCCGCATAGGCCAGCACGAAATAGTAGCAGCCAAAATAGCCGATGACCAGCCGGGAGTAGGTCTCGCTGTCCTTCACCAGGAACAGGTACATCATGCACAGCAGCAGCACCAGCGCCACGTGCTTCGCCGTCACCGCCAGCTCCCGGTAATAGCCCCGGTACATGACGCCGCGGGTGGTGCCGCCAATGACCATCACCGCAAAGTCCAGCAGCAGAAGAAGCAGCGCCAGACTGACGTAGATGTCCTTATTCTGAATGTGCAGGTCGTATCTGGTCAGATAGGCCAGCCCAAAGGCCAACAGCAGCATCAGCAAATCGATGACGATAAAGTCCAGATGCCGCATCCATTCCTGGGTCTTTTCCTTATACATTCTGTATCTCTCCCTCCGAAGGGCGCTTCTGCCCGCGCCACTGGTTCATGTAGCCAAGGCACAGCAGGAACAGGAAGTCAAAATAGTGAAATTGGGCGTTTACCACGAACAGGTATGGCTCCATCACCGCGCAGCCCATCAGGCACAGAACTACCATGGCCACGCAGGAGTGCAGCAGGTCGTCATTGCGCCACAGCAGCACCACGCCGTCCCACACCGCCAGCACGCTCAGCGCCAGCGCCGCCAGCAGGCCGGGAATGCCCAGCTGGAAGAGGGCCTGAAGCCAGGCGTTGTGGGTATGCTGGGCGTCCATGCGCTCCCAGTAGGGCGAGATGATCTCCCCCGCGTGCTCCGTGCCGAACAGCAGGATCCGGGGATTGTCCCGGAGGGCCTCCATGGCGGCGGACCAGATCTCCGTGCGCCCGTTCAGGGTCTTCATGGACTTGGCAAAGGTGCCCTGGCCATTTTCCGTGGCCAGCTGGCCCTTTTCATTCAGCTCCAGGCCGATCTGTTCTCCCGTCTGCTGGGCCTGCCGGGCAAGCTCCGTCAGCCGGGCGTTGTTCCAGGAGAAAATCGATCTCGACACGCAGAACAGCAGGATCATCGCCGCCAGCGCCGCCGCGAAGGCCAGCGCAAGGCCCTTCCAGCCCGGTTTCCGCAGCCGGCAGAAGACCAGCCCGCCCAGCAGCGCGCAGGTCAGGACGATGGCGGCCCGGCTGTTGGTCATGGACAGCGCCCAGAATTCCAGCGCCGTCAGAGCCAGCAGCAGGCACTTACACCAGAGCCGCTTTCCCTTCACGACAAGTCCCGCCGTCAGGCCCACGCTGATCATGAGCACTGTGGCGCAGATGTTGGGGTGCCCCATGGTGCCGAACCGGGCGCCGTCCCAGAAGACGTAGCCGTCCAGCCAGCCGGGCAGATGCCCCGTCACCAGCAGCAGCGCGTAAATGCCGAACACCGCGCCCACCAGAATAAACAGCGCCGACAGGCATTTCAGGCCCCACTGCTTTTCTTTATCTCCGGTGGCCGCCGCGAAGGGCAGGCACAGGAGGTAGGCGCAGACGAAAGCCCCCGGGTCCTGATTGGTCCCCTCCAGCCGCAGGTGGGCAGCGCGGACCACATAAAACCACAGCACCACCAGCAGGGCAAACAGGAAGCTGCCCTTGCTTTGGCGCAGCTGCCCGCGGCAGCAGGACGCCGCCAGGAACAGGATGCTGACGTCCACCAGCTTCCACTCCAAGAACAGGTAGACGATGCCGTCCGCCGCCTCTCCCGGCAGGAAAAACAGCAGCTCCACAGCAAGGACAACCAGCAGGCACAGCCGCTGGACAGCCCCGGCGACGGCGTCAACACGCTGCCGGGTGAGAAGATCGTTCCATTGTTTCATAGGCTCACACCTTTTCCCCGCGCCACTGCCACAGATAGCCCAGGCACATCAAAAACAGAAAATCCAGATAAAAATAGCTGATATCCACTACGAACAGGTAGGGTTCCAGCATGGCGCAGCCCAGCAGGCACAGGGCCAAAAGGGCAACGCAGCTCTTCCACAGGTCGTTATTCCGCCACAGCACCACCGCCGCGCTCCAAACCGTCATCGCAGTGATCACCAGCGCCGCCGCCAGCCCCGGCAGGCCCATGCGGTACAGGGCCTCCAGCCAGGAATTGTGGGTGTGGTAGACCGGCAGAGGGGCGTAACGGGTCAAGATCATTTCCACGTACTCCGTACCGATGAACTTCACCCGGGGATTTTCTTCCAGCCCCGCCAGGGCGCTCTTCCAGATCTCCGTCCGTCCGTTGAGGGTCTTAAAGTCGTTTGCCAGCGTTCCCTGGTACTGCTCCGCTACCAGCACCTGGCTGGTCTGCGCCGGCTCGGTCTCGGTCTCGATCGCGGCTTCCGTCTCAGCCTCGGTTCCGGTCTCATTTCCGGTCCCGGTCTCCGTTTCGGACGCGGTTTGCGCGGCTGCGGCCGAATTCACCAGCCGGGTCTGATTCCAGCTATAGACTGCCCGGGACGCGCCAAAGGTGGCCGCAATCACCACCACCGCCGCCAACAGCGCCAGCGCGAACCGTTTCCAGCCCCGGCCCCGCAGGGCACAGAAAGCCAGCCCGCCCAGCAGCAGACAGGTCAGAATCATGGTCGTTCTGCCGTTGGTCAGGGACAGGGCCGCGAATTGCGGCACCGCCAGCACCGCCAGCGTGATCCTGACCCAGCGTTTCCGGCAAGCGGCGGCAAGGCCAAGGGACAGAGCCACGCTGATCATCAGCAGGGTGGCGCAGATGTTGGGGTGGCCCATGGCATAGAGCCTGCCGCCGTCCCATTTGACGTGATCCATCAGGCACGCCGGCAGTGTGCCGGCCAGCAGCAGGGCCGTATAGGCTGTCAAAAGAACGCCCACCGCCAGATGCAGGGCCGCCATCCATTTCAGGCCCCTCTGCCGCCGGGCATCCTCCGCAGACGCCGCGAAGGGGAGGCACAGGGCGTAAGCACACAAGAAGGTGCCCACCTGTTTTGCCTCCGATTCCAGCACCTGATGGAGCACCTGAATGCAGAAAAACAGAGTGATCACGGCAAGCCCGGCGTACAGGGGCAAACGGTCCTTCCGGGGCAGCTCCCGGCAGAGGGACGCCCCCAGAAAGGCCATGGCCGGCAGGGCCATGTAGCGCTCCGCCAGCAGGTAAGCCACCCCCGACGCCCGGTCCTCCAACAGAAAAAAGGCCAGCTCCATAAGCAGCACCGCCAGCAGGCAGGCAAACTGCACCCGGCCTATCCGCTCCCGCGGTGTAAGGGCCCCTGTTTTGTTCCAGTGTAATTTCATAGCTTCCTCCTGTGGCTGCCGAAAAAGTGCAGACTTCCTCTTATATTTTCACATCATACCACAATCCGCCTGTATTTGCAACCACAGGTTAGATAGGCAGCTGTAGGGGCAGGTCACCGCCCCGCCCGCCGGCGTTAGCCGCATCATGACACTGCCGCTTTGCGGACGGGAGGGGCAGTGACTCTCCCCTGCGATGATACGGCAGCGGTACCGGGCAGTACCCAGTGGTGTAACGATAGTGGACCACCCTGCGCACCCATTGTCAGCGGCGACTGGCCGCAAAAACCGCCAGTCCGAAGACTGGCGGTTTTGTTGGAGAAATCAGCCGATGGTGCAGTACATGAAGTACTTGTAGCCCAGGGGGTTGGAGAAGAAACCGTGGACGGAATCATCGAGCATATAGACATCGGTGTAGAAGTACAGAGGCACGATGCAGCCGGTGCTCATCAGCAGATCCTCGGCGCGGTGCATCAGCTCGTAGCGGGTCTCGGTGTCGGTGCAGGTCTTGATCAGATTGATGATGACATCATAGGTCTCAGCCCAGGTGCCGTCCACAACGTTCACGTCGTAGCCCAGGTCGGTCAGATCCAGGGAGTAAGCCTTGGTATCGGCGTTAGCGCCCTTACCGAACTGCACATCGTTGTTGCCGGAGCCGGTGACCCACATATCCAGGAAGGTGATGGGATCGTTGTAGTCAGCCAGCCAGCCGTTACGGGCAACGCTGTAGTCGCCGTTCTTACGGGTGTTCAGGAAGGTGTTCCACTCCTGGTTCTCCAGGTTCATGGTGATGCCCACGGCAGCCATAGCGGAGGCCAGATACTCACCGATGGCCTTGTGGCCCTCAGAGGTGTTGTACAGGTAGGTCAGAGTGGGGAAGTTGGTGAACATACCGGTGGACTCGTCGTAAGCGTAGTACTTCTTCAGAGTCTCAATGGCGGTCTCGTAGTTGGACTCGTAAGCCTCTTCGGACACATCGTAGTAGCCCACGAAGCCGTCGTTGTGGCCGGCGTTCTCATAGAACTGGGAGCCGTCCGCATCGGTCATACCCATGGCGACGAAGGAAGAGGCGGGAACCTGGCCAGCCTGACCGATCTCCTCAACAATGTAGTTGCGGTCGAACAGCAGGGTGATGGCGTTACGGATCTCAGCGCGGGCCTTCTCAGCCTCAGCACCGGTCAGGCCGGAGCCGGCGGGCAGGATGTCCTCGTTGATGTTCCAGCAGACGTAGTAGTTACCGATCTGACCCACGACAAAGTACTCATCGGGATACTGCTCAGCCAGAGCGGCCATCTCGTTGGTGGGCACGTCGTCGATCAGCAGCCACTCGCCGTTCTTGAAGTTGGACAGCTGGTTGTTGGCGTCGTCGGACAGGTAGAAGTTGATCTCCTTCATGGTGACGTTGTCAGCATTGTAGAAGTTCTCGTTCTTGGTCAGGGTGATGACGGAGTTGTGGGTCCAGCCGGTCATGGTGTAGGGACCGTTGGAGATATAGGTGGAAGGATCGGTAGCCCAGCCCTCGTCAGCGACCACGTCCTCACGGACGGGGAAGTAGGTGGGGAAAGCGGTCAGCTCATCCCAGTAGGCAACAGCGTTGTTCAGGGTGACCACCAGGGTCTTGTCGTCGGTGGCTTCCACAGCCAGATCATCGGGGTAGCCCTTGACGACCTCGAACATGTAGCCGTAGTCGGCGCCCAGCTCGGTGGAAGCGGCGCGCTTCCAGGCGAACTCGAAGTCACCGGCGGTCAGATCCTGACCATCGGACCACTTCAGGCCGTCGCGCAGGGTGTAGGTGATGGTGACGGTGCCGTCCTCGTTCTCAACGCCCACGGGCAGCTCGGTGGCGCAGTCAGCAGCGATGACCAGATTGCCGTCGGCATCCTGATCCCACTTAGCCAGACCCGCGAACAGGTGGGAGCACATGGTGCCGCCATCCAGAGCGGAGTTCAGAGCGGGGTCCAGAGTGTCAGGCTCGGAAGCGATACAGACATTGATGCTGTCAGCGGAGACGGCAGCGGGAGCGGCAGTCTCGCCCTCAGCAGCGGCGGGAGCGTTGGTGGCAGCAGTGGTGGTAGAGGAGGAGCCGCCGCAGGCAGCCAGACCCAGAACCATTGCCAGTGCCAGCACCATGCAAATGAGTTTCTTCATGCTTTTTCATTTCCTTTCGTATAATAAATAATTTATTTCAGACCCAGGTCCCGTTTCTCCGGCGGGATCTGGATTTGAAGACAATGAGGGAACCGATCGGCAGAGCACCATACGTGAGAGTCATACTTGACTCTCACGGTGTTTTTTTGTACAAAAAAACAGTATTTTGGTCTTTAACCGATCTTGTCCATATTATGGCAGGCGACGAAGTGTCCGCCGCCCACGTCCTTGAATTCCGGCATGCTCTGTGCGCAGACCTCGCTGGCGTAGGGGCAGCGGGTACGGAAGGGGCAGCCGGAGGGGGCGTTCAGGGGGCTGGGGATATCGCCGGACAGGACGATTCGCTTGTTCTCCCGGGCCATCTTGGGGTCGGGCAGGGGAACGGCAGACATAAGACTGCGGGTGTAGGGGTGCAGGGGGTGGTCGTAAATTTCCTTGGCATCCGCCAGCTCTACCATTTTACCAAGGTACATGACGGCGATTCTGTCGGAAATATGCCGCACCACCAGAAGATCGTGGGCAATGAACAGGTAGGTCAGGCCCATCTGGTCCTGCAATTCATCAAACATATTGATGACCTGGGCCTGAATGGACACGTCCAGCGCGGAGACCGGCTCGTCGCAGACAACGAACTGGGGCTTCGTTGCCAGGGCACGGGCAATGCCGATACGCTGCCGCTGGCCGCCGGAGAACTCGTGGGCGTAGCGGTTGGCGTGCTCGGAGTTCAGCCCCACCTGGGCCATCAGCTCCAGAATGCGCTCCTTGCGCTCAGCTTCACTACTGTACATCTTATGCACGTCCAGCGGCTCGCCGATGATGTCGGCCACGGTCATGCGGGGGTTCAGAGAGGAATAGGGATCCTGGAAGACCATGGCGGTCTTCTGGCGGTACTCGGCGATGTCCTTCCTGGTGACGATCTGCTTGCCGTCAAACCAGATCTCGCCGTCAGTGGGCTTGTACAGGTGCAGCAGGGTGCGGCCCACGGTGGTCTTGCCGCAGCCAGACTCGCCGACCAGTCCCAGGGTCTCGCCCCGACGGATGGAGAAGGATACGTCGTCCACAGCCTTCAGGGGCTTGGAAGAAAACATTCCGGTATTGATATTGAAGTATTCCTTCAGGTGCTTGACTTCCACCAGCATATCCTGACTCATTCGGCTTCACCGCCTTCCTTATTTCTAGCGTCGCGCACGTTGACCCAGCAGGCGGCCTGATGGTCGTCATTGATCTGCATCCGCTCGCAGCGCTGCCGCAGACAAATTTTCATTGCCGCGTCGCACCGGGGGGCGAAGGGACAGCCGGCGGGCATATTCAGCAGGTCGATGGGGGTGCCGGTAATGGGCCGGAGCCGCTGGCCGTCACTTTCCAGCGTGGGGATGGAACGCAGCAGGCCCTTGGTGTATTCGTGCTTGGGGTTGTAGAAGATCTCGTCGGCGGTGCCCTGCTCGCAGATGGAGCCGGCGTACATGACGATGACCTCGTCGCACATCTGGGCTACAACGCCCAGGTCGTGGGTGATCATGATGATGGCCATGCCCAGTTCCTTCTGCAAAGACTGCATCAGCTCCAGGATCTGGGCCTGAATGGTCACGTCCAGGGCAGTGGTAGGCTCGTCGGCGATAAGGATATCCGGCTCACAGGCCAGAGCCATGGCGATCATAACGCGCTGGCGCATACCGCCGGAGAACTCAAAGGGATACTGCTTCATCCGCTTTTCCGGCTCGTTGACATTGACCAGCCGCAGCATTTCCACGGCCCGGTCCCAGGCCTGCTGCTTATTGCGGTTTGTGTGCAGGGTGATGGCCTCCATCAGCTGGTGGCCGATGGTGTAGGTGGGGTTCAGGGAGGTCATGGGGTCCTGGAAGATGATGGAGATCTTGTTGCCCCGGATCTTCTTCATGCCGTCCTCGCCGATGCCCACCAACTCCTGTCCATCAAATTTCACGGAGCCGGAGACGATCTTGCCTGTTTTCTCCAAAATCTGCATGATGGAGTAGGCGGTGACGGACTTGCCGGAGCCGGACTCGCCCACGATGCCCAGCACCTTGCCCCGGTCCAGATTGAAGGACACGCCGTTGACGGCCTTGACTTCGCCCGCAGGGGTGTAGAAGGAGGTATGCAGATCGTTAACTTCGAGAAGTGCCATAGTTTTCTACACTCCTTTCTTAAGATTTCAGCTTGGGGTCAAAGGCATCCCGCAGGCCGTCGCCGAACAGGTTCAGGGACAGCACGATCAGAGAAATGGTGATGGCGGGAATGACCATACGGTAGGGGTAGCTGCTCAGACCGTTGAGAGCCTCGGAGGCCAGGCTGCCCAGAGAGGGCATGGGGGCGTTGACACCCAGACCCAGATAGGACAGGAAGCTCTCGGTAAAGATGGCGCTGGGGATCTGCAGAGCCGTGGAGATGATGATAATGCTGATGCAGTTGGGGATCAGGTGCTTGGTGATGATCCAGCCTGCCTTGGCACCGGTGGAGCGGGCGGCCAGCACGTACTCCTGCTCCTTGAGGGACAGGATCTGGCCGCGGATCTGCCGGGCCATGCTGACCCAATACAGCAGGGCGAAGACGATAAACAGGGAGATCATGTTGCTGCCCAATTTGTTCAGCACCGCGTTATTCTCGATCACCGGACCAAGGACCACCTTCATGACGGAAGCCAGCAGAATGATCATCAGGGTGTCGGGCAGAGAGTAGATGATATCCACCAATCGCATGATGAACATATCGATCTTGCCGCCGCAGTAGCCCGCGATGGAACCCATGGTGATGCCGATGACCAGCACGATCAGGCTGGCGAAGAAGCCGACGCCCAGAGAGACCCGGGTGCCGTAGACCACACGGATGAAGTAGTCACGGCCGGCAGAGTCGGTGCCGAAGACATGGGGGAAGACCTTCTCGCCCGCTTCGATCTTTTTCAGCTCCGTCTTACCGTACTCAAAGGGAGCCAGGTTATTGTAGGAGGCATCCACGGGCTTGCCGGGGCGAACGCCCAGCATGGTGTCGTAGGAATAGGGCCAGAAGAAGGGGATGATGATGGCGGCCAGGGTGATGACGATGATCAGGATCATGCTCACCGTGGCGACCTTGTTGCGCAGCAGCCGCTTCATGCCGTCCTTGAAGAAGGTGGTAGAGGGGCGCATCTGCACCATATATTCTTTTTCCGCTTCGGTCGCGGGCAGGAAGTCCTCCAAATCGACCTGGAGGCTCAGGGGGTTTTTCTTCATTTCGCGTATCTCCTTTACTCCAGATTGATTCTGGGATCCACCAGCTTGTACAGAATATCGCTGACCAGGTTCATAATGACGATCAGCGTCGCCAGCACGATGGTGGTGCCCATGATCAGGGGGTAGTCACGTCCGGTGATGGAGCTGACGAAGGCTCTGCCGATGCCGGGCACCGCGAAGACCTGCTCGATGACCAGAGAACCGGTGACGATGTAGGCCAGCATGGGACCGACGTAGGTGATGACGGGGATCAGGGAGTTTTTCAGAGCGTGGCCGAAGATGATCTTCATCTGGGGCACGCCCTTGGCCCGGGCGGTGCGGATATAGTCCTGACCCAGCACATCCAGCATGGAGCTGCGGGTCAGACGGGTGATGTTGGCCATGGGGGAAAGGGACAGGGCAATGATGGGCAGCACCAAGCCCTTGGCGGTCTCGCCGTTGGCGGGGAACCAGCCCAGCTTCACCGACAAAATCAGCACCATCAGCGAGCCGATGACGAACGACGGCATGGAGATGAAGGCAGTGGTCAGCACCATGATGATCTTATCGGCAATGCCATTGCGCCGCAGGGCCGCTACAGCGCCCAGTACCACGCCGAAGACCAGTGCGATGGCGGCGGCAATGACACCCAGCTTGGCGGAGGTACGCAGGCCGTCGGTGATGACGTCAATGACCATACGGCCCCGAAGCTTGATGGAGGGACCGAAGTCAAACTTGGTCACGATATCTTTCAGATATGTGACATATTGCACCATCAGGGGCTTGTCCATGCCATACTTGGCCTCCAACGCCTTCTGAGCAGCCTCAGACACAGCCTTTTCCGACAGGAAGGGGCCGCCGGGGACGGCGTGCATGACGAAGAACGTGACGGTGATGACGATCCAGATCGTCAGGATCGCCATGGCGATTCGTTTCAGAATGTACATCAGGGTTTTGGAACTCATCCGGAATCCTACCTTTCACGGGTTACTGAAGGGCGCTTCCGGCAGCCCCTCTCCCTTTTTTGCGCTAGTTCGCTAAATACTATGTATTATACAGGATTGTATACGAAATAGCAACTGGAACTATCGCCAATTATTTAGAAAAACAAATCACTTCTTTGTCGAATTCGACTTTATTGACGGTTTTTTGTGTGAAAAATTGGTGAAGTATCCAAATTTTCCATCCACAAAGAACAGCTGTTTCCTGAAGGAAAACAACTGTTTGTGTATATGCATATTATTTCTGTATAAATGCATATAATCAGTCACGGCCCGTTTCCCGCTGCGCTGCTCCATGTCTTCTCCCGGTTTTCGGCATCGCGTTCCCGGGTCAGGCGCGCCTTCCTTTTCATACTATATAGTATGGTCAACCGTGCCGCTTTGCATTCAGGCAGCGTGTCAATGCGCGGAAAATGCCGGGAGACGCTGTGCCATCCATCTTGTGTCCGCTTTCGTGGAAAAGCGAAAAACCGCCCTGGCGCGTCACGCGCCGGGGCAGTCTGCTATGGATTCAGGATTTTCTCAGTCTGCCGTAAAGGGCTGTCATCCCGCGGATCTTCTTTGCCAGCTTGTCAGAGTCGAAGCCCTCCTCCGCCCGCCAGGTCCAATTGGCCGCGGACAGGGTGCCGGGGAAATTCATCCGGGCCTCGCCGCCCAGCTCCAGATAGTCCTGCATCTGGGCCACAAACAGCCGGGAAACGCTGCTCATGCCGCCCCGGATCATGCCCCAGACGTAGCCCTCCTGCCGGTTCAGGCCCAGGTAGGCTTTGGCGTAAGCCTTGTCTTTACGGTCCGCCTCGTCAAACCACTGTTTCAGGGTCACATTGTCATGGGTGCCGGTGTAGCACACGGAATCCGCAGGGTACAGGTGGGGCAGGTAATCGCTGTCCTCCCGGGAGTCGAAGGCGAATTCCAGCACCTTCATGCCGGGGTAGCCGGAATCCAGCTGAAGCTTGCGCACCTCGGCTGTGACAAACCCCAGATCCTCGGCGATAAAGTCCAGCTCCGGCAGAGCGTTCTTCACCGCGCGGATAAAGTCCATGCCCGGGCCTTGGACCCAGCAGCCGTTCCGGGCGGTCTTGTCCCCGGCAGGCACGGCCCAGTAGCTCTCGAAGCCCCGGAAGTGGTCGAAGCGCACCACATCGTACATCCCCGCGGCGGCAGTCAGACGCTCCACCCACCAGCGGAAGCCAGTCTCCGCCATGGCCTGCCAGTCGTAGATGGGATTGCCCCAGAGCTGGCCATCGGCGGTGAAGCCATCCGGCGGGCAGCCTGCCACCACAGTGGGATGCCGGGTCTCATCCAGCTGGAAGAGCTTATAGTTGACCCACACGTCCGCGCTGTCCAGCGGCACGTAAATAGGCACGTCGCCGATGACGCGGATGCCCTTACTGCCCGCGTAGCTGCGCAGCGCTTTCCACTGGCGGAAAAATTGATACTGCACGAAGCACTGGTAACCGATCCTGTCCGCGTTCGCCTGCCGGGCGCTTTCCAACGCGCTTTCCTCCCGCAGGCGCAGTTCCTCGGGCCAATCCAGCCAAGGCGCGCCGCCGCAGCTTTCCTTCAGCGCCATAAACAGGGCGTAATCCGGCAGCCAGCCTGCGTTGTCCTCCAAAAAAGCGGCGTAGACTTCATCCGGGGTAAACCGACTGTAGGCCAGACGCAGGAGCTTGCCCCGCTCCTCATACAGCCTGCCGAAGCTGACCCGCCCGGGATCCTCTCCCCAGTTCACGCTCCGCGGTTCTTCCGCCTCCAGCAGCCCCTCCTCCACCAGCATGTCCAGATCAATGAGATAGGGATTGCCGGCGAAGGCGGAAAAGGACTGGTAGGGAGAATCGCCGTAGCCCGTGGGGTTCAGGGGCAGGATCTGCCAGCAGGATTGGCCCGCTTTCTCCAGAAAATCCACGAAATGATAGGCACATTTTCCCATGGTGCCCACGCCGTAAGGCCCGGGGAGGGACGTGATGTGCATTAAAATACCGCTTTCGCGCATAGGATTTTGTCTCCTTGCTCTAAAGAATCGCGCTTTTTCAGCGCAGAAGATTTGGTGAATTGTTAAATTCATAGGGCGGGGGCATAACCCCGCCCTACAATATACTGTTTATTCTGTCAGCTCCCGGACGCTTTCCCGGCGGAAGATCCGGAAGGGGATCGTCTCGTGCTGGGCTTTTTCGCCGTCCTCGATGGCTCCCAGCAGGATCTCCACGCTGCGCCGGGCCATGTCGCTGACGGACTGGCCCACCGTGGTCAGCTGGGGCACCAGATAGTCGCCGATGGGCAGACCGTCCACGCCCATGACGGACACATCCTCCGGCACCCGTTTGCCGGATTCCCGCAAAGCCCGGATGGCGCCAATGGCCATAACGTCGGCACTGGCAAACAGGGCGGTAAATTCCCGTCCCGAGGCCAGCAGGTCTTTCGTAGCCCGGTAGCCGTCCTGATAGGAGTAGCGGACGCCCTGATAGTCCCGGTCAGGGTCGAAGGGGATCCCGTGGTCGCAGAAGGCATCCACGCAGCCCTCAAACCGCAGGCGGCTGGTGTCGGACATCTCCCGGTCGCCGCCGATGACGGCGATCTTCCTGTGGCCCAGGGCGATCAGCATTTCGATGGCACAGCGGCCCGCTTCCCGGTCGTCGGTGGAGACGCTGGACAGATTCTCAAAAGGCAGGGTAGACGCGTCGTTGGTCACCACCACGCAGGGAATGTCGATGGTGGTAAAATCCCGCTGAAAATTGGCGTTGACACCACCCAGGAACAGAATGCCCAGGGGCTTTTTCTCCCGGCACAGCTGCACCGCCCGGGCCACCTCGTTGGCGTCCTCGTCCATGTAGTCAACCACCAGCTGGTAGCGGGTCTCGGAGATCAGGTGCTGGATGGATTCCACCATCTCGCCGAACAGCTCGTTGCCGATACCCTTGACCACCACCAGCACGGTGTTGGAATGGGTCTGCTTGAGCTGCTTGGCGTTGACATTGATCTCAAAATCCATCTCCTGAGCCGCCTGTAAAATGGCGGTCCGTGCCTTTTCACTGACGTTGGGATGGTTGTTCAGGGCACGGGAGACGGTACCGACGGCATAACCGGTCCTGGCGGCAAGATCTTTGATCGTCATATCGGCAGCCCCCTTTTTTCTGAGTGTGGAGTGAGGAGGTAGGAGTGGGGAGTCAGGAGTGAGTGAGCGCCAGAGCCTTCCCCCTTGGGGAAGGCAGATTCTGCTTTTCAGACGGCAGGGGCAGCTAGATCATGGAATGATTGCCACCGGCAATCATTTTTCATTTCGATCCGCTGCGCGGAGCACCACCCCCGCCCTACGGTGACGTTATTTGTCAAATTTTGTTTCGATTATACTGCAAACGAGCGTCCGTTGTCAACGGAAATTCGCCGCCGATACCGAGCGGTGCCCAGTGGCGTAACGATGCCAGACAGCGCGGCGCACGCATTGGCTGTCCGCCCTGCCGCCGGGACGTATGGGACGCCGGCTCCTACAGCTGGTAACGATACCGAGCTATTCCCAATGGCGTAACGACATCAGACAGCGCGGCGCACGCATTGGCCGGCGGCCCCGCCGCCCTTAACCCTTGACGGCGCCGGCGGCAACGCCCTTGATGATGTGCTTCTGGCAGAACATATACACCAGAATGATGGGGATGATGCTCAGCATGATGACGGCCATGGTCGCGCCCAGATCCACGGAACCATAGGAGCCTTTCAGATACTGCACATGGATGGGGATGGTCATGTACTTGGTACGGTCCAGCACCAGATAGGGCAGCAGATAGTCGTTCCAGACCCACATCAGCTCCAGAATGCCCACGGATATCATGGTGGGCTTCAGCATGGGCAGCACCACCAGGAAGAAGGTGCGCAGGGGGCCGCAGCCGTCGATAGAGGCAGCTTCCTCAATTTCCAAAGGCAGGCCCTTGACGAAGCCCAGGAACATGAAGATTGCAAGGCCCGCGCCGAAGCCCAGATACACGATGGGAATGGTGTAGGGGGTATTCAGCTTCAGGTTGTCAGCGGTAAAGGTCAGGGTGAACATCACCATCTGGAAGGGGACGATCATGGAAAACAGGCACAGATAGTAGAAGGTCCTGGACATCAGGCTGTTGACCCGGGCGATGTACCACGCGGACATGGAGCAGAACAGCAGGATCAGGAATACGGAAGCCACCGTGATGAACAGGCTGTAGAACACGGATTTCAGGAAGGGATAGTTACCGAAGGTCATGCCCTTGATGTAGTTGGCAAAACCAACGAAGCTCTCGGAGTTGGGCAGGGCGAAGGGGTTCAGGTTGACGAAGGCGTTCTCCTTGAAGGAGTTGATCAGCACCTCGAAAATGGGGATCAGCCACGCGATGCTCAGCAGAGCGAAGAATACGGTCATCACCTTGCTCAGATTGCTATACTGTTCGGTCTTTCTGGTTTTCATTACTGATCGACCTCCTTGCTGCGGGTAGCCGCCTGCTGGGCGATGGCCAGCACGGCAACCAGAATGAAGAACACCACAGCCTTAGCCTGAGCCACGCCGTGCCAGTTCTTATTGATATTGTAGGTAGAGTAGATGTTCAGCGCCAGCAGCTCGGTGATGTTGACCTTGGCTCCGTTCTGCATGACAGAGGGCAGACCGCCGGTCAGGGCCATGTTCTGGTCGAACATCTTGAAGGAGTTGGTGAGCGTCAGGAAGGTGCAGGTGGTGATGGCGGGCATCACGTTGGGGATGACCACCTGGAACAGGGTCTGGGAGCCGTTGGCACCGTCGATCTTGGCGGCCTCCAACATATCCTCGGAGATGGACTGCAGGCCGGCGATGTAAATGATCATCATGTAGCCGATCTGCTGCCAGGCCACCAGAATCACCAGACCCCAGAAGCCGTAGGTGCCGTTGGCGGTCAGGTAGGTGCCGTAGCGCTTGAGAATGCCGTCGAAGATCATGCTCCAGATGTAGCCCAGCACCACACCGCCAATCAGGTTGGGCATGAAGAAGACGGTGCGGAACAGGTTGGCACCCCGCATCTTCTGGGTCAGGGCGTAGGCGATCATGAAGGCGATGACGTTGATCAGGATGATGGACACGATGGCGAAGGCGGCGGTGTTCTTAAAAGCATTCAGGAATCCTGCGTCAGAAAACACCTTCAGATAGTTCGAGATACCAACCCATTTGGCGTCTCTGGGGGTGTTGAAATTGCAGAAGGACAGATAAATACCCTGAATGAAGGGCCAGACGAAGCCGATCAGGAACGCCGCGAAGGTGGGTAGAATGAAAATGGGCGCGAACTTCTTGATCGGACGCTGCACCAGATTCACGCTCTGTTTGGATTTGGCCAAGAGAATCTTCCTTTCTATCCTGTTTTTGCCCGGATACTGCCGGACACAGCCTGTATTATTTCAGCATATTCGACCGCGATAACCCACTGTAGGGCGGGGGCTTGCCCCCGCCGCCGTCTTTCGTATCACGTTCTGCTTCGCAGACGGCGGGAGCAAGCCCCCGCCCTACGGTTGGTTGGAAATTCGGTTCCGGATCCGCGGAACGGATTGCCACGTCGCTTCGCTCCTCGCAATGACATACACAGAACGATACCGAGCTATACCCAATGGCGTAACGACAATTGCCAGGGTTCGTAACGCATTGTCAGCGACGACTCGCCGCAAAAGGGACGGGCAGTGCCCGCCCCTTTCGGTGGTTCTTCAATTAGCCGTTCACGACACTGTACTCATAAGCCCAGCCATCCACAACAGCGGAGACGACATCGGCCCAAGCAGCATCGGAGGGAGCAGCGGAGTAAGCGGCCAGAGCGGTCACAACGGTAGCTCTCCAGGAATCAACGTTGGGAGTGTGGTTGAAGGCCCAGGAGACGTTGGACTTGCCTTCTGCCAGCAGAGCGTTGCCGTCAGCCAGGAAGACATTGGAGGAAGCAGGAGCGGACTTGAAGGGCAGAGCGCCCAGGGTGTCGACCATCTTCTGAGCGGCGACCTCATCGGTGACCAGCCAGTACAGGAAGTCCAGAGAAGCCTTCTGATCGGCCTCGGAAACCTTGCTGTTCACAGCCCAGCAGTTCTCAGTGCCGGAGCTCAGGCCGTAGTTCTCCTCACCGGAGATACCAGTGTAGATGGGGATCATGGCCAGATCATCGGGGTTCATCATGAAGCCGAGATCTTCTCTTTCGACCAGGTTGGAGTACTCCCAAGTACCGTTCTGGTAGAAGACAGCCTCGCCCTTGCCGAACTGAGCCTCGGACTCGTCGCCAGTGCTGGACATCAGAGCCTTGGCGTCAGCGGCAGTATCGGTGATGTACAGATCCCAGATGCTGCGGAAGTTATCCATGTAGGTGCCCTTGATCTCAGCGGGCTGCTCAGTGATACCGTCCTCGGCGAACTCAAAGGCCAGAGGAACGCTGACCAGGTGGCCGGAGAAACGCCAGGAGGAGGAGCCGTCCAGGCCGGGAGCGGAGAAGGCATCGAAGCCCAGCTCAGCGGATCGGGCGTGGATGTCGTCAGCAACAGCCTTCAGGGAAGCGAAGTCGGTGATCTCGTCGATGGAGTGGCCGGCCTGCTCCAGCAGAGCCTTGTTCACGATGATGCCGTAGGACTCGAAGCAGTGACCGATGGCCTTGAGCTCGCCGGCGTCGTTGTAGAGGTTGAAGTCATTGGTAGTCAGCTCACCGGCAACAGCGGTGCCGGTCAGATCCAGAGCGTACTCGTCCCAGTCGGCCAGGCCGGACATATTGCCGATGTTGTAGATGGTGGGGGCCTCGGACTTGGCCATCTCAGCGGTCAGGGTGTCGGAATAGGTGCCGGAAGCGGCGGTGACGACCTTGACGGGGATGCCGGTGGTCTCTGTGTAGAGCTTGGCCAGCTCCTGCATGGTGCCGTCGGCTTCGGGCTTGAAGTTCAGGTAGTAGACGCGGCCCTCAGCAGCGGGGGCAGCAGCCTCGGTGGCAGCGGGTGCTGCGTCGGCAGCGGCGGGAGCCTGAGTAGCGGCAGGGGCGGAAGAACCGCCGCAAGCAGCCAGGCCCAGAACCATAACCAGAGCCAGCAGCATAGCAATCAGCTTTTTCATTATGTTTCCTCCTAAAAATCTTGTGAGGTTGACCCTCATGTAATTTTGGAAACGATTCCAATGTTTCCATAACATGAGTTTAGCTCATGTTTCGTAAGAAATCAACCCCTTTTTGGGAAGAATCCAAAAGTTCCGCGTTTTCCACAATCTGCCCTCTTTCTTTTTGGGCAGTTTTACGGGCGATCTCCGTAGAAGTGACCTTTCTCGACATTCTTGTGTCCATTCTTGAGGATGGCTTGACTTTCTGGCCCAAAATGCTATGATGCCTGTAGGAAAATATCCTTCCCCTTTGGGGAAGGCTTGCCCCCGACACTACCTTATGTTTTCACAAGAGGAATCACTTCATGAATACACAGGAAAAAATATACCATACCCCATCCGGTGACATTCACTACTGGCTCACGCTGGGTCAGCTGGACAAGCCCTGGCTGGTGTTTCTGCCGGGATTGACTGCCGACCACCATCTGTTCGACAAACAAGTCCCCGCCTTTCCGGAGTATAACTGCCTTGTCTGGGATGCCCCGGCCCATGGTTTTTCCCGCCCATTTCCCCTGAACTTTTCCATGGACGACATGGCCCGGTATCTCCATGGAATTCTGGAAGCGGAGGGCGCGGGAAATACCATCCTGCTGGGCCAGTCTCTGGGCGGCTACATTGCCCAATGCTATCTTGCTCTGTATCCCGGCACGGTTTCCGGCTTTGTGTCCATCGATTCCGCCCCCTTGAGCCGCAAATTCTTTTCCGGCTGGGAGCTGGCGCTGCTGAAACATACCCGGTGGATGTATGAGATCATCCCCTGGAAGCTCCTGCTGAAATGGGGCATCACCGGAACCTCCCGGACGCCCTATGGCCGGGAGCTGATGGCAAAGACCTGGGCCGCCTACACCCGGGACGAATACCTGGATCTTGCCGACCACGGCTACCGAATTTTGGCGCAGGCCGTGGAAGCCCGCCCCGAATATCAGATCGACTGTCCCACCCTGCTCCTGTGCGGCGAAAAGGATGCCGCCGGTTCCACCAAGAGCTACAACCGCCGCTGGACAAAAATCGACGGCCTGCCGCTTCACTGGCTGAAAGGCGCAGGCCATAATTCCAATACCGACGTACCAGAAGAAGTCAATCGATTGATCAGAGATTTTCTCGATATCCTCCGTAGGGCGGAGTCATGACTCCGCCGACCACGCATCAACTCAGCGACAGTTTTCGTCCCACGGGAGACGGTCAGTTTTCACCCAGCCAATCCCATTCAACGCAGACATCCAAAAGTACGATACCTGGTCGGCGGGGTCATGACCCCGCCCTACGAAGCACATAAGTAAAAACCCGCTCCAAAATGGAGCGGGTTTTGTCGATTCAATTAACCAAAGACGCTCAGCAGGAAGCCGGCGGCGATGGCGGAGCCGATAACGCCGGCCACGTTGGGGCCCATGGCGTGCATCAGCAGGAAGTTGGAGGGGTTGGCTTTCTGGCCCTGAACGTTGGCAACACGGGCTGCCATGGGCACCGCGGACACGCCGGCGGAGCCGATCAGGGGGTTGACCTTCTTGCCGGTGAGCTTGCACATAATGTTGCCGCCCAGCAGGCCGCCGGCGGTGGAGATGCCGAAGGCCACAACACCCAGAACAACGATCTTCAGGGTGTTGGCAGTCAGGAAGGTGGAGCCGACCATGGTTGCGCCCACGGCGGTGGACAGCAGGATGGTAACGATGTTCATGAGGGCGTTCTGCACGGTGTCGGACAGACGGTCAGTCACGCCGGTCTCCTTGAACAGGTTACCCAGCATCAGGCAGCCGATCAGAGGAGCGGTGTCAGGCAGCAGCAGAGCCACGAAAATGACGACCATGATGGGGAAGATGATCTTCTCGGTCTTGGACACCACACGGGTCTGGACCATCTTGATCTTCCGGTCCTCGGCGTTGGTCAGCAGATTCATAATGGGGGGCTGGATCAGAGGGATCAGGGCCATGTAGGAATAGGCTGCCACAGCGATGGCGCCCAGCAGATGGGGAGCCAGCTGGCTCGTCAGGAAGATAGCGGTGGGGCCGTCAGCGCCGCCGATGATGCCGATGGAGGCAGCCTCGGAGCCGGAGAAGCCCAGGCAGATGCCGCCGAAGAAAGCAACGAACACGCCCATCTGGGCAGCAGCGCCCAGCAGCAGGCTCTTAGGATTGGACAGCAGGGGGCCGAAGTCGGTCATAGCGCCAACGCCCATAAAGATCAGGCAGGGATACAGGCTGGTCTTGACGCCGATGTAGAAGATATCCAGCAGGCCGCCATGGCGCATGATCTCGCCATAGCTGTGGTAGAACTCGCTGGTCTCGTCCATGAAGGCAGTCCACAGCTCCTGATGGTACAGGCCGCCCAGGGGCAGGTTAGACAGCAGGCACCCGAAGGCGATGCCCACCAGCAGCAGGGGCTCGAACTTCTTCACAATGCCCAGGTACAGCAGCACGCAGGCGATGATCAGCATCACCAGGTTCTGCCAGCCGCCGGTGGTGAAACCGGAGAAAATGGCATTGAAGCCGGAGCCTTCCCACAGGTTTAACAGAATTTCACCAACATTGATCATGGCTATCCTCCTTAGTTGAGGACGACCAGAGTAGCGCCGGTGTCAACAGTGGAACCCTTAGAAACCAGGACCTGAGCAACGGTGCCGGCCTTGGGAGCGAAGATCTCGTTCTCCATCTTCATGGCCTCCAGGACCACCAGCAGCTCGCCCTCCTTGACAGCCTGGCCAGCGGTGACGTTGACCTTCAGGATGTTGCCGGGCATGGGAGCGGTGACAGCCTCACCGGCTACGGGAGCGGGAGCAGCGGCCACAGGGGCAGCGGCGGGGGCGGGAGCAGCCACAGGAGCGGGGGCGGCCACGGGAGCGGCAGCCACGGCGGTGCCGCCGATGACAGCCAGAGCGGCACCGGTATCAACGGTAGCGCCCTTGGAGATGGGCAGGGCAGTGATAGTGCCGCCGCAGGGAGCGTAGATCTCGTTCTCCATCTTCATGGCTTCCAGCACGCAGATCAGCTCGCCTTCCTTGACGGTCTGGCCCACGGTGACATTGACCTTCAGAATGTTGCCGGGCATGGGAGCGGCAACGGTGGTGCCGCCGGAGACGTTCACACCGGCAGCAGCGGGAGCGGCAGCCACAGGA
>JAUNSH010000088.1 GCA_030539285.1 Eubacteriales bacterium
CCTTTTTCAGCAGCTCCACCATGGGGCCGCAGATGCCGCCGATGGCCCAGCCCATCTTGATGCCGCGCTCGTCCATGTATTTTTCCAGGAACAGGTTGGCGGCAAGGGAGGGGCCGCCGACACCTGTCTGGAAGGAGAAACCCTCTTTGAAATAGGGGGTGGAAGCGATCACTTTTGCCACATTCTCCGCCATCATCAGATCCCGGGGGTTCTGGCTGATCCGGGCGGCGGCGGAGGCGATCTTCTTGGGGTTGCCGATGGAGTCGACCACTACCACAGCGTCCACGTCGATGGCTTCCACGGAAGCGGGGAAGTTGGGGAAGTCCACCAGGCAGTCGGTAACGACCACCACATGGTCGGCGTACTTGGCGTCGGTCATGGCGTAGCCAAGGGAGCCGCAGTTGGACTTGCCGCCGATGCCCCGGCAGTTGCCCACGCAGTCGGAGGTGGGAGCCGCCACAAAGGCGATGTCGATATGCACCTCACCTGCCTCGATGGCCCGGGGCCGTCCGCCGTGGCTGCGGATAATGGCGGGAGTCTTCAGCTTGCCGGCGGAAACCACCTCGCCCATGCGCCCACGGATACCGGAGGTCTGGATGCCGATGACCTTACCCTGCTCGATATAGTCGGCAATGGGGTCGTGGGCCTCGCCCAGAGAGGTGGCGGCGATGGTCAGATCCTTCAGGCCCAGTTCTTCGATGGCGGCCTTCATGACCATGTTGGCAACGAAGTCACCGTTGCGCAGGTGGTGGTGGAAAGAGAAGGTCATGCCGTCGCAAGCGCCGCACTGCTTGAGGGCGTCCACCAGAGAAGCGACGATCTTGCTCTCAGCGGGCTTTTCATACCGGCGGGTCTTGGGGGCGGCCTTCTGCATATACTTACCGTCCATATAGAACTTGCCCTGATAAACCTCCTTGCCGTTTACCAGCAGCTCGTCAGGAATTTCTCTGCCTACCGCGTTGATCATACCAAATCCCCCTCATACATTCCGCAGGCCTTTGCCAGCCGCAGCGTCCGCTGGGCGCCGGGAATGAAGGCCACGTCGATCATTTTTCCGTTGACGGTGAACACGCCCACACCGGCGGCGGACTGCTCCACGAAGGCCCGGACAACGGCCTCGGCCTGCCGGACTTCCTTCTCGGTGGGGCAGAACACCTCGTGCACCAGCCGGATCTGCTTGGGGTTAATGAGGCTCTTGCCGTCAAAGCCCATGGCTTTATTCTGGAGCACCTCGGCCCGGAAGCCTTCCTCGTCGTCAAGGTCGGTGAACACGGTGTCGAAGCACTGGATGCCTGCGGCTCTCGCTGCCAGCAGCATCTGACCACGGGCGGCCAGCATATCCACGCCGTCGGGCTGGAAGGTGGTCTGCATACATTTGCGGAAGTCGCCGCCGGAGATGGCCACGCCGAACATCCGGTCGGAAGCGGAGCAGATCTCGTAGGCGTTCAGAATGCCCTTGGGGCTTTCCAGAGCCGCCATCAGCAGAGTTCTGCCGACCTCAACACCAAATTCTTTCTCGGCAGCTTCCACAGCGGCCTCGACGGTATGTACATCCTGCGCGCTTTCGCACTTGGCGATGCGGATGCCGTCCGCGCCGCCGGCAACGCACACCCGGATGTCCTCCTGCCAGTGAGGGGTGTCCAGACCGTTAATGCGGACGATGACCTCGGTATTGCCGTAATCAATGGTGGTCAGGGCGTGGTACAGAGAGAAGCGGGCGGCGTCCTTCTGGTTCTCGGCAACGGCGTCTTCCAGGTCCAGCATGATGGAGTCGCAGCCGTAGATGTAGGCGTCCTTAATGAGGCCCGGCTTCTGGGCGTTCATGAACATCATGGTTCTGCGCAGGCGGAACCGTTCGGGCTTGGGTCTTTTGATCATCTTACCGCACCTCCCCAGGGAATGTTGGCGGCGGACGCGTCGCAGCTGCGGAACACGGCGCACTCGACGCGGGCCTTCAGGGTGCATTCCAGGGCGCCCTTGTCAACGACCGTGACATTGGCGTTCTTCACGTCCAGCCGTTCCAGGGTTTCCAGAACCGCTGCCTTGATCTGACGGCCGTACTGGTTCATGACGCTGCTGCTCAGGTCCAGGCTGATGCCCTCGCCGGGCTCCACGGTGACCATGCAGTCGCTGGATTCCAATGTTCCGGCTGCCGCGGATTTGAGAATTTCCATTGTGCTTCCTCCTTGTAAAAGTTACTTTTTCTTCTGGGTACAGTGTACTATAAAATAGGTAATAAGGCAAATATATTATATTTTATTCAATTCATAATAATTTAGTTATGGCATGTGACTTTTTCTTGACTTTCATAAGGAAAACATTATAATGAGCATAGATAATGTATAATAATTCTTGTGGAAAACTGACAAATTTGGGGGCTGAATTTATGAATCTAAAGCAGGCGCAGTATGTGAAAACCATTGCCGAATGCGGCAGCATTACCGCCGCCGCAAAAAAGCTGTTCGTCTCTCAGCCCTCTCTGAGCCAGATGCTCCGTCAGTTGGAGCAGGAGACGGGACTGCCCATCTTTGACCGCAGTACCAGCCCCATGCGGCTGACCTATGCCGGCGAAAAATACCTCCACGCCGCCGAGCGGATCCTGGCCGCCAACGCCGAGCTGGAAAGCCAGCTGCGGGAGATCCGGCAGGAGCACGCCGGTCGGCTGCGGCTGGGCATCAGCATCTCCCGGGCCATGCAGGTCATGCCGCTGGTGCTGCCGGTTTTTCAGAACCAGTACCCCAACGTCACTTTGGAGCTGACGGAAAAAGGCTCTGCCAATCTGGAAGAGCTTCTGCGGATGGGAAATATCGATCTGGCTCTCGCGGCGCTGGAATCCACCAGCCCCAGCCTAGCCTATGAGCTGATCGAGAAGGAGACCATTGGCATTCTGGCCGGGCGGGACACTGCCGCTGCCAAGCAGTACGCCTCCGGCACGCCGCTGCCGCTGGAAGCGGTGCGGCACGAAAATTTTGTCTGTCTGACCAAGGGGCACTCCTCCCGCATCACCCAGGACAAGCTGTTCCGCCGTCTGGGCATGACCCCCAATGTGGTTTTGGAGACCGACGCATTGGAAGTGGGCCGCCGGGTGGCGCTGGAAGCGGGGTGCTGTATGCTCCTGCCCAATATCTATATCGATGACTACTGCTACCAGAGCCGGGGAGCATTTTATCCCCTGAAGGACTATGAGAACCACCGCCATTTCTACGCCTGCTACCGTAAGGACGAGTTCGTCCCCCGGTACGTCCGGGACTTTATCCAGATCACCACCCAGGTGCTGGCGGGTCAGCAGAAGGTACCGCTTAATTGAATATCTCAAAGGCTCCCCTACAGGGATCTCTGAACAAATCGTCTGCGGTTGGACGGCGGATCTTTTGCCGCCAACTCTGACCGATTTATTCAGAGCTTCCTATGATGCGAATCAAGAGTTGAAATGTTCGGAAAATGAGGGAAACTCACCCCATTTGTCATTCCGACCGAGCAAAGCGAGTGGAGGAATCTTCCACGTTAC
>JAUNSH010000049.1 GCA_030539285.1 Eubacteriales bacterium
CAACGAAATAAATCCCTGTCGGGATTTGTGAAATGCGCTTCGCGCGTGAAATATGGCTTCGCCATGTGAAATGCCTGCGGGCGTGAGGGGATTTATTTCATTTCACTTGATGCGTCAGCATCAAATTTCACAATGCCGCAGGCATTATTTCGCATTTTGCGTCAGCAAAATATTTCACTTGTGCGCCTATAGATACTGCCCACGCCGAGATTCACTCGGTTTGGGCCGTTTTCATTTCTTCCAAATTCAAAACTTCTGTCGGATGGCCTGAATGCCCCTGCCCAGCACCTCCTGCGTGCCACCCCCCAGGACAGCCCTCAGCAGCTCGTATTCCGTCAGACTGCCGTGGGGCACTGACCATGCCCCCGCGTCCGTACCGGGCGCCAGAAGCCCGTCCATGGCCGCAAACAGGCGAACGTTTTCCATAGCGCTTTCCAAAATCCGCTCCACGGCAGTCTCGTCAAAGCGGCCACGGCCCCGGAGATTGCCGATGGTGGACAGGGTGGGCACCCACACCGTTCCGGCTTCCGCCATGGCGTGAAGCGCCCCTTCGTCCAGATAGGCCCCGTGCTCAATGGAGTCCACCCCCGCTTCCGCCGCCGCTTCCACGGTTCTCGCGCCGTTGGCGTGGGCCATTACCGCCATGCCCTCCTCGTGGGCAATGTGGATCAGCTCCCGAATTTCGGCCGGCTCCATTCCTTCCTCCGTCAGCACGCCGAACCGGTCAAAATCCATCAGGCCGGAGATCATGATTTTGATAAAATCCGCTCCATCCTCTCGATTCTTAACAACAAGTTTCGCGTATTTCCGGAGATTTCCATACTTTTCTCCAATAAATCCGCCGTAGTGTCCCGCCTTGCACAGGGGTGACAGCGGTGTACGGTAGGTGATGCCGTACTCCCCTGCCAGCTCCCTGGCCCGCCTGCCTACGCCCCAGCGGTCGCCGCCGTCCCGGAGATAGGTAAAGCCCAATTCCTGATAGTGCGCAAGGGTCTGGCGGATCCAGCCCTCATCTACAGCCTGTTTGTGCCGGGCAATGGCAGTTTTCCAGTCCGCCCCGTCCAGCACCATATGGATATGACAATCCACAATCATTATCTTTCTCTCCTTTGCAAAAATGGAACCGTTAAAAGACGGATTGCCACACCAGTCTGAGGACTGGTTCGCAATGACATTTTTTAACAGCTCCATTTTTATTTTATTCCGCGTCGAACAGCGGCCTGATCTTTTCCCGGTAGATGCGGTGGAAGAAATAGAAGGTGGCCGCCGCGCTGGCAAACTCCGCCACGATGAAGGACAGCCAGACCTTCTCCACATCCCCCGTCAGGCTCAGAAGATACGCCACCGGCAGCAGCACCAGCAGCTGGCGGCACAGGGAGGTGATGGTGGAATAGATGCCGTTGCCCAGAGCCTGAAAGCTGGCGCCCAGCACGATGCAGAACGACGCGATGGGGAAGCTCCAGCTGATGGTCCGCAGGGCCGCCCGGCCGATGGACAGGAAAGCATCACTGGGATTGAACAGCCCCAGCAGGGCATCGGGGGCCAGCTGGAACACCGCAAAGCCCAGCACCATCAGCCCAAAGGCAGCGGAGCAGGCGATTTTCAGGGTCTTGGTAATGCGCCTGGGCTTTCTGGCGCCATAGTTAAAGGCGATAATAGAGATGGTGGCGTTGTTCAGGCCGAACAGGGGCATGAAAAAGAAGCTCTGGAGCTTAAAGTACACGCCAAACACACCGGTAGCGGTTTCGGTAAAGTTCTGCAAAATCTGATTCATGCCGAAGGTCATGACGGAGCCGATGCCGTTCATGACGATGGAAGGGACACCCACGGTCAAAATCTGGCGGACAGTGCTGCCCTCCAGCCGCAGATACCGGGTACCGAGCTGCACCTCGGGGTTACATTTAAAATTGAAGAGCCAAACCAATGCAGCGGACACCCACTGACCAATCACCGTCGCCACAGCCGCACCGGCAATGCCCATGGCAGGCGCGCCGCACCAGCCGTGGATCAGAATGGGGTCGAGAATGATGTTGATGACGGCACCGGTGCTCTGGGTGATCATCGTGTAGAATGTCCGTCCGGTGGATTGCAGCAGCCGCTCGCCCAGAACGGACAGGAACACGCCCACGGTGAGGATGCAGCAGATCTGGGAATAAATAATGCCGCCCTCCACCGTCTCCCGGACGTCGGACTGCATTTCGTAGTAAGGCCGCACGCCGAACAGGCCGAACAACATAAAAATCGCAGTCGCGATCAACATTAAGATCAGACCATTCCCGGCGGTGCGGTTGGCGGCCTCCTGATTCTTTTCGCCCAGGCTCTTGCTGAGCAGAGAGTTGACACCCACGCCGATACCCACGGCAAACCCGATCTGCAGATTCTGGATGGGGAATGCCAGGGACAGGGCCGTCACAGCGCTCTCAGAGACCTGGGAGACGAAAATACTGTCCACCACGTTGTACAGTGCCTGCACCAGCATGGAGGCGATCATGGGCAAAGCCATGTTCAGCAGCAGCTTTCCCTCGGGCATGACGCCCATCTTATTTTCCTGTAAGGTATTTGTACTCATTTTTCTCTCCTAAAATCCATATCGATAATCTCAAACATTGTTATTATACTAGATAGCATATGCGGTTGCAACCCCATATTTCAAACAGGCGAGGGATTCACTGGCAAACGTGAAAAAGCCGCCGCAGCGGTTTCGCTGCGGCGGGAAAAGATGTACTTTTACAGATACTGCTTCATGCCATCGCTGGCCTTCGCGGGATCCTCGGAGATGGTAATGGTGATCTCCATGCTGTTATCAGCGGCAAACTTGGCGCACCATGCGACAAAGTCCTCAGCGGCAGCCAGATCGGTGCCGATGGTCTTGTACAGGTTGTCAATAAAGACGTTGGTGATGTCAAAGTTGCCGGCGTGCAGGCCGCTCAGGAAGCCCTTGAGCATCTCGCTGCTGGAAATGCCGTACTCCTTGGAGTCCACCAGACGAACCTTATAAGAAAGATCGTAGGTCAGCTTTCTGCCGTACTCGATGCAGACCACATCGCCGTTGGCCTCTGCCACCGCGCCGTTGATGGCGTCGATCATCTTCTTCGTTTTGCCGGAGCCCTTCAGGCCCATAATAACATGAATCATAGGATTGTCCTCCTTGCCTTTATTTTTGGCTTATGCACATTCTACCAGTAATCTGAGAAATTTGCAACTACTATTTTTACATTTTTCCCAAGTGGATTTTGACCAGACGATTTTTACTTGTCGTAACCGGGCTTGCCCAGCAGCTGGAACATATTGTGCTTGTACAGCTCTACACCGGGCTGGTTGAAGGGGTTGACCCCCAGAATATAGGCGGACACGCCGCAGCACAGCTCCAGGAAGTAGAACAGCTCGCCCACCTTCCGGGCGTTCAGCTCGCCGCAGTCCATGGTGATGACGGGCACACCGCCGTCCACGTGGGCAGCCAGAGTTCCAAGATAAGCCTGCTCGTCCACGAAGTCCAGAGTCTTTCCTTCCAGATAGTTCAGGCCGTCCAGATTTTTCCAGTCACCGCCGATGGTGTACCTGACCTCGGGGGCATCGAAACGGACCATGGTCTCGAAGATGTTCCGCTGGCCCGCCTGGATTATCTGGCCCAGAGAGTGCAGGTCGGCGGTAAACTCAGCCGTGACGGGGAAAATGCCCTTGCCGTCCTTGCCCTCAGACTCGCCAAAGAGCTGCTGCCACCAGGCACCGAGCATCTTAAAGCCCGGCTCAAAGGATGTAAAGATCTCCATGGCTTTGCCGCTGCGGTACAGCAGGTTCCGCACAGCGGCGTACTGCCAGACGGGATTCTCAAGGGAGCGAAAATCATAGCTTTCCTTGGCGTCCATGGCACCGTTCATCAGCTCCAGGATATCGATGCCCGCCACCGCCAGAGGAAGCAGGCCCACAGCTGTCAGCACGGAGAACCGGCCGCCAACATTGGGCGGGATCACAAAGGTCTCCCAGCCCTCCTCAGCAGCCATCTGCCGCAGAGCGCCCTTGCAGGGGTCGGTGATGGCGAAGGTCCGCTCTCTTGCGCCGTCGGTGCCGTATTTACGCTCCAGCATCCAGCGCAGGGCCCGGGTAGCGATGGCCGGCTCGGTGGTGGTGCCGGACTTACTGATGATGGCGATGGAGAAGTCCTTGTCCTCCAGCAGTCTCGTCAGCTCGTTCCAGTGGCGGGTGCTCAGGCTGTTGCCCGCAAAAAAGATCTGAGGATCGCCCTTGCCTTTGCCGATGTTGTGGTTGGGACCCTGCAGCAGCTCAATGGCAGCCCGGGGACCAAGATAGGAGCCGCCAATGCCGATGACTACGAACACATCAGAATTGGCACGGATTTTCCTGGCAGCGCACTGGATGCGTTTCATCTCGTCGGTGGCCTCCCGGACGGGCAGATTCAGCCAGCCTAAGAATTCACTGCCCTCGCCGGTGCCGTCAGCCAGAGCGGCATGGGCGTCGGCGACTTCCTTTTCTATTCCCAGCAGGTCAGCCAGCGTCAGCTGGCCCCATACATTGGAGATGTCAACTTTAATCATTCAGCGGAACACGTCCTTTCTATAAGTACAGTTATATGGTACCGCAAAACCGTCATGAGTGCAAGCGTTATTGTAAAAAAACGAGAACACATTTCCGCAGGGGACGGTCTCCGGACGTCCCCTCGGCAGAGCCGCAGCCAATACGCGCCCTGCCCGATAACGTTTTGCGGTACCGGGCGGGACGCCGTCCCGACGATCTCATTTTCACATTTTTTCATCGAACCACTGGCATTTTTTATCAGGATATGTATAATAGAGGTATCAAAAAACAATCAGGAGGCTTCACCCTATGAAATATGGCTTCGGTATCGATTTAGGCGGCACTACCGTCAAGATTGCTTATTTCGATGAAACCGGTAAGATGCTCGATAAGTGGGAGATCCCCACCATTACTGCGGACGGCGGCAGACAGATCCTGCCGGACATCGCCGCGTCCGTCAAGGGATATCTGGCAGAGCATAACATTCCCGACAGCGACATTCTGGGACTCGGCATCGGCGTGCCCGGCCCCGTCAACGCCAAGGGCGTTGTGAACAAATGCATCAATCTGGGCTGGGGCGTGTTCAACATCTCCGAGACCCTGTCCTCCCTCACCGGCTTCCCCGTGAAAGCAGGCAACGACGCCAACGTGGCCGCTCTGGGCGAGTTCTGGAAGGGCGGCGGCCAGGGCTGCGACAACATGGTCTTCGTCACCCTGGGCACCGGTGTCGGCGGCGGCATCGTCGTTGAGGGAAATCTCCTTCACGGCGCTCACGGCTCCGGCGCGGAGATCGGCCATCTGGTGCTGAACCGGGACGAAACTGTCCAGTGCAACTGCGGCAAGCGCGGCTGCGTGGAGCAGTACTGCTCCGCCACCGGCATCGTGCGGTTGGCAAAGCTGCATCTTGCTTCCACCGACGCTCCCAGCGCCCTGCGGGGCGTGGAAAACCTGACCTGCAAGGACATCTTTGACTTCGGGAAGGACGGTGACAAGGAGGCTCAGGCCATTCTGGATCAGGTCTACCGCTACATGGGCGAATTCCTGGCCAACGTGTGCTGCGTGGTGAACCCCGAGGTGGTGGTCATCGGCGGCGGTGTCAGCAAGGCGGGACAGGTGCTCATCGACGGCGTAGTACCCTATTTTAAGAAGTACGTCTTCCACGCGGCTTCCGAGGCCCGGTTCACCCTGGCCTCTCTGGGCAACGACGCCGGCGCTTACGGCGCCTTTAAGCTGGCGCTGGATGCCTTCGGGAAGTAAAAAACCAGTACACACTGTAGGGCGGCTTGAAGGCAAGCCGCCCTACCATAAGAATACAGCCAATGTTTAATACTATTACCTGATAAAACCATTTGGTTTTATCAGGTGGACACCGCCTTTGGCGTTGCCGTATTCATGATTTTCGAAATAGAAAATCATGAATACCCGTCTCATTATGATCTTCATATAGAAAACTTCAATTTGTTCCAAATTAAAGTTTTCTATTGAATATCAGTATAAAACCCGAGAAGCAGCCGCTTCCCGGGTTTTTCTCACCGTAGGGGCCGATGCCTACATCGGCCCGCGGTACATCTGATACTAATACTAAAACCTGATTGAAAGCTTTAAAAGATTTCAATCAGGTTTTAGTATTACAAAGGGGCGATGTGGGCATCGCCCCCTACGGATGTGCTTATTTGGCAAAACGTTCCAGAAATGCCGGTGACTTCCACCAATAGAGGCTTCCCCAGTTTTCATAGTTCCATTCCGACATATAATCGTTACACTCGTAGTCCACGTAATAGAGTTTTCCATTGCAAACTACAAAATTCGTGGGGAAATAGTCAATGTTGGTATTCGCGGGATACAGCAGCCTGCACATATCCTCCAGCTGCCAGTAGAACCCATCCTCCATCCGGTCTTCCAGCACATAGCGGTCAATAGTGTCGCCGGGGATGTATTCCTTCAAAATCCGCTCCTGCTTTTCGTCCACGTCCAGCAATTTTGGCATGGAGATGCCGATGTTTATCAAACGTTCATAGTCCCGCAGTTCACTGGCCAGCTTGTCGCCGAACTGATAATAGTTGCAAGGCTCGTGGTGGATCTGTTTGATGACATACTCCCCTGTCCCATCGCTTACCAGATAGGAATAGCCGCCCTTTCCCTTGCCCAGCAGGCACAGGATTTGGAAATCCCTGTCGTTAACTGTTATATGCTCCATGGTATCTCCTCTCCACAGTCACCGCTAAACGGCGGATCAGCAGCGTCAGCAGAATCACAACCAGCAGGCAGGCACTCATGACGCTGTAGGCAAACAGGGCCTCGTTGCCCCGGCGCTGGACGTAGTATTCCATGTACCCCGCCCCACCGATGGCAATGCCGATGAGCAGCCACAGGAAGATCTGCCAAGCCCGGAAGCCCCGGGCTTTCACCATCCGCCGGGAGAACAGGATCACCGCCAGCACCAGCGCCACCGCGCCCAACACCTGCACCACGCTGACAAAGCCGTTGCTGCGGAAGAACAGGGAGTCGTACCGGGTGCTGTCCAGCACCACCTGAGACGCGCCGTAGAGGAGCAGGAACACAAGGCAGGTGTCGCCGTCTTTCAGCTTGCCCCGCTTCTGGCCCTTGCGGTAAAATACTGTCAATCCAACAAACAGGGCCAGCGCCACCATGGATTGCAGGGCAAAGGTGGCTAACCGGTATTCCACAGCCCCGGACACCGCGTTGTTCACGGGATAGGCAATGGGAAGGCTTCGGAAGGAAGCCAGCACCTGTCCCCGGTCAGAGGAATTGAACAGGGCACTGAGCCGTCCCACAGCCATACCCGCGCAGCCCGCAATGGACATGGCGTCCAGCATCTCTGGCAGGTTTCGATGCAGGCAAATGATCCTTGTCAAAACCGCCGCCAATACGCAGCCTAAGAAGACACCCATCAGGGCATAGCCGCCCCCCGTGTAATTGGTCATGGCGGCAGAAAAGCCCGAATAGCTGTCGCTCTGGCAGTACCAGTGAAAGAACCGGGCAAATACAAGGCTCAGCCCCAGGCTCACCGGCACCACCGCGAAGCCCGCGGCACCGTTGCCGCTTTTACCCAAATAGAATGCCAGAAAGAAACAGATAGCCGTGGCCGCCGCCAGGATCAGGACAACGGAATTCCAGTAAATTGCCGTGGAACCGCTGTAGAACGCGATCTTATCCATTGTCCGTCCCCCCTTCCGGCACCGCCGTGGCAAAGTAAATAATGTCGCTGATCTTCCGCTGCTGACCGTACACCGGGCGGTTCACCAGATCGTTATTCATGACGATGGTGGCGGTCTGACCGCCGTCCAGGCAGTAGGCCATCCGGCAGCCGGTAGCGGCAATGTTTTTGGCGAACTGGGCCACCGTCGGGATGGACTGGTGGACCCCGGTGGTGTTTGCCGTGGCTACGATGTAGTGCAGGGTGTCCATCTGGCACAGGGCCGCCCGGGCATAGCCCTCGGTGATCTCGCCCACGCCATACCAGGTGTGCTCCTGAAGCTCGTAGTTGTCAACCAGAATAGGGCCGAAGGCAAGGCTGAAATTGATATCATGCTCGTCCACAAAGTCCTGCACATCCTGCACCGTCAGCACCTCGCCGCCCCGGGTAAAGTGCATATCGCCGTTGTAATCGATATAGCAGGTCTCGGCGTAGGTGCCCTCCACCCGGCGGGCCTGCCCCTGATAGACCACAGCACCAAAGTTACGGAAGCGGTAGAAATCGCCGGCGGAAGCCACCACCGCGTTGACCGTCTCCGCCATTTCCGTGGTCAGGTACTGGGTATCGGAGCCATACTGCCCGTCCGCCAGATGGCGGCGGAACTGGGAGGCATCCTCCACCTTGATCTCGGAGAAGGTGTACACGGAGTCATCATGTACCTCCTGCCAAGTCACGGCAAAAATGCTGTCGTCCAGATAATAGCGAATGCAGCTGTCCTCATAGATCTCCTGATCGGTCTGGAAGTAGGTCTGCTGACCGTCCAGGATCCACTTGGCCTGCTTGAGAATTGGCTCCATCTCAGCGGGACTGTCCACAGTCCCATAGCAGGACTGGTCAGGCTTGGGAGCCACCAGCACATCGTCGGGGATGGTATAGTGCTCATGGACAGGCTCCGTCTCTTCCTCAGTCGGTTCCGGAAGCTCCACGGTCCCCAGAGAGTTCACGGTCAAGCCACTGTCCACCTGTGACAGTTTCTGCTCCACGTAGGCGTCGAAGTCATCCAGAATGGTCTTATCCTTGGTCTTCGCCACCACGGCGGCCTTGGGCTGGCCCACGGTTTCCAGCATCCAGCCAAGAAGCTTGACGGATGCAAAGGTGCACACCGGCACGAGGACCACCGTTAAGATAATTTGGAAAATCCGCCCCGCCCTGCTCTGTTCCTTTTTCGGCGGCTTGGCAGGTTTCTCCTGCTCGGGCTTAGTGCGGATAATGTCAGGTTCCCGTTTCCGGGAGCTGGCAGCGTATTTTGGTTTATATCCCATGGCTGTCCCCTCCTCAGCTCAGTCCGCCGGACAGAATATCCAGCATTGCCTGATCCGGAACTACCCACCACTGGCTGTCCTGCTCGATCAGCTGGAAGGTGATCTGTCTGGTCACGGTTTCCGGTTCTGCCAGCGCCTGCCGAAGGGCCTGTGTCTCGATCTCGTCTTTGCGCTGCCGGGGCAATTCTCCATTTTCATCCAGCAGTTCGGCAGAATCCTCCTCCGCGTCCAGCTCCTGCTTCAGAAGCGCCGCCGCCCGGCTGTCCAGTTGTGCCATCACAGCCGAAACATCCATCGCCGTTACTTCGGCGGTCTGAAAAATGTCCGTTCCCTCACTGTAGCAGCCGTCGCAGGCTGTAACCGCAGCGCTGTCCCGGTAGGCATCCCAGATCAGCCTGCCCTCTTCCGTGGCCGGTTCCCGGTCCAGACCCAGAGAGGGCTGACCATACAGGTAAGCCGCTGCCCCGGAAAAATCACCGCCGTCTATCGCTTCCAGCACCGCGCGTGCGCATTCTTCCGCTCCCTCCGGGGGCTGGATGCCCTCAGAAGGCCGGTTCAGCGCCACGGCGCACAGCACCACGGAACCAACCAGCAGTATGGTTCCCGCCGCGGCAAACACCGCGGATGCCAGCTTTGAAATTTTCATTTCGCCACCTCTTTCTGTCTTCCGTTCTCATTGTGTCTCATTATATCAAGGCCCGGCGGAAATAACAACCGTTTTCTACTATATCTTTTCTCCCGGGAACTTTTCCGGCAAAGCCGATTGCTTTTTACCGGGCTTCGTGATACCATAGGGATACAAAATCAACAACAAGGAGAGAATGTCTTATGTTTTACAAAAACGCCCGGATTTTCACCTCTGATTTTCAGTTTGTAAACGGTGCCTTTGAAGTAAAGGACGGCCGGTTTGGCGCGGTGCTGCCGGAGTCTGTGCCCGCCGACGCCATTGATTTGCAGGGCGCTACCGTCATCCCCGGTCTGGTGGATGTCCACAGCCACGGCAACTCCGGCGCGGACTTCTCCGACGGCGACTACGAGGGGCTGAAAAAAATGGCGGCCTACTACGCTTCCTGCGGCGTGACCTCCTTCGCCCCCGCCTCCATGACGCTCCCCTACGACGTGCTGGAAAAGGCCTTCGCCACCGCCAAGCAGCTGAAAGCGGAAGCCCCCGCCGGCCACGCCCGGCTCATGGGCATCCAGATGGAAGGTCCCTACTTCTCCTACAAGAAGCGGGGCGCCCAGAACCCCGACTATCTGAAGGAGCCGGATTTTGAGGGCTTCAAGGCGCTCTTCGAGGGCTGCGGCGGTCTGGTGCGGATCGTGGACATCGCTCCCGAGCTGCCCGGCGCGGCGGAATTCGTGGAGAAGGCCAGCAAGCTGTGCACCGTGTCCATCGCCCACACCGATTCCGACTATGACCACGCCAAAGCTGCTGTCGACGCCGGTGTGACCCACCTGACCCACCTGTACAACGCCATGCCCGGCATCCACCACCGCAACCCCGGTGTGATCCCCGCCGCTGTGGAGAACCCCAATGTTCAGGCGGAGATCATCTGCGACGGCTACCACATCCACCCCGCATCCGTCCGGCTGGCCTTCACCATGTTCAAAAACCGCATGATCCTGGTCTCCGACTCCGGACGCTGCGCCGGTCTGCCCGAGGGCAGCCAGTTTGAGCTGGGCGGTCAGGACGCATGGCTCCGTGGGGGCGTTGCCCGTCTGGCCGACGGCACCATCGCCTGCTCCGCCGCCAATCTCTGGCAGTGCCTGACCAATGTTCTCAGCTGGAACATCCCCGAGGAGGAAGCCGTCCGGGCCGCTACTTACAACCCCGCCAAGGCCCTGGGCGTGCAGGATCAGATCGGCTCCATCGAAGAAGGTAAGCTGGCCGACTTCATCATCTGCGCCCCCGACTACTCCGGCAAGCGGGTGTTTATCGGCGGAAACGAAATCTAACGTTGACTGTAGGGGCGGGTCATTGACCCGCCCGTGACCCGTGCAATCCATCGCGAAAACGGGAGGGTCTATGACCCTCCCCTACATTTTGTTTTCTGAGGTGTTTATGTTAAACCGTTACATCGGCGACAGGGCGTTTTACCGCCGTGTCCTTGGGATCGCCGTGCCCATCATTGTACAAAACGGCATTACTAACTTTGTTTCCCTGCTTGACAACATCATGGTCGGTCAGGTGGGCACCATCCCCATGAGCGGCGTGTCCATCGTCAACGGCCTGATTTTCGTATTCAACCTGTGCATTTTCGGTGCCAGCTCCGGTGCCGGAATTTTTACTGCCCAGTTCCACGGTTCTCAGGACACCGAGGGCGTGCGCTACACCTTCCGTTTTAAATTCCTGATCTGCCTTGCGCTGGCTTTGCTGGGCAGTGCTGTGTTTGCCTTGAAGGGCAGCACTCTCATTGGGCTGTACCTCACCGGCGACGGCGATGCCGCCACGGCGGCAGGCGCGCTGGAGTATGGACTGAAATATCTCGCCATCATGCTCTGGGGTTTCCTGCCCTTCGCCATTGCCAACGCTTACGCAAGCACCCTGAAGGAGTGCGGCAACACCTTTCTTCCCATGCTGGCGGGCATCGCCGCCGTGGTGGTGAATCTGTGTCTGAACTACGTGCTGATCTTCGGACACTTCGGCGCGCCGAAAATGGGCGTAGAGGGCGCGGCGCTGGCTACTGTCATTTCCCGATATGTGGAGCTGGCCATTCTCGCCGGGTGGGTGCACATTAACCATAAGCGCAACCCCTTCATCGTGGGGGCCTACCGCTCTATGTACCTGCCGGGAAAGCTGCTGAAAACCATCACCGTCAAGGGAATGCCATTGCTTATCAACGAGGCCCTCTGGTCCAGCGGCATGGCTTTCATGAATCAGTGCTATTCCACCTGTGGGCTGGACGTGGTGCCCGCCATGAACATTTCCTCAACTTTATTCAACCTGGCTTCCGTGGTGTTCCTGTCCCTGGGCAACGCCGTGGGCATCATTATGGGTCAGATGCTGGGCGCGGGCCGGACGGAGCCGGAGGTGCGGGATTCCAACCGAAAGCTGCTGACCCTGTCCGTCAGCTCCGGCGCTTTCTTCGGCCTGCTCATGGCCTGCATTTCCGGGCTGTTCCCTCAGATCTACAACACCACCGATGCGGTACGGCATCTGGCTACCTGTCTGATCTGCATCAACGCCGTCTTCATGCCCTTTGACGCCTATGTCAACGCAACCTATTTCACCCTGCGCTCCGGGGGGCAGACCTTTGTCACCTTCCTGTTCGACAGCTGCTTTACCTGGGTGGTCTGTGTGCCGGTGGCCTACTGCCTGAGCCGGTTTACTGATCTTTCCATCGTTCCCCTGTTCTCCATCTGCCTGTCCACTTATCTCATTAAATGCGCCATCGGCGCTTTTCTGCTGAAACAGGGCAAGTGGATCCAGAATCTAACCGTATAACGCAAAAAAGCCTTCCCCTGGGGGGAAGGCTCTATTTTATCTTACAGCGTAGCCGCCATGACGGCCTTGATGGTGTGCATCCGGTTCTCCGCCTCGTCGAAGACGATGGAGCGGTCGGATTCGAACACCTCGTCCGTGACCTCCATGCAATCGATGCCAAATTTGTCGTAGATTTCCTTGCCGATGGTGGTGTTCAGGTCGTGGAAAGCCGGCAGGCAGTGCATGAAGCGGCACTGATCTCCCGCGGCGTTCATCAGCTCCATAGTCACCCGGTAGGGAGACAGGGCGTCAATACGCTCCTGCCAGACACTGTCCGGCTCGCCCATGGACACCCACACGTCGGTGTAGATCACGTCCGCGCCCTTGACGGCGCTCATGGGGTCGGTGATCAGCTCGATGGTTGCCCCTGTTTCCGCCGCGATCTCCTTGCAGGTGCTCACCAGCTCCGCGTTGGGGAAATAGCTCTCCGGAGCGCAGGCCACAAAATGCATCCCCATCTTGGCGCAGCCCACCATAAGGGAGTTGCCCATATTGTACCGGGCGTCGCCCATGTACACCAATTTTTTGCCCTTCAGACCGCCAAAATGCTCTTGAATCGTGAGAAAATCCGCCAGAATCTGGGTGGGATGGAATTCATTGGTCAGGCCGTTCCACACGGGGACGCCGGCGAACTTTGCCAGATCCTCCACGATGGTCTGCTCAAAGCCCCGGTACTCGATGCCGTCAAACATTCTGCCCAGCACCCGGGCAGTATCGGCGATAGACTCTTTCTTGCCCATCTGGGAGCCGGAGGAGCCGATATAGGTCACACCCATGCCCAGATCGTGTCCCGCCACCTCAAAGGCGCAGCGGGTCCGGGTGGAGTCCTTGGCAAACAGCAGGACGATATTTTTTCCTTCACACAGCCGGTGGGACACACCGGCCTTTTTTTCTGCCTTGAATTTCGCCGCCATCCCCAGCAGTCCTTCGATCTCCTCCGGGGTCAGGTCCAGCAGCTTTAAAAAGCTCTTGCCTTTCAGTTTCATGTTGTTACCTCCATAAAACCCGCGGGGCCTCAGGCCGCGTCACTCCACGGCCTGATAAAGCCACACATAGTAATAAAACCAGCCTGTAAACAGGCCCTTTGACACCATTTCTTTGCTGTATCCCGGAAGGTCCTCAGGCTCATCCTTACTCTCCCGGAAATACCATATCTCATCATAGGATGGGTCCATCTTGTCCGGACTGGATCTGCTGAACTCGGGAATATCCGGGAAATAATAGCGAAAATCCGCCGTTTTTTCCGAGCAAAACACCGCGTTTTCCCCCGGTGTGATCTTCTCAAGGAACTCCGCCGTACACATATCCTGATATTTATAATCATCCCGGATCTGCAGGTAGGAGGGCCAGAAGCCCACTACAATTCCCGCAGTCAGAACAAGGCACAGGAGCTTTGTTTTGTCCAGCCGTGACAGGCAGAAGCCCAGGATCAGGTACAGCACCGGCGTCAGCGGATACAAATAGCGGTCCACAAAAAACGGCCGCACCGCGTAGGACAGTCCCATTCCAACCGCAATCGTTCCCACAAGGGACAACAGGCCCGCCAAGACCCACAGAAGCTCCGGATCCATGGGGGTTCCGGCACTGTCCTTTCGCTCACACCATCTGCGTCTCAGCTTGACGAGCAGGTAGACCGCCACGATCAGCACAAACAGACACGTCAGCCACCGGGCACTGAAGAAAAACGACAGACACTCCCCTGCCGTCGGAATCTCATCGAGCCACCAGTCCCCGGAGGTTGACACGAAGGATTTGAGCAATACCCCCAGCCAGGGAAGATATCCCGCCACGGCAGCCACCCATGTGACTGCGGTCCGCCGCAGATATTTGCGGTCCCGCAGAGACGGTACGATTAGGATCAGGTAGAAAAACGCCACGCTGATCAGGGCGTAATAGTGGGTATAAGCCGCCCCCAGGGACGCCAGCGAAAAAATCACCCACGACCGCAGCCGGTTTCGTGTCAAAATTCCGCGCAGGGCCAGAAATGCCGTCAAAACCAGGAACGCGCCCAGCGAGTACATCCGCACTTCCACATTGTAGTACAGCGGCTCCGGCATCAGGGACATCATGGTGACCAGCAGGAACGCCGGGCCAAGGCCCAACTCCCGTCGCACCTCCGTGCAGGCCAGGAACAGGATCCCCACATAGGGAAGCAGTGCGGACAGATGGTAGGCAGGACCGTTGTCACCAAACAGGCGGTTCATGGCCATGGCCAGCATATAAAAAAGAGGCGGGTGCATATCCGTTGCCGTCTTTTTGATCATATCCGAAAGGGACATTCTGGCAAGACGGATAGACCAGGTTTCGTCCACCCAGAAGGTGTTGTCGTAGATCCGCCAGTAATTCAGCCGCAGCAGCGCCAGTGTCCACCCAATCAAAATCAGGCATCCGGCCCAATAAAGCAGCCTTTTTTTCGAAATCTCACCCGGAAACCGGTCTTTCAGACGCTGTACAATCCTCACGCCAGTTCCTCCGCGGCCGCTTTCAGGGTTTCCACAGCGAATTTCAAATCCTCCATCGGGATGTTCAGCGCCGGCAGCAGACGAACCTTATCCTTGGCCGTCAGGCACAGCACGCCGTTTTCCATACACTTTTTCACCACGTCCGCGGCGGGGGCCACGGTCTTGACGCCGATCATCAGGCCCAGGCCTGTGACGGATTCCACGCCGGGGGCGCCTTGCAGGCTGGAGAAGACATAGGCGCTTTTTTCCTTCACGCCCTCCAGAAAATTCTCCGTCAGCCGCTCCACCACGCTGACCGCGCCGGCACAGCATACGGGGTTGCCGCCGTAGGTGGAACCGTGGTCACCGAAGCCCAGGACGTTCTGAACCTTTTCGCCCAGCATTGTGGCGCCGATGGGCAGGCCGCCGCCCAGGCCCTTGGCGGTGGAGACGATGTCCGGCTGGATGGGGTAATTCATGTAGCTGTAGAGCTTGCCGGAGCGGCCGTTGCCGGTCTGCACCTCGTCGATCATAAAGGGAATGTCGTTTTCGTGGGCGATTTCATTTGCCGCCACCAGATACTCCTCAGTCAGGGGCAGTACGCCGCCCTCGCCCTGAACCACCTCCATGAGAATGCCCGCAACCTGAAACGCCTGAACACATTTTTTCAGAGCCTCAATGTCGTTGGCCGGAACATGGACAAAGCCGGGGGTCAGGGGCTGGAACAGCTCATGGAAATGCTCCTGTCCCGTAGCCGCAAGGGTGGTCAATGTACGCCCGTGGAAGCTGTTCACCAGCGTCACAATGGTATAGCAGTCCGTCCCCTTCTTTTCGGCGGAATACTTTCTTGCCGCCTTAATAGCACACTCGTTGGCCTCCGCCCCGGAATTGGAGAAGAACACCTTCTTCATTCCCGTTTTTTCGCACAGGAGCTTGGCGAGCTTGGCGCAAGGCTCGGTGTAATAGAGGTTGGAGGTGTGCTGCACCTTGCCCAACTGGGCGGTCACCGCCGCCATCCAGGCATCGTCTGCAAAGCCAAAGGCGGTGACGCCAATGCCGGAGCCCATGTCCACATAACTTTTTCCGTTGGCGTCCACCACCCGGCTTCCCTTGCCGGAGACGATCTCCACCGGGAAGCGCTTATAAGTGCCCGCCACATACGCCTGATCCATTTCAATAATGCTCATGTTAATCTCCCATAACCATGGTGCCCGCGCCTTCATCGGTCAGCAGCTCCATCAGAATGGAGTGGGGCACCCGTCCGTCCATAATTACTACGTGCTTCACGCCCTTGCCGATGGCTTCGATACAGCAGTCCACCTTGGGGATCATACCGCCGGAGATCACGCCCTCGTTAAAGAGCTGTTTCGCCTCCGTCACCGTCAGGGCAGGGATCAGCGTACTGGGGTCGTCCTTGTCCCGCAGGATGCCGGCAATGTCCGTCATCATGATCAGGCGTTCCGCGTTCAAAGCCCCGGCAATGTAAGCGGCGGCAGTGTCGCCGTTGATGTTGTAGGTATTGCCCTGCCGGTCGCTGGCAACGGTGGAGATCACAGGGATGTAGTTTTTTTCCAGAAGGTCGGTGATGGGCTGGGTGCGGATGCGGGTGATTTTTCCCACATAGCCCAGGGCCTCGTCCTTCATGACAGCCTCGATGATGCCGCCGTCAATGCCGCTTAGGCCCACGGCGTGGCCGCCCTTCATTTGCAGGAGGTTTACCAGGGTCTTATTGACCTTGCCCGCCAGCACCATCTGGACGATGTCCACAGTCTCCTTGTCCGTGACCCGCAGGCCGTTCACAAACTGAGCCTGCTTGCCCAACCGCTTCATGGTCTCGCTGATCTCCGGGCCGCCGCCGTGGACCAGAACCACCTTCACGCCGATCAGCCACAGCAGAGCGATGTCCTCCATCACCTGCTGCTTGAGCTGCTCGTTGACCATGGCGTTGCCGCCGTACTTAATGACCACGATCTTGCCGCTGTATTTTTTAATGTAGGGCAGGGCCTGAGTCAGTACCTCGGCCCGCTCCATATTGGAAAACTCATTCTCCATAATCTGCCCCCGCTTAGGTTCGATAATCGCCGTTGATTTTCACGTAATCGTAGGTCAGGTCACAGCCCCAGGCGGTAGAGGAAATTTCGCCGCTGTTCAGCTCAACCAGAATTTCGATTTCCTTTTCCAGCAGGACTTTTTTCGCGATCTCCTCGGAGAAATCAAGGCCCGCGCCGTTCTTGCAGACCTCTACGGTACCCGCCGCGCTGCGGAAAGCCACGTCCACTTTGTTTACGTCCACATTGGCGCCGCTGTAGCCGATGGCACACAGCACCCGCCCCCAGTTGGCATCCGCGCCGAACATGGCGGCTTTCAGCAGACTGGAGCAGATGACGCTCTTGGCAACGGTTTTCGCAGTCGTCAGATCAGCCGCGCCGGTGACCTTGCATTCCAACAGCTTGGTTGCGCCCTCGCCGTCGCCAGCGATCTTCCGGCACAGGGCGATGGTCACGGAGTTCAGGGCCTGCATGAATGCGGTAAAGTCCTCGCCCTCGGCATCCACCACGGGGTTGCCCGCAAGGCCGTTGGCCAGAACGGTGACCATATCGTTGGTGGAGGTGTCGCCGTCGATGGACAGCATATTGAAGGTGTTGGCGATGTCCCCGGACAGGGCCTTTTGGAGCATGGCGGGGGTGATCGCCGCGTCGGTGGTGAGGAACACCAGCATGGTTGCCATATTGGGATGGATCATGCCGCTGCCCTTGGCGATGCCGCCCAGACGGCAGGTCTTACCGCCCAGCGTGAATTCCACAGCAACCTCTTTGCGCACCGTGTCGGTGGTCATGATGCCCTCAGCAGCAGCCTGACCGCCCTCGGGGGACAGTCCGGCAACCAGCTCCGGCAGGCCAGCAGCAATGGGCTCCATGGACAGGGGCTGACCGATGACGCCGGTGGAGGCCACGATCATATCCTCGGCAGAGATGCCCAGCGCTTTCGCCGCAATGGCACTCATTTCCTCGGCGATCTCGATGCCGTTGGCGTTGCAGGTGTTGGCGTTGCCGCTGTTGCAGATCACCGCCTGGGCAATGCCGTTGCTCAGGTGCTTTTTGGTCACGGTCAGGGGCGCGCCCTTGACCAGATTGGTGGTATACACAGCGGCGGCGCTGGCAGGCACGCTGCTGAAAATCAGAGACAGATCCTTTTTGGTCTGGTTTTTCCGGATACCGCAGTGGACACCGTTGGCGGAAAACCCTTTCGCGGCACAGACGCCGCCTTCAATCACGTTCATACTTCTCTCCTTTTTCTCACAGAGACAGTCCGGTAGTCTCGTCCAGCCCCAGCAGCAGATTCATGTTCTGAATCGCCGCGCCGGACGCGCCCTTGCCCAGATTGTCGAAAATCGCCGTGACCATACACTGGTCCCGCTGTCCGCTGACCTGAATGCGCATGGTATCCTTTCCGGCGTAAGTGCTGGCATAAACAACGGCTTCGTCGCCGCCCAGCGGGGCCACGCTGACCAGTTTCTGCCCCGCGTAATGGTCGTTCATAGCTTCCCAGACAATATTCGCATCAATGCCGGGAAGCAGAACGGACGTCGCCATACCAGCATAAAAGTCACCCAAAATGGGAGAAAACACTGGCTTTTGAGTCAAACCACAGAGTTTCTGCATTTCCGGCAGGTGCTTATGCGTCAAAGTCGTACCGTAGATGCGGTGGCTTTCGTGGCGCGGGTCCCGGTTTTCGTCCTCATATTCCGCGATCAGCTTCTTGCCGCCGCCGGAATAGCCGGTGAGGGAGTAGGCTGTCAAAGGAAAATCGGCGGGAATCACGCCGTGTTTCACGAGGGGATACACCCCAGCGATAAAGCCGCTGGCGTGACAGCCGGGATTGGCTACCCGCTTGGAATTCACAATCGCCTGCCGGTGCGACCGGGACAGCTCCGCGAAACCGTAGGCCCAACCCTCACTTACCCGATGGGCAGTGGAGGTGTCGATGACCGCAACGTGGTCACTTTCGATCAAGGAAACCGCTTCGATTGCCGCCGCGTCGGGCAGGCACAGGAAGGCGATATCCGCCGTGTTCAGCATGTCCCGGCGGGCATTCGCGTCCTTGCGCTTATCCTCGCTTAAGGTCAGCAGCTCCAGATCAGTCCGTCCGCTGAGACGTTCCCGGATCCGCAGTCCGGTGGTTCCGGCGCTGCCGTCAATAAATACCTTCGTCATGCCAGCTGCTCCTTTACATAGGCGATCTGGGCCTCCACAGACTGCACAGAGGTGCCGCCCTCGGAGATCCGCTTCTGGACACAGGTCAGAAGATCGATGTCCTGATACAGGTCTTCGTCAAAGAGGTCAGAATACTGCCTGTAGGTTTCCAGCGGCAGGGTTTCCAGCACGCAGCCCTCGGCAATACACTTGGCAACCAATTGTCCCGAAATCTTGTAAGCGCTGCGGAAGGGCATTCCCTTTTTGACTAAGTAATCCGCCAAATCGGTGGCGTTGATGAAACCGCCCTGGGCCGCTTTTTTCATGTTGTCGGGCCGGGAGGTCATGGTGGCCAGCATGGGGGCGAAGACCTTCAGGCACATTTTCACGGTATCCACCGCGTCGAACACCGCTTCCTTGTCCTCCTGCATATCCTTGTTATAGGCTAGGGGCAGGCCCTTCAGAGTGGTGAGCATGGCCATCAGATCGCCGTAGACCCGCCCGGTCTTGCCGCGAACCAGCTCCGCCATGTCCGGATTCTTCTTCTGGGGCATGATGGAGGAGCCGGTGGTGTAAGCATCAGAAAGCTCCACAAACTTGAATTCCCAGCTGGCCCAGAGGATGATCTCCTCAGAAAAACGGGACAGGTGCATCATCAGGGTGGACAGGGCGCTCATCAGCTCCACGCAGAAATCCCGGTCGGACACGCCGTCAATGGAGTTCAGGGCGATGCCGTCAAAACCCAGCTTTTCCGCCTCGAACCGGCGGTCGGTGTTGTAAGTCGTACCAGCCAGGGCGCAGCTGCCGATGGGCGATACGTTCATCCGCTTGCGGCAGTCAGCAAGACGGCCCAAATCCCGCAGAAGCATCATGGCGTAGGCCATCAAGTGGTGGGAGAACAGAATGGGCTGAGCACGCTGCAAGTGGGTGTAGCCCGGCAGGATGACCTCCTTGTTGGCTTCCGCCTGAGAAACCACTGCTTCCAGCACCGCCTTCACCAGCGCAGAGATCTCGTCGATCTCCTCCCGCAGGTACATCCGCAGGTCCAGAGCCACCTGATCGTTACGGCTTCTGGCAGTGTGCAGCTTCTTGCCCACATCACCCAGGCGCTGGGTCAGCACCTGCTCCACGAACATATGGATGTCCTCGCAGCCCATGTCAAATTCCAGCGCACCGGATTCCAGATCGTCTAAAATGCCCTGTAAGCCGTCGATCAGCTGGTCGGACTCAGCCTGCGCAATGATGCCCTGGGCACCCAGCATGGCAGCATGGGCCATGGAGCCGGTGATATCCTGTCGGTACATGCGGCAATCGAAGCGGATGGAAGAATTGAAATCATCCGCGATGCTGTCTGTTGTGCCGGAAGTCCGCCCGGCCCACATCTTTTCCATAGTCTCTCCTCTTATTCGTCAGTGGAATGCGAATTGCTGAATGCAAAACTCCGTCCCATTCAGACATTATCTTGCATTCAGCATTCTGCATTTTGCATTATTGATTACAGTTTCCCCTGCTCCCGCAGCGCCTGGACCTTGGTGGGCAGGCCCCACAGGTTGATGAAGCCGGCCGCCTGATTCTGGTCGTAGTCGCTCTCGCCGAAGGTCACCAAATTCTCGGAGTACAGGGAGTAGGGAGAAGTGGTGCCGGCGGGGATGATGTTGCCCTTATAGAGCTTGAGCTTCACGGAGCCGGTGACGTACTTGTTGCTCTCGTTGGCAAAGGCGGTCAGGGCCTCCTGCAGGGGGGAGTACCACTTGCCGTTGTAGATGAGGTCGGCGTAGTCAACCGCCAGCTTCTGCTTGACATGCAGGGTATCCTTGTCCACAGTCAGCATTTCCAGCTGCTGGTGGGCGAAGTACAGGATGGTGCCGCCGGGGGTCTCGTACACGCCCCGGTCCTTCATACCCACCAGACGGTTCTCCACGATGTCGATGATGCCGATGCCGTTGGCACCGCCCAGCTTATTCAGCTTCTCGATGATCTTGGAAGCCTTCATCTTCTCGCCGTCGATGGCAACGGGAGCGCCGGCTTCAAAGTCGATAGTCACATAGGTGGGTTCGTCGGGAGCCATCATGGGGGACACGCCCATTTCCAGGAAGCCGGGCTTGTCGTAGTCAGGCTCATTGGCAGGATCCTCCAGATCCAGGCCCTCGTGGCTCAGGTGCCACAGGTTCTTGTCCTTGGAGTAGTTGGTCTCCCGGCTGATCTTCAGAGGGACGTTGTGGGCCTCGGCGTAGTCGATCTCCTCGTCACGGGACTTGATGTCCCACTCCCGCCAGGGAGCGATGATCTTCATGTTGGGAGCGAACCGCTTGATGGCCAGCTCGAACCGCACCTGGTCGTTGCCCTTGCCGGTGGCGCCGTGGCAGATAGCGTCCGCGCCCTCAGCCAGTGCGATCTCGGCCAGCTTTTTGCCGATGACGGGACGGGCAAAGGCGGTGCCCAGCAGGTAGGTCTCGTACTTGGCATCCATCTTCAAGGAGGGGATGATGACCTCGTCCACCATCTCGTCCACCAGATCGGCCACGATCAGCTTGCTGGCGCCGGTGGCGATGGCCTTGGCTTCCAGACCTTCCAGCTCGTCAGCCTGGCCGACGTTGCCGGCCACGGCGATGATCTCGGGGTTATTGTAGTTCTCCTTCAGCCAGGGGATGATGATGGAAGTATCCAGACCGCCGGAAT
>JAUNSH010000089.1 GCA_030539285.1 Eubacteriales bacterium
TGACCACCCTCCAGCGGGATGCCAACCGGCTTTTGGGCTACACCGCCCAGCAGACGCTGGACTATCTGCAATCCCTCTACGAAAAGAAGCTGTGTACATACCCCAGGACGGACAGCCGCTGTCTGACCGACGATATGCTGGGCAGTGTCCCGGCCATCGTCCTGTGCGCCGCTGGGATTTTCGGTGCGGAAGCTCCCGGCGAGATTCATGCCCAGCAGGTGTGCAACTCCAAAAAGGTATCCGATCACCATGCCATCCTGCCCACGATGGCGGCGGGAGAACTGGATTTATCCAGCCTTCCCACGGCGGAGCAGAACATCCTGAAGCTGATCTCCCGGCAGGTACTGATGGCGGTCAGCGGAGCCTACCGCTGCCGGGAGGCAGAAATCACCATTGCCTGTGATGGAACCTTTAAGGCAACCATGAAAATGCTGCTGGATGCTGGCTGGAAAAAATACGGACAGAAAAGCATCCCACAGAAGTGGTTTTCCGGTCTGGAAGTCGGGCAGGTGCTGACCCCCAGCAAGGTGTCCGTCAAGGAAGGGAAAACCCAGCCGCCCCACCACTATACAGAAGATCTGCTGCTGTCCGCCATGGAAACAGCAGGAGCAAAGGATATGCCGGAGGATGCAGAACGCAAAGGTCTGGGAACTCCTGCCACCCGTGCCGGGATTCTGGAAAAGCTGGTGTCCACGGGAATGCTGGAACGGCGTAAGGTAAAAAAACAGACCATCCTGATTCCTACTGCACTGGGCAACGCCCTGATTACCGTCCTGCCGGAACAGCTTCAATCGCCGCTGCTGACAGCGGAATGGGAGCATAGGCTGTCCCAGGTGCAGAAGTGTGAGCTAGAGCCAGAGGATTTCCTGGCTGGCATTCGGGAAATGCTCACCGGTCTGATTGCGGATTACCGCCCTGTTTCCGGCGCGGATATTCTGTTCCCCTCCGTTGAAACCACCGTGGGCAAATGCCCCCGGTGCGGCAGGCCGGTGATTGAGCGCAGCAAGGGGTACTTCTGTACCAACAACGACTGCAAATTTGTCCTGTGGAGGGACAGCCGGTTCTTCACCCTCAAGCAGAAAACCCTGGACAGGAAAACCGCCCAGCTCCTGCTGGAGAAAGGCCGCGCCCCGCTGAAGGGCTGCGTTTCTGCCAAGAACGGAACTACCTATGACGCTGCTGTTATTCTGGAGGATGACGGTGAAAAGGCGCACTTCAAGCTGGTGTTTGGCAATGGCTGATCTGCCCCGGATGAATGATGAGCAGCTGAAGCAGGTGCGAAAGCTGATAAAGCAAAGATGCTGCAATTATGACCAAGGTAGCTGCTTGGTTCTGGATTGGTCTTTTTGCAACATCTGTCCGCAGTGGATTTCCTACTCTCTGAACTGTAAGTGGTTCCGTAATGCGGTTCTTCCAAATGACCCTGCTCTTGAAGCTGCCATTCTACAAAACCATCAAAAACGTGTATGTGAAGTCTGCGGCAATCCGCTTTCTTCCGATCATCCCCAAACAAAATATTGTCCTGAATGTGCTGTACAGCAACGTCGAAAACAGCAGGCGGAATGGGCAAGAAAGAAAAGGGGCGCTGCGTCGACATTTTGAGGCTGAAAACCGTTGCGCTGCAACAGCTTTTTTCTTCGTTTTTTGAGTTGACAAGTATTTGTACCAGGAACGAAAAAAAGGGCCTTCTGATGTCGACAAGCACCCCTGCGCAGCGATCTTCAAACTGTGCAGGGGTGCTTTTTTCATACATTTATATGTGAAAGGAGATTTCTCATGGCTGAAAAACAGTCAAGCAAAGAACGCATTAAAGAGATAACCGCTGGCATAGAAAAAGGCATCATGGAGCTGTTTGAAAGTGACCGCTACCGGAATTACCTCACCACCATGAGCCGGTTCCACAAGTATTCCCTGAACAATGTCATGCTGATCCATGCCCAGCGGCCCGATGCCACGCTGGTAGCTGGCTTCAGCAAGTGGAAAAACAGCTTCGGGCGTCATGTGAAAAAGGGCGAAAAGGGCATCCAGATTCTTGCCCCCACCCCCTACAAAATCAAGGTGGATAAGGAGAAGCTGGACCCGGACACCAAGCTGCCCATGCTGGACGATGAAGGGAAACCCATCACCGAGGAAAAGGAAGTCACCATTCCCATGTTCAAGGTGGTGTCCGTATTCGATGTGTCCCAGACCGATGGAAAGCCCCTGCCGCAGATTTCCTTCAGTCTGACCGGGGATGTGGCGCAGTATGAGGTTTTCATGGAGGCTCTGCGCAGAACTTCCCAGGTGCCCATTACCATAGAGCCGATGGAACCTGGCATGGATGGCTATTTCAGTCTGACCAAACAGGCGATTTTCCTCCGGGAAGGCATGAGCCAGGTACAGACCGTCTGCGCCGCCATTCACGAAATGGCCCATTCCCGGCTCCACAACTATGAGAAAATGACGGAGCTGGCAGACGATGGGGAAACCATCCTTGTGCCGGGAGAAAAGGACAGGAATACCGAGGAAGTGGAAGCCGAGAGCATTTCCTACGCCGTCTGTCAGTATTTTGGCATTGAAACCGCTGACAACAGCTTCGGCTACATTGCCACATGGTCCCAGGGCAAGGAGCTGAAAGAGCTGCGGACCAGTCTGGAAACCATAAACAAGACCTCCTCGGAGCTGATTTCTGGGATTGAGCAGCATTATCGGGAGATTTGCAAGGAGCAAGGCATTGATTTGGCAGCAGATGCCCCTGCACAGGAGCAGCCCCAGGTGCCGGATAATGCCGCAACTGTTCAGACGGTTGAAGCAACCGTTCCACCGGAAGCCCCCTCACCGGACACCCCAGAGCAGTCGCTGGACGAATACCCCATGCCGGATGAATCCCTGAAAGTAGCTGATCTGAAAACCTGCGGCTATTTGGATGGCGATATGCTGCCTCTGTCCAGAGAACGGGCAGTAGAGCTGTGCGATCAGGATTTGAGCGTGTACGCTATCGTGGACGGCGGCAATGCAGAGATGCTGTTTGGCCGGGAGGAATTGGATACCCAGGCCCCCGGCACGATGTTCGCTGTTTCCCGTGAGGAATGGGAGCAAAGCTCCCTGTTCCACGAAAAAATCGTGGAGCGCCAGCAGCACCAGGAGGAGCGGGAGAATGCCTTCCTCGATCATGGGGGTGACTGCTTTGCCATCTACCAGGTAAAGCGTGACGATCCCGGCAATGTGCGGTTTATGAACATGGACTGGATGATCGACGGTATCATCAACAACGGCAAGCAGCCCACGGTAGCCGATCTGGAACAGCAAGCCAAATCCGGCCAGCCCATTTCCCTGATGGATTTGGCAGATGCCGTCCACCGAGAGAAAAATCCCT